>NZ_JBNTJW010000001.1:222809-540703 GCF_051195055.1 Halobellus sp. EA9 | reverse complement strand
TCGGCTTGTGCTGGCGCGAGTGCCGGAGCGGCCGCCTCCTGTGCCGGCGGTGCGGCCGGTGCTGGTGGTGCTGCTGGTGGTGCCGGTGGCGCTGGCGGGTGCTGAACGTCGCTGAGCGCGCTTACCCGGGTGAATCGACTGGAGTCGATGTTGTTGCACCCACTCTCTGTATCGCTTAAGACGCTACTGACAGGCCCCGGGTAGTTCGTTCAGGCGCTGCTGTATACAACGCGCGAATCGGTCAGATAGTTTATCCTCTTGAGGCCGGTCCCATTCTGCCTTGTCAACTGTCTGACTACCTATCTGATGGGGTCGCGGACTGCGCGTTACACCCCTGGTAATCTGCCTGATAATATATTGAGGAGACGCCCATATCGCCTGAGTCGTCTTCACGCACATTCACCAGCAACCCAGTACACGAGTCGTTGAGTGTGGTCGTATCGAACGACTCCCAATCGGACGGTGCCCGCAATGGTGTCCGAGCGTACAACGTATATACACCTGCTTGCGTCGGTACCGAGTCGAGACGGATGTCCCTGCCTCCGGGAACCCGCACTGTATCCCAGTATACGGGGTCACCGCTGTCGGTTAACAGGACCTGTACATCGACGGGGTTCGATGTGTTGTTGTTGATTTTTATGTATCCGATTTGTATCGCTGATCGTTCAGCAATCGTTGTACAGCCAGCAGTCACCCCGAGAGTTGTTGCCGCACACGCTCGGAGGAATCCACGTCGTTTCACACGGGGACCACCCACGGGCCCCAAGATCTGCAAATGACGTGTGTTTTACTAATAACACTATGTATGTCTATATACACGGGTTACCCGGCAAATGCGATTACGACCGCTTTGCTGTATCCATCATCTATATTCAGCAATATGTTCTTGGCAGATTCTGAGTAGGTAACGATTTGATGTGATACAGCATTGGTCTGTACTGATCAATTCTCGACGCTCGCCTCTGATCATAACTCAGTGAATCAGTATAGTCGGACTCTATGTTTCCGTCTACACATCTCCTGCTATACGAGAGGCAGACTCTGTGTGAGAGACGCCTATGTGCTGAACAAGATACGTTCCCACGACAAGCATACCTATAGCTCCCATCATCACCCCAAGCACTGGAGCGATCAGAAGGAGGAGTCCGGCGAATCCAAGATCAAATAGCCCTATGAGCACGGGATAGAGTGTCTGCTGAGTCATCTTACCACTGTATACACGTAGGATCAGCAAAAAGTCACTCAAGACTCAAACGGACGCTATACATACTCGCGAGCGGGCAGAGATTTTCTGACCCTTCAATAAACTCAAGACTCTCCTGTTCTTTTGCAACTGTAGCAGATGGATATTTCAGATGACCTACTCTGCCTGTATAGCGCTACTATAGATCAACAGGATGGCTCATATCTGATTGAGGTTCCAGAGCGAGAAATTCGGAAAGGAGATCTCTCAGCGGATGAGGTGTACAAAATCTCGCTGATGGAAGCTCCGTCAGTCGAAACTGATACTGCTCCGGAGTCGTCAGAGCCAGAGAAACCAGCTGAATCAGAGCCAGCCCCTCCAGTAGACGAAGGCGATATTAGAGAAGTCGAAATCGAGGGATCAGGAGATCAGGGAGACGGAGTCAGTAAAATCGAAGAAGGCTACATCGTGATCGTCCCAGAAACGGAACCGGAAGATACCGTTACAGCGAAGATGCAGACTATCCGAGAGAACTTTGCTATCCCGGAATTTATTCCTTCAGGATCCGAAGACCACAGCTTATGACTTTCAGCTCTACTATACAGTAGTACACAATGGGAATTGATCAATTCAAAACGTATCCTAAGTGGGTAAGACTTCTCAAAGAGAAAGCTGAAAAGCACAATCTGGATTTTGACGCCGACCCAGCAAATTCTAAACTAGAGAAATCCTATTGGTTCGAAATTACATCAGACGCGGTCGCAGTTAGAGGTAAGACTCATCATTCTAATCTCTCTGGCCAGCGAGAAGGAAATCATATTGAAATAGTGTACAAAGATGAAAAGAAATTGAGTTCAGCAAAAACGGAGCAATTTCCGAATGCGAATGAGTTTGAACAGATCGAAGTTTTTGCTATAGTGATCAACCACGAAACTGAGAGTGAATATGATCCTGAAATAGACGACTTCTTAGTTCTCGATGAAGAGGCTCTGGAATGTATTCCACCGTCTGGAAAGAAGCGATTTCGGATCGACTCAAACGGCTATCCATCTCCTTTTGGTGATCACGTGAACGACTGGAATCGAATATTCGAGTCATTTGAGATCACCTGTCGTTAGAAAATACGAGTATCCCACTAGCAACGGTCCTCGATCATACAGATGGTAGGGGTGAAATAGACTTTTCCATCTCTAGGCTTGCTCTCGCTTGGCAGTTGCTCTTCTCTCTAGAAAGTTTCATCAAATGCCTACGGCTCCTACGCTTATATGCAATGGTAAGAAAAGCCGAAACCGATAGCCGCGATATAGAGGGCCAATCCGAGGAGCAAGTAGAATGACTGGACTTGACGACTACATAGGTGATGGAGAAAATCAGCAGAAGCAGACTCACATCACTCTGTCCAACCCGGATCACCCCGAGTCAGAGGCCGGTTATGCTGAGGAGGAGAGAATGAAAAAGCATTTCCGAGCTGCTAAGTCGCTGAAGAACTCCCCGATCGACCGGAAGAAGATAGTCGGGGACTTCCTCGTAGCTGTGGACAAGGAGGTTGTTCAGAACAAAGAGGGTGCCATCGAGGAATTCCTCGAAGCCTCCTCAGGATAACCCCACACCCGGTACCTAGCTTTTTGCAAGACAAAACAGCCCGCGCTGGCGCATTATTGACAGTTCGATTCTGTCGAGCGGGTTTTTGCCCCACTGGAGGTATTGTATCCAGCGATTTGAGCAGACAGTCAATCGATTAACGGAGAATTTAGAGAAATGACTACCGACGCAGACGGTGACATTCGAGTTGAAGCTAGGTCTAAAACAAAAATTGGATTAGATTTCATACACTCAGATGGGAATTGAACACTTCCTGGACTCCGAAACAGAAGCGGAGTCACAAGACTCTGAAAACGAAAGGGAAGAACAGAGCCCCGAGACGAGCACCGAAACACAGAGTTCCGAAGCGGATACGGAGACAACGAGTTCTGTTGTCTCTAGGGAGCAGAAGAAAGAGTTCCTGAAAAATACCGAAGACAAGCCGTACTCTCCGTGGATATCCAAGACTGGAACGCTCACTATGTTCGAGCTGGAGCCTCAGTACGTAAAGGAAAGCATCTCAACGGATCTAAAAGATGCAGCGAAAGAGCGCGGCTTGTTGTATTTCGAGCGTGAGAAGGATGTTATCATCTTCACTGGGAAGTTCACTAGGTACCATCACCTAATTGATGAGATGGGCTTGGACTGGTGCATTGAGCAGGAACAGCAGAGATTACAGAATCTTTCTTGCCAATATTTTGACAGTTTTGAACTGTTACGGGAATTAATCATATGGAAGACAAGAATTCACTAGAATCTCAACAGGACGTATACGACAGAGTCAAGAAAACAATATCTGGCTGTATTGAGGACAAACTTGACTGTGTAATCAAAGCACCTCCTTCTTCAGGCAAATCGTACAGCAGTGCTCAGGTCATCGCTGACAAGGGGATTCACGCAGCGTACTTCACCGCTCGTCGAGATCTCTACGGAGAGTTCAAACAGTGGTGTGAGGACCGAGGACTGACAGTCAAGATACTTCCCTCAATGCCGGAGGATTGCGACAGCTATGACTCAGGTGAAGGCAGTTCCACCCCGAGTAAGGCTTACAAACTGTATCACAGAGGTATCTCACCTCGAACCATTCACCACGAGACGGAGGCTTGCCACCCAGCCTGTGAGTACGCTCGAAAACTCCCGGAGCTGAAAGGAGAGTACAACAAAGACATCCCACTCAACAAGTACGATGTCCTCATAGGGAATACAAAGCACTCTCACGTAGAGCCCTTCGTCCGAGGCCGAACTGTGTTCTTTGACGACATATCGAAGCAAGCATTCATCAAAGAGCACGAGGTTACCGAATCAAAGTTGACTGCTATCTTGGAGGATGACTCCTTCCCTTGCAACTCGGTCGACTTTATTTACGAGACAAGAGGCTCCGAAGAATTTCGACAGAGAGCGATTGAGGCTCTGGATGACTTAGATTTCGAGCCACGGACAGACGAAAGCGCGACCACACACTCCGACGCTGTGAAGATCGTCTCGACGATTTTGAAATCAGAGGATCTAGGTAACGGCTTCGCTGTCTATGGCTACGAAGACACTGACAGCTCAGACGAAGAGGACTATATCGGAGTAAAAGACGGAGACCGTAGTGTATATCTGCTGAATAGGCCTGGATTTGTGGGAAACAACCGCGGGATATCTCCTGATACCATTATCGTTCTCACCGGCTATCCGGTCGAGCACGGAAATCTATCATTTCCTGTATGGCTGAACTGGAGGTTAGGAGTGCATACTGAGCTAATCGAACCTCTATCCCAACCAGAACGTAAGAAGTACTATTCTGACATTATGGGTCTTTCTGTCGTCCAGACCTCCGAGGACGTGAAACCCTACTCATCCGGTGAATACGTGACTCCTCAGCGCGATGCAAAGCTGATCAAGTTAGTCGCTAGAGATCATAACGAGGACGTTCCGATAATTAGCACAAAGAAGGCTCTGACCCAGTACGACGAGGACGAGCTCCCAATTAGTGACAAAATGAACTTCGCTAACGTCGAGTCAAACAACCAATTCCGAAAAGAAGACGTTGGAATTGTGCTCGGGAGTCCTGAGTGGCGTATACATCATCAAGTGAGGCTTATTGGAGCCTTCTTGGATCAGTCTGTTGAGTGGAATGAGAAGAAAGGAACCGAGAAGTCATTCGGAGACGTGGGGGATCCTATTATGAGGGCTTTCCAAAAAGACATAGTAGGACAAGCTATCCTCCGGTTTGGAAGGGATGAATCAGTCGAAGAGAGTACAGTATACGTTCACACGGATGCTATCCCTGACGATATCCCAGTTAGTGAAAAGCCTGATGAGATGGTTGGTGGTTCTTATGTTTCTACTGAAAACCAGATACTCAGATACCTTCGTGATGAGGGCTTAGATCAGTTCGAGATCAATGATATAGATGGTGAAATCGAAGCAAGCAGGAGCAGTATCAGCAAAGAAGTGAAAAAGAGCGATAGGTTTGAATTGATCGAAAAAGGTAGTGGACCGATCCCCGACGTGTGGGGTATAGGGTGTGATGTGTGAAAATATTATCAGGAAACTCACAGAGGGGTACAGTATACGATTCCTAATAATTCGTTGACAATAACCCGATAGAGGTGATTTTCTGGGAGATCTATTGGCTGAGGTGCTGCCCCACATCTCGGACCCGATCTGGAGGGATATTGATTCTATGAGAGCAGAGGGTACCGTAGAACTATTAGCAAAGTTTCTTTCACACTGTTAAGTTTGAATCACCCATTAGAACGTGCTTGCGTATTGACCGTTAGAAAAGAAGCTAACTCTCGACCATATCCGTCGGTTGTACTGAACCTCAATATATTGGATAATGGCTGTTGTAGAATGTTATTAAGGTGATTCGAGCGATGGCAATTTGTCTTGATTCCATTTGTGGTATATGAGTAATGCCATCGGCGCACTAAATGCAGCAAGGCCAGCTAGTAGTAATAGAAATGCAAGATCTATCGATGGTGGCATTGCGTAAGCGCTCATCAATCCCAAAATGAACAGTATCCCAGCGACAGAGAGTGTAATTAGTGAGACAATCGAACTATAAGCGATAATTCGCGCCATCCAGTAATTCACATCTTCATCTGAGGTTGGGTCTAATCCAGCGATCAACAATCTTGACCCAGCAACGACCACTGCGGCTAACAAAGCAACCACCTGCAGCCCTCCTAATGCGACTGATGAAACAGTTGGCATACTGGGATGAAAGTTGGGCGCTTCATCATTCTTTCTCCGAGGATAGCGCCGTATCTACCATTCGCAACCGTACGGTGGAGAAGTAATCATTGTACATCCTGTAGTGAGCGATTCCTGTATAAGTGTATGAGATTGTGCGTGCTTCTACAGGAATTGAGTCCGATAGAAGGAGTCAAGACGAAATTGATTGTACGATACTCTCCCCAACGACCAGCTTGTAGACTGCAAGTAATCCACCAGCCAAAAATAGGATACCCCAGATGAGCGCGAGTACCCCAGGTTTGTAGAACAGATTGTACAAGCCTAATCCAAGGAACATCGCAGCGGAGATAGCCTGTGCTGGGCGTGTTCCTCTAAGATCAGTTAATTCGTCGACAATGGAGGGCATATACTGAGCAAATCAAGTCAATGTATTAGTACTTTGCCGAATCAAGATAGCTCGTACTTGTCGATTTTCCGCCAGTGGTTTCAGCAGTACTGGCGTGACATATATCTCCCGTACATCTCGCACGAGATGCTCTGCTCATTCTCAGATACGTGTTGATTCACTCACTTCGGGAAGAGATCCGGCTAATATTCGCATTATGTGAGGCTATGGATCTCCAAAGTGGTCCTCTGCGATGTCTCTGAGTGATTCGTTTAGATGAGACTTACTCGACGTCTTCCTCGTCTCATCTGGATCAGCAAGATCAAGAATTCGTTCAACGTCTGACCGAGGTATCAGCGTGATATTGAATCCCTCTTGGCCGCAGTATTGCATTTGCTCCGATAGTCTACCTGCCTCGATTTCCGCTTGAAGATCGCTGTAGGGAACCTTCGGCGTTAGTTCTCGGACAGACGAAAACCTGAGCCTCGCACCCCCAGAGTCGTCACGATCTACGTCATCAACAATCAGGAGATGACTTATACAGGCTCCGTGTTCATCAACACTACTCGTGCAATAGAGTAGCCCCTTATCGCCAGCTGAGATCGTCTGCCAAGCCTCGTGCCTGCCAAATCCTTCACGCTTCCAGAATGGGCTCGCGTTGAAGTATTCGCCGTGGCGAAGTGGTTCATCACAGAATCGCGTCCCCTTGCTCCCTCGATGTAGGCGGGATCAGCCTTCTCTTCGATAGGATGGCCGCTTACCTGAATCAGGAACGGCATCATAATAGACAACAGTTCCGCCGGTTGCAAAAGAGTATGTACAGCAGACTTTAGGGAAAACTCGGGTAGTCGACTGCCGGAACAGCAATACGAAGAAGGTGATCACAGGGCTTCAGTCGGACTTTTTCAGCGTTGTAGTCCTCTGATCCTTCTATCGTCTGGCCACAGTGAGGGCATTTCGCTGCCATATGTAATCCTACACGTTCCAGTCGGATATAAACAATTTCTGTTATGTGTTAGTAATAGATTTAGCCGAGTTCAGGCGTGAGGGTACTCGAAGGTCGTAATCAGCTACCACTGACTCGTCCAAGATAGATCCCCACGTGGGGACGGGGGCCTCGCCTGTTCAGTGGGTGTGACTCCACTTTCTCGCATAATGGATCCATCCCGCCTGCCTACCTTCCCGTGTTGGCCCGTGGGGACCGCGCCGATCCTATCCAGTAGCCATACTCACGTCTGTCCCCGTTTGTCCACGGGTGTTGCAATTATAATCGGTATGATAATCTCACCTATAATAGCCATCCCTGGCTTAATGAGGATTCACCCCAGAATTGCCTGTAGAGGGTATATGAGTGTCGATTTCGAGCAAATAGACTGGACAGTGGTTAGTGACGTGAAGGCAAGTGAGAGACGGACACAGGTACTCAGAGCACTCTGTCAGAAGCCTCGTATGAACGGGGAATTAGCCGATGAGCTTGATCTCTCAACGAAGTGGGTCCGTCGACAAATAAAGTGGCTACAAAAGCGAGATCTCGTTGAGGATCTTACTGAATCGAAATACAACTACAAGCTCTACCGAGCCACAGAAGACGGAGAACAAGTTGTTGAGGTGCTATAGTATGTCGACTCAATCGAGAACTAGCTTAATCAGAACTCTCCGGAGGAATCTGAACCTAAGGGTTAGAACGCTCGAAGATGTTGCAGCAGGGCGAAAGAACCCTCCAGACCGACGCGCCTCGATTATGGAGAAGCGCCGAAGCCTGCTTTCTGCGTTTGCCAGTAGAAGATCTAGTAGTACAAGAACAAACAGAAATCGGAGTCGGTCAAACGCAGAGATGGAGGGTAATGATGGGAAGGATCAGGACGACTCCTCGGTCAGCGCTAAGGATGAGGTGAATATTGAGCTTGAGTCGCCAAGTGATGAGGAGATCCAGGCAGCCAACAGTCTCGCAGAGGAGCACGAGGAAGCAGAAGAAATAGCTCTGGTGGAGAAGGGTAGCGTTCAGGTAAGAGATAGTTCCAGTACGACGTTTTCGGTGAAGATCGGAGAGATCTTGGACAAAGAGGGGGCTGACGGACCAGATACGGTACCAGCTGCTTCTCCTAGTATGGCACAGGCGGCTGCAAACAAACGAGATCTTCGACAGATTGATGACTGACTCAGCAGGGCATACAGGAGTAACGAAGCGAAGGAGCGTGTGGAAAAATAATCAGGGTAGCTGCTTGTTGAATGTTTCAGGCTTACTAGAGGCCGGGGACTACAGTATCGAAAAGACTGTACGAGATGATGGAACGATTGTGCTTGAGTTTGATCTGATTGAATCTGGAGACTGAGACTGTCATTTCGGAGTTGGGGTTAGAGTAAGACCCAGGTAGATGCCGATCTGCGAGCCACACCGCGTGTAGTGCTTACTCCAGAGGAGCTGCGACTGGGTCATCTCCTCATACCAATTCGTGTGGTAGATTATGAGTGAGAATTCTACTCCTCAGAGGTAGGATCGTTAACGAATAGCAGTACTTGTTTGCCCGCCGTCAGATCATCAACGAACAACTACTGTATGTAGTATGCAGGGAACGCGATCAACTACTACAAAATATTAAGATGTAGTATAGCTTTATTTTCATCTATGAGCCAAGCCGAACCCCTCTATGCTCAACAAAAACACTCTAATTTAGAGGATGCACATCGAAACCTCACAGACGTAATCAGCGATATCAAGACCGATCTTGAAAATAACACCGGTCGTAGTTATTCAGTAGCGTGGGCCACTGAAGCCCGCGATCACGGTGCTGAGTATGAGGTTGTCGGCGTGAAAGAGCGCATACCAGATGATACGCTTCAGATTCAGGGAGTCAGTCGTGGAGGTAAGTATGATATTGTCCCACACTACGACGAACCTCCAAAAATACGATACCATCACCCTGATTTCGGTGATATCAACTGGAAAAAAGATGCGACTGAACTCATAATTATGACTGGTATGTTCGAGTATGACTCCGAAAAAGGATTCTTAGATTGGGCAAAGGAGAGGTTCCCGTTTTAATCGAAGGATGCTATTCCCGCGCTGCTGAATAGACACTTGGTCTACAACATCTCTCGCAAATCAGCCTCTTCAAAATCCACTGCAAGACCACAATCCGAACAGCCGATCAGCAGCAACCAGCAGACCACCGCCGAGTAGAAGTAGTGAAACAAGACCGATAGCTACAATCGAAGACAGTATTCCCGAGAATGCGCCACCAGGATCAGATCGGAATCCCCAATTGAGGGCTGTATTAACAACGAAAGCCATTATAGCCACCCCTGGAATGCCAACGAGGAGTGCTTTCCAGATACTATCATTCATAGGCGAGTGCTCACCCTCGAAGAGCTACGACTGGGTCATTCTCGTGTTTCTCTAGCCGCCATTTGGCTACTCCCATCTCATCGAACTCGACCTCGTGGATATCCGAGGACTCACAGGCTGGACACGCCTCAGCGGTCTCGCTGGAGGTCCAAGCATCGTCGCAGTCATTACAGTGGTAGTAGTTCTCGGACATTACTGGTACATACTACCAATTAGTGTATAAGATTGAGCCACACCCGGAGTGAAAGTGAATTGAGCTTGTAACGCACCCCGCTAGACGGGTGAGCCGCACCACCAGGCTGGTACATTCGAAAGGGGGGAAAGCTTTCATATAGGTTAGAAGACTGAGATCTACCAGCCGTGAACTGGCGGACCATTACGATCTACCTGCTCGGGGGGATGTTCATTCTCGCGGGGTTCTCATCGCTAGCTGAGGGGATTGGTGGGTTTGTTGGCGGGATCTTGATGCTGGTGAGCGGGCTATTTCTTCTCCCACAGACGCGAAGTCCGCTATTGGGCTACTTGGACAGTCGAACAGAGTTAAATCTCTCAGGAGTTGGTGCGACTGCTATCATCCTGCTCGCACTACTCGGTGGTGGCGCTGGCGCAATGCTCATACCGACTGACGAGCCAGCACCGGAAACGGACTCAACGGTATCGGAGACAGAAACCCCTACTGCGACCCCCACACAATTGTCGACATCCACTCCTACATCAACTGCCTCACCGACACTAACTGCGACATCAACACTGCAGCCAACTACTGAATCTGGTTCACAGACGGCTTGGACCGTGACTGTCGTCGATGTCGTAGATGGTGATACGATGGACGTACGGCTTCCAAATGGCAGCGTTGAGACCGTTCGGCTGCTCGGTGTTGATACGCCTGAAACCTCCGTTACGCAAGTCTCCCCCGACGAGTGGGAAGGCGTTCCAGACACAACTGATGGACGGGACTGGCTTGCTAACTGGGGCGACGACGCAAGCCGGTACGCTGAAGATCGTCTCGCTGGGAAAGAGGTGTATATTGAGGTTGACTCCGAGGCAGATCGGCGTGGGTACTATGGTCGGTTGCTGGTCTACGTTTACCAGTCTGAGAGTTCGGAAACATCGTTCAACGAACGACTGCTCACTAACGGATACGCACGGTACTATGACAGCACGTTCAGTGAGCAAGAAGCTTACCAAGCCGCTGAGGACACGGCCCGCAGTCAGAACGTCGGTGTCTGGGACTATACTGCCCCAGAAACCACGCCAACCGACGCAGGTGGCTCCGGGTCTGGATCTGGGAGCGTCATCGTAGCCGACATTCACGAAGACGCTGAGGGGAATGATAACGAGAACCTGAACGATGAGTACGTGATCTTCGAGAACACCGGTGACAAGGCTGTAGAGATGACAGGCTGGACCGTCTCCGATGAGGCCGACCACGTTTACTCATTCCCGTCCGGCTTCACTCTTGAGCCAGGTGACTCCGTGACCCTATACACCGGCAGCGGTACAGACACCGATGACGAGCTCTACTGGGGCGAGAACGGTGCTGTCTGGAACAATGGCGGTGATACTGTGACGCTCAAAGACGAGAATGGAGACACTGTCGATACGTACACGTACTAACTGAGCACTCTACCAAGACCACCAACGAGTGCTTACTGGTGTGGCTTTACCCAACCGGTCGGTAGCTACAATAGACCCATACGCCAATCGAGACTAAGATCCCCCACAGGAACCCTGCCGCGTGAGCAAAGATATTCGTAAACGCTCCATCTTTTATTATAGCTCCTGCCTCAGGAAACAGTTTCAGAATAAGATATGCTAATATAAAGCTTACTACTGCTACCGCGCCTATGCTTAGCCCAGTGTATTTTCGCTTCTCTTTATCGGGAAACTCGATACCGCCTCTGAAGTAAGGTGAGAGGACTAGGAGGCTCGCAAGAGCAATAAGGCCCATTACCACTGGTCGAAAGTTCCCCGCGTAGCGTAGGTCGATCAGTTGCATCAACAGGAGAAGAGTGATCAATCCGGTGGCGTAGCCGACCTCACGGCTATGGCGCTTCCGTACAAATACATAGAGAGCGACCAACAGGAAGCCTACTAAGCCACTAACCACGCCTGAAAAGCCGCGAGAGACTGGTTCAGCCTCTGGGTACAGTGTCGCGAAGATAGCGTAGCTAATGAGGTTAACAAGAATAGGAAGCGTGAGAAGGTGAATTAGGAATGTGTAACGGAACCAGGAGAGCTCGTCGACGGTAAGGCAGAGAGCGTAGGTGTAGGTTGCAGCGAGAGCATAGCCGATGAGATTATTATACAGGTGAGCATCCGAGGCGTGAACGTAGGCCGCTGTGAGGAGGGTATAGCCCTTGAACCGTGTGTGGTCGAAAGCGAGTGCTTGCTGGAAGGTACCGGGAGTAAGAAAGTGGATCGCAGCGAGAAGAATAGGAACGGCAGCGAGGAGAATGTAATTGATGTCGAAATACTCAGAATTAACAGTACCAGACATACAGGATATAGCTTCTCAGTGGTGTTCAAAAACTTACTGAGGTCAAGAGTAATTATGACCTTGGCTAATTGAATAGTGAATATAATGCCCGCTCCTCCAAGTCGAGACGATCTCGCACCCGACAGGAAACAGTACAGCGCGGTCAAGTTCGACGAGTGGAAGGCTCCCACAGATTCAGGCTTTTTCAATAAACTTGGTGAGTTCGACGATTTAGACGGCTTACCAGTTACTGCGATAGGGCGAGGAGAATCGCTCACGATATATGACGCTGATGGGAGAACAGTAGAGTCGTGGGATGGTCCAGATCATCCGACCGCTAGCGATATTCCCGAACTATGACGGATACGCTGACAGTCTGGGCGCTAAAGATCCAGCCGAATAGTGCTGAAGAAGCAGCGACACCTTACGAGTTCTGTAAAAACCAATCACCGCCCATTATTGGGACCGGATGGGGGCTTTCAGAGCGATACGACTCAGTTGAGGCTGCGCTTGAACAGCACAGATCGAAAGGTAACACGGATCAGTATGGAAACGTGCGGTCTTCCATCCGGGCGATGCTTCAAGACGTTACCGTAGGAGACTATGTCTGGGTCAGCGAAGGTAGTGAGTATGCCCTTTGTCAGGTAAAATCTGACTGGAAGCAGCATCCGGTTAGTGAGCACGAAGCTGACGAGTGGACACGAAACGATATACACAACTATCGGATAGCGGATTGGGAGGTAATTGAACCTACTCTTATTCCGGGGTATGTGAAACGCTACTTCTCAGCACCAAGAATTCTAACAATGGCACGTCCTTCTGGAGGAAAGTCAGAGAGTGCCAAACGCTACGTGCGAGAGCTTTTCCAAAATGGACCGTCCGAGGTGACAGACATCGTTGACCTCAGTGAACTTAGCACGATTGTTGAGGCAAGCGCGGTATCTGAAGTGTTCGATTTGTTGGATCCTGTCGAAACAGAAGATCTTGTTCTGGATTACTTACAGTCCGATGGCTGGCACATTGTGAAATCGTCCACCTCACGAGCACAGCCTGGAATCGAGTGCATTCTCCGGCGAGTCAAGAATAGCAAACCGCAGGCTGGGTACGTACAAGTCAAATCAGGCAATGCAACTGTAGAGGTGGATGAATACCGTGAATTAGCGAGTACAGGGATTGTATATCTCCACCAATATGAAGCGCTAAGCGGCGATTTGCCTGAAGATATTCGATGGATTTCTCCGGTTGAATTGAGAGACTATATCGTTCAGCATCCTGGCTATCTCCCATCACATACTGCGTTCAAGCTGAAGTTAGGACTAGAAGCGGAGTAGTACGCTTCATACCCCTCCTTGGCGACATTCCCGCGATTAGGATACGGATGAAATGTGGATGCTCTACTGAGCTACACGTCACGTGGGCCAGTTGATCTAATCTGACTGCTACGTGTGGGCCGTGGGGGGACAGGAGAGCACGGTGATCTCGGGAAGTTGCGGCCATTCGTGCTATGATCGGATTCTAACTGGCGTATGTCTCCCCCCCACGGTGGTCCGTGTGGACTCGTCGACACTACCCATTAGCCACCCTGATCTACACTCCAATACGGTATCACTGTACGAATGATGGGGTTGTCACCGATAATGTGGATTTTACAGTCGCTAGGTAAAAATATGCGTGCTGTTGCCCTCTCAGATAAGATCTACTTGGATAGAATCTGACTCAGGCATCTCATTCATCGTAAGAGTGAGGAACTGAGGGAAAGTACCGATAATTCTGAGACTGATATAGTCCCGTCTTCCACGCCGACTATGTCAGAAGCAGCAGCGAACAAGTAAGGAAATCAGGCGAGAGAGTTTCTTAGAACTATTCGCAAGGTTTCTTTCCTCACCGTTGAATCTGATTCAGCCATCAGAGCGCGCTTGCGAATGTAACAGTGAGAATCCTCAGAGGTGGTTTTATACGACTATCTGTATATTGGTCTCAACAAGATGGTGAACCCCATCTATCTACTGAGTGGTCTATTCGCATTTTTTATAAGTTCAATCACGTTAGTTCGGACTCGTGCCGTACTCCGGTTTCGTTCACCAGGAAGGATCCAACCGGGGAGTATCCCTGATTGGAAAGTATGGCTCTGGAAAATTATGGCCGGGGTGATGATGGTGACATCAGGTAGTTTCGTTTTTATCCTCGTTGTCGGACTCTGAATAGAGTCCCTGTACTGACCGGTTCGCTACTATTGATTTCACTTCTCTTTCAGTGAAGCAACCTTGAGAAGCCGCGTGCACAATCACCAATATACTCTACTGAACGGATCTATAACAGCATCTGTACTAATGAGTAGGGTAGCTGTTGCCGTTGGAGTTTTCGAAGTCCTCGGGGCGGTTGCGCTCGTCATCACGACGTTCACAATTCCTGCCTTCATCGATATGGCACTTGCGTGGCGGGTTATGGCCGTATTTATGATCACTGAAGGCAGTAATAGGCTTTCTAGCAACGTGAGTCTCTGAAACACACCTCAAAAAGTGTCCTCGACCGATTACCAACGAGTTAGTGCTACGTACACACCCTACATTGAGCGATTAGCCGTTATAGATCGCCTTCTGATTTCGTATGGAAAGATGACGCAGAGTCGAAACTGGTGAGATCGTCTATTCGTTGTTCTAGTTCCTCTATTTCTTCCTGTAGTTCCTCTGTATCTTCGTCAGTAGCAGCTAATTGATCTTTGAGTCCTTGCAGGCGAGTTTCTTTGTTCTCTTCGTCTACCTCTGCTTTCCTCACATACTCACTCTCTTCAATTTTATACACGTCACGTTCGCTGAGTTCCACAACTTCGAGAGCGTCGTCTACTTTGCTGGCGTCTACACTGGTTACTCGCTCACGGTCGATACCGGCTTCTGCGAGTATCTCAAGAACCTCCTCGTCATCTTTCAGCGACCGGTTCCGTCGAGACGTGCGCTGCACAGAGCCATACTGACCGGAGACCGGCTGATCGTGATGAAGTCGGTCCAGTAGGATACTCCTCACGTCTTGACGGAGATCATTAGCGTTCCGTTGCACGTCTGAGAGGAGCGTATAGAGATTCACCAGCGAGGGAGTATCCATCTCTTCAAGATCAGTGGGATCGTTGCGTTCGAGCTCGTCGATAAGGAGGAGAGCATCAGAGTAGACGGATATGTCAGGTTCTTCTCGTTCGTCCTCTTCGCTATCCACTTCGTGAGCATCGACTAATGGAGAGCTCGTTGGTGATTGACTTTCGGAGAGCATCCCCTCTCGGTCGTCAATCTCGAATCGAGGGTGGAGACTCAGGACAGTCGCATAGGGTTCAGCATCTGGCGGAAGATTGTCAAGATCAAAGCCACCCCATCCTTCGGTGACGTGGTCGTATAGCGTCTCAAACTGCTCTCGTTGGAGTGGGACAGTTCCGTCTTCTTCCCGGTACTCGATGAGAATGCGGTGTTCCTGGACGTCTGTGATTCGGAACGGCTTCCGAGAAAGTGGAGTGAGAAGGGTAGCGTCCGTTGGCAACTCTTCTGCGTTTTCGAGGAGATTGTGCCAACTCGCGCTGAATGTCATACCGCAGGTTTACTCACCACAGATCAAAAGCCCACGGTCAATCTTGGGAGAGAATATCCTACTCGTTCTCTTTCAACTCATCCATTGCTTCGTATAGCTCAGTCACGAACCTGAGCACCTTCTCCTCATCTTCAATATCGTAGCCTCGGTACTCAATCACGTCGTTGACTGCCGCTTCTTTCGGACTGTCAGGAGAAGTCCGAGTAACGATTTTCCAACTTTCACTCTCATCGTAGACGACTGCTGAAACAGTCTCTCCTGACGTAATGAGCAGATCATATATTTTCCCCTCGCTATCTTCGTCGTCTTGAATACTGTGAGGCGTAGCAGGAAATACAAACCCAATCGAGTCCGACTGATTGAGCGATGCTACCTCAGGGTGAGAGAGTGGCCGGTCAGGAAGCCCTTTGAGCATATGAGATTATTCTCGATTGGGTTTGTGATAATTCTGATTGGCATAGAGGTAGTTCAGTCGTGATCTGATAACCCTACTCTGGTTCAACTGGAACCCCGCACTCTGGACACTCTGCGAAGAGCCCACCCTCATACTCGATGAGAATGTTACTGTGTGGTATCTCCTCACCACAGAACGGGCAGTTGCCGAGTGGGGATCGCTGAACGGACATAGGGGGATAGGGAGCCTGAACGTGTGACAATCGCTGACTCCCTTGTTACCCCTGATACACCTGATAAGACAAAAAGGATCCCTAACCAGAGTGAAAGTAGAAATATCTACTGTAGTAGCAGAAATTTCGGATCATCATCAATGCCCAGGCCGTGGGGATACACCGTGATTCCGGTGAAAAATCCGCCGATATAGGCGGTGAACGGTGATATTTCAGATTCAGATATCCAGTATTGAATCGCAAATATTCGGAGGGTAGGGGTAATCCACGATAAACACGGTTCTCCGCTTGCTCTCGCTACTCACATCTCGGTCGTAAGTTCTTCTGCTAACTTTCCAGCTTGTTTCTCGTCAAGACCAATCTGATCAAAATACCCTCTGAGTGCTTCTCGGGCAGCGTCTTGATTCGGCTCATACTCTCCGATGATCTGCCCGCTCTGCCACACGATACTGTCTATCCGAAGTAGTGAGATCGGTCTTCCAAGATCCTCACTGACCTGCGAAGCAACCTCTGCCCAAGCACTCATCACCTCGTTTTCCTCTTCCGAGTCAGTGATTCCAGAAGTACGAGCGACTCTTTCGACCTGTAGGTCACAGGGGATCGGGATATCCTCAGGGAAATTGAGATAGGTGTCGTTCTCAATGAGATGGATGATATCGTAGACCTTCATAGCGAAGACAATCGTCTTTCGTTTCATCGGATTATCGAGAGCCTCAGCAAGGTTCTCCCACACGGTCAGGGGCTGGACCTCGTCGTAGTTCTCGATGAACCAGTCAGAAAAGTCGTTGTCAAAGAGCTTGATGAGCCGAGTTCGCTTTTGCTGGTTGAGCCTGGCGTTCACGGAGACTTCCATAAAGTCCCCGAGAATTTCTTTGACATCTGTTGTAGAGTCGAGTTGTCCGTGGGATAGCGCTACTTGCTCCAACTCGTTCCAGAAACGTTGAGCATCCCCTGCGAGCTGATAATCAGCCGTCCCCGCACAGATACCAAGAAGAGAACGATGAGGTTCATCTCCTAACTCGCTGCTAAGAGCTGTGAAGGTCTGGTATTCCGGTTCTTCTTCGTCGAAGAGAATAATTCCCTCGTAGCCGAGAGCGGAGATAGAGCTAGCCACTGAGTCGATCCTGTCTTGATTCATATCAGTAGCAATCCAGGATTGCAACTAAATGCTTTCTCAACTACAATCTTCAGTATGAGCAGAGAGATCGGACTCGTCAGCTGCGTCAAAACCAAGCGAGATGAACCGGCTACTCCCAAGGAGCTCTACACCTCTGATTATTTCAAGAAGATGCGTGCTTATGCTGAGCAGCATCACGACGACTGGTGGATCCTTTCAGCCAAATACGGGTTGCTTGATCCCGATGGGGATCCAGTTGAGCCATATGATGAGACGCTCAGTGGAGCGGGAAAGGCTACGAAGCAAGAATGGTCTGAAAAGGTAGCGGAGCAATTAGAGGAACAAAGTCTACTCTCCGAAGACGTAACGCTCGTTCTACACGCCGGGAAGGACTACTACGAGGAATTACTACCGCTGATTGAAGAGAGCGAAGTCACCATTGAGACTCCCACTGAAGGAATGTATATCGGTGAAAGATTATCGTGGTATAAAGGGAAAATCTGATACTAACTTGGTTTGAGTGGACGAAGGTGTTATACCAGTTCTTCGATGTCGAAATCAAGGTCCGCTCGTTCGGCAACGTATTTGAAGTGATGGCTGATTTCGTCTGCCTGAATGCGATGCTGGAAGTACCCGATCCAAAGGGGGAACCAGCGACGATGGGGTAGCAGGGAAGGAAGTTGAGTAAGTAATTCTCGGTTACTGTCATGCATTGGTAAGGGTCAGGTCTGCTCGGTTGACTTGGTACGCTGGATCATAGCATCCTCAAGAACACCTGCGGAAACATACTCTATACCACTAAATCACGACCTGTAATGGAGGACACAATCAGGTTTATTCGATTCATCAGTATCGAGCAAGGCTGATTAAATGAAAAGACTATATGCACCAGCCAACGATAACTGGGTCATATGCCTGAGTCGGTGTTTCCGTATCCTGGGGGGAAAGCGTATCTCGCCCCGTGGATTATCGAACATTTCCCGCCGCACAAATGCTACGTCGAGGTCTTCGGTGGTGGCGCAGCTGTTCTCTTAACGAAGGAACCGAGCCATACTGAGGTATATAACGATCTGGATGGCGATCTCGTCCAGTTCTTCCGTGTGTTGCGGGAGCGAGAGGACGAACTCATCGAATGGCTCAACAAGGTCCCGTACGCCCGTGAGCAGCATCAAGAGTTCAAGGAGGAGTTTTATTCTGGTGAGCGACCGGACGATCCAATCGAACGCGCGGGCCGGTTCTTCTACCTTCGATACTCGCAGTACGCCTCGAAGTACCGGACACCCTCGGGCTTCGCAGGAGCGCATCAGAGAAATAAGGCCCGTAAACTTCGGAACGCGACAGAGAAACTGCACAAGTTCGCTGAAAGATTCCGGGATGTTCAAATTGAGAAATTGGACTTCGAAGAGCTGATTACTCGTTACGATAGCGAAGATACGTTCTTCTACTGCGATCCGCCCTATATGGATGAGGGTGACGACCTGTACAGGCACGGCGAATTCGATCACGAACGTCTCGTTGATGTGCTGGAGGAAACCGAGGGCAACTGGGCAGTCTCATATCAGCGGCTTCCCGAGCGGTTGGAAGATTACTTCGTCGTCGAAAAAGGCCGATCCCAGTTTATGAATAAGCAACACGACAACGATAGTCGGTCGACCGAGGCCACCGAACGTCTCGTGATGAACTACGACCTGAACGAAACCGGAAAATTCCAGGAAGGCGAACAGCAGACTCTTAGCGGCTCCTACGACTAACTAAGGCTACCGAACGCTTCTCTGATCATCTTCGGAAGATCATCCTCAAGTTCTGACGCCTGGAGCACCTTCATCTCAGAAGACTGTTCCTCGAAGTCCTGCGTTTTTGTATCGAGATCGCGGATGGCGAGGAGACCCTTGCATTTTGAGCCGAATATATCGTCCTCAGTATTGTCGTGTGCGTACTGCTTAGTCTTCGTATCTGGATCTTTGACTTGGAGGAAGGCAAGGTACTCTAGCGTTTCCCGAATACCTCTCCTTATAGTTGACTTGCTAGTGCTATCCTTCACTTCAGCTATGAGATATTCGTACTCGTTCCTCTCGGTATTCTTTATCTCTAATACGAGCGTGTCGGGTCGTCCAGTATAGTTCTCGTATCCTTCTTCGAAGTAATTGTCCGTGAAGGTTTTAGCCACTTTCTGGACTCTGTCACTTCGGGAGAGATCATTTGAGTCCCCGAAAGACTCGTCGATGTCGAAGGAAATATCTCGATCTGCAGCAGATGTGTTGTGATAGAGAACCATTTCGGGATTTCCATCGAAGCGTGCTATCTCGTTTTTATCACGCTCTATAGTTTCGAGAGTTACCGAATCGTCCCGCATATTTTCAAGGACTCTGATAAATCTGAAAAGAACGTACAGCTCGAACAGTGTGGACTCGTCATCGGGTGTAATGGCGGTTTTTCGGAGAAGGTCTTCTATTTCGTCTGGATCTCCTTCCTGAATTCTCCGTCTTCTCTTCACGAGGTCAGCAGCTTCGAAGTAGAGTGGCTGCCGTGAGGATTCTGCCGAGACAAGCATCCGCTCTGTTGGCTCGTAACTCTCAGGGAACCGAATCCGATCGACGTGAACGTTCCGCTCAAAGATTCTTTCCAGTTCCTCTATCAGTTCGTCTTCGCCTTTCCAAGACTCCTCATTCCACGTATAGTCGTTTTTCAGGAATCTCTTCGAGTCCTGAAGACACTGATGTATGAGGGCGACAAGGTGTTTGAGAACGACGTTCTCCGGGATATCGTAGTTTACCGTCTTATTGTCGCAGACGAAAACCGATCTGTCTGCTGGGTTTCGAGAATATCTGTGTTTGATCGTTGAACCCCAGTTTATCCTACCTTCGATTCCGCCGTGCTGAACTTTCGTCTTGACCTTTGTTGACGTTTTGATGCTGCGAAGGCGCTGAGGTAACTCCTTAACGAAGTTGACAACTTCCGGACGGAGTATGAAGTGGAGATCTAGAAGACGCTGATAGTCGAGGAAGCGGTCGCTAAGTTCCTCCGGCTTGATCCTACGGGCAATCTCTGTCTCAGCCCGTGAGCCGCTCATCACGTAGGCGAAGATATCCTGTCCGAGCTGTTCAATAATATCGTCGTTATCAATCATTCTCGTCATCAAACTCGATGTTCAATCGGTCCTTCGCAGCCTTCCTGATTTTGCCTTCGTCGACTTCGCTGTTCTCGATTATCGATTTGATGACCGCTTCTCGGCCGCGCACGCCTTCGAATTGGGGGAATATGTAGTTCAGAATGACGCTGGTCAAAGCCTGATCTCTGTTCAGACCGTCGGAGGTCATCTCAGTTACACCGTCCAACATATCCTTCACGATCGCTGGGCCAATGGCACGACTGTCTATAGCTTTGTTTGTATGCTTCCAGACAGTGGCCACAGCGATCCTTTGCGGTCTAGTAGAGTCAGTATTCCAATACTGTTCGTAGCCCTCGATAAGGTCGTTCAGTTCATCGTCAGTTTCGTAGGTGCCTTCCTGGAACGGATCGTTTACCGAGATGAAGGAGAAACGTCGCATAAACGCGTAGCTCATCTCATACAGCGAATTTTTATCGAAAGTGTTCATCGTGGCTAGGATACGCCACGACTCTGGCACTACGTACTGATTCTCCTTGGGCAAACCTTCCAGAGAGTCGGCGGTGACGATTTCAAGCTCTTCGCCGTTACGCGTATATTGGAGCTGTACAGACTCTCCGGAGAGAACAGTAAAGAGCTGGCCGAACGCTTCGTCGATATTCGACCGATTCAGCTCGTCGATTACAATTGGCTCGTTTCTTTGCTCTAGCGTCTGGTCCTTCTTCAGCCGATTCAGAAGGATCCCGGATGTAAAGAATAACTGATCGCTTCCGTCCGTATCCTCCTCTGGCATATAGCCCCCGAGCGTGTCAAATGTAGACCAATCAGAGGTGGCAGTAGTGATCTGAGAGCCGGAAAACTGCCACGGCTGCTGGTTTTCAAGAATCTCGGCTATGTTTGAGGCTATCTCAGTCTTACCAGTCCCGGGGGGCCCAGTGAAGATAATGTGTTTTCCGGTGCGGAGAGCGGAGTTGACCTGTGCCTTGATATCCTTTTTCTGACCTGGTAGATGGAGACCTTTGAACATTTCATCGCCTAACTTGCCGTCGTAATCCGCGAAGATGTTTACACTAGGTGCCTCAGAGATAGATTTTGCCAGTTGCTGTACCAGTTCCCGCGCAGGCTCTAGGTCAGAAGGTTTACTGCCCCGTACGAGTTCCTGGATTCTCTGACTGGGAGGGAAGTCGATACCGAGTATTTCGTCACCTCTCTCCTCGGCAAACAGATTCTCCGTCAGGTAGTAAGTTTCCTCTTTGATGTCGGACGAATCTTTTCCGTCAATCTTGGTTTTCAAATCGAGGCTTCCGGGTTTTCCGCAGTAGAAGACACGTCGGAATTCGGTGATGTACGAATAGGTTTTTTCATCTTCGTGCTCTTGATACCAGCGGTCCTCTTTGTCGTCTTTTTCACGCGTTGTCCCAGCAATTGCTCCGCCGATTAATCCGGTTTCGTAGTCGTCGGAGCCAAGAACGTCAGAACTGTCGTTAAGATGGAAAACTATGACATCACCCTCCGGGATTGTTTCTCCTTCATCAGTAAAGGGAATAGAGTTGTAATAACAACTGACAATCCAGTCTTCCGGGGGCAGAGAAACGACCTGAATGCCGATTTCTGAGGAAACCGAGTCGATGTATCTCAACAAATCGTTTTCAATGATCTCTCTTTCTGTCCTGACCGCGTCCTCTACTTTCCTAAGAAGAGGGTCGAACTGCGTGGATATGTAGCCATCTTTCCCGGGCAGCTCTTCGGGGAAAAGTTCACCTTTCAGTTTCTTCTCTACAGTGTCAGGAGCAATTCTTCTTTCGTTCGCAACCTTTCGAACGGCATCTTTCCGCCGTTCGCTCATTGGACGGTCTGAGTCAGTGTCTTCCAACACGATGTCGGTGATCCGTTCCACGACCTGGGCTCTCGAACCGCTCTCACGCCAGTCCTCGTGAAGATATTCGTTCAGTATCCGTCGATTGCGTGTAAACCTGCCTCGAAGATCAATAGCCTCGTCTACAGAATTGCGTCCTACTGCAACTACGGTCTCCCCTCCGTGACCGGCTCTATCTCTTTCCTGTATGGCGAAGCCGTTTGAGGCAGCTTTCTCCACTGTTTCTTTCTTTATCTGAAGAGGAGGATTTGATGAGTAAGTGTCCTTCAGGCTATCATCCCAGAAGGCCCAGATATCGTATTGCTCGTGGTAGCCTCCTACGAGAACGAGGTAGTCGTCCGATCGATCCGGGGCGTATCTTCTTGAGTCATCATCCCCCTCGTCATCGTCATCGTCTTCCTCATTCCCCTTGTCTTCAATCGGAGGAAGCCTAGCATTCAGTTTGTACTCGTCTTCTCTACCGGATGGAACAATGTTGTAAAGGTAGAGTCTGTTTTTCTGCGGCAGTGGGGGCTTTAGATGGATATGAAGAGCTTCGTCTCTCCCTTCAATATCGATATGACTATACCATTGCACATTCCCACCGAGACGGTCGACTAGTTCTTGAGCGATATCTGGCCTATCTAAATCACTCTCGAGAAGATCGTCTGAGGTCACTAAGTCGCTGAGAGTGACGGCTTATTAATAAAGTTAATTGGATTTACTGAAACCCTCTGACAAAGATAGATATGGCTAGATGAATACGGTAGCAATCCTTCGTCAGTGAGACAACAGAGGCTCGTACGGTTTTCATCAACGGCTCAGAGTCAAACTTTTTGGTCAAGAAGCCGGTCGATGCTTCCGGCGATGGCCTCGATAATCCGATCCACTGCCTTGCGCGTGCCCTCCGTGTTGAACGCAGAGATGTGGGTCCAACTAATCAGACCAGGGATCTAACAATCCACTAGGAACGGGTTCCCTCAGGTCTTCTACCACCGCTGTTTCTGCTGGCTCTTGGTCTAACCACTCAGTAGAGAACTCATCTTCTACGGAATAGTAGTTTTCGGAAACTAAGAGTCTTCAGTCTGCTGTTGGACTGTATGATTTGAGGGATCGGATTCGATCAAGATTCCCTCTCGCTCAATAGCCAACAGTCGGATATAGCGTAGCATCGTCTGGTACTCAATAGGGTCCGTGTAGGTTCTCCTTGATAAACGAATTGTAGAGACGCTTCATTTGATTAGGATAGTCCTCCCCAAAGTCATCGAGATGCCCCACGATCCAGATATCGAATATTGGAGTACGTCCTCCTTCGATCTGTTACATCTGCTCGATTCGTTGCTCGAACAGGTGGCTCTAAACACAGAGGTTTCTAATATGACTGCCCCACGTGGGCACGTGATGAAACCCGGATATGTAGCAGTGCCTGCCGGAGTACGACAGCAATTTGCCCCCGTGATTCTGGAGAATCTATTCCGATAATGTAGGCTACACTGTCTGCTAATGTGTAGAACCGGTTGTCCCCATCAGTACCGTTTGGGCAACATCAATAAACATCAGCACTACACCGAAGTTCATAGCCCATACCTGCTTATTACCCGTTATATGGCATCAGTATCAGTAGAGCGCTCAACCTCTCTAGGTGAACTCCAAGCTAGCACGTTCCAGATATCTTGTTCGGAGATCTCCTCTGGAACGTAGCTCATATACTTGTCCTGAAGCGTACTCAGGTGCTTGTGCTTAGTGTATTCGTCTCTAATCCTTACGTCACTCCATCCAGCGGCTTTTAGATGACTCACTCGGGTATGGCGGAAGTCCTTGAGCTTGAGCTGTGGGATATCGTGATCTTGCTGAATCTTTCTGAGTTCATCTCGAATCTCATTCAGGGTGAGATCAAACAGCTTCCCCTCCTGGTTCTGGGTTAGACCTCTCAGGATATCTCTTTCTCCATCATCTCGGAGTTGCACGTATTCTCGGTTATCTTCTCCACGTTGCTGCTTGAGGATGTGATACCACACGAGGCCGTCTTCCAATCTCACATCGGAGGATTCCAGTAAGAGTACCTCGCCAGGTCTCCGACAGTGTAGATATTGGATAGCGAAGAACTCCCGATACGGAGACTCTGAATACTCGAGTATCGTTTCTACCTCACTGAGCCGATATACGTTCCTGTCGTCAGCGGCTAGTCCGTAGACAGTCGCGCTGTCAGAGTTTTTGAACCGTCTCTCCCGGTACTTTCGGAACTCCCTCTCGGAGAACCACTCCAGATTCATCTCGTCGCAATAGGACTGTATAGAGTCGAAGTAATGCCGAATCATCTCTCGGCTGAGATCCAGCTCAAAAAGCAAACTGATGAACTCCGTCAGCTGCTCGAATGACTCTGGTTCGTACTCGGAGAACTGGTAGCTGGCTCTGGCTGTGCGCTTCAGATCTCGGAAGCGTTGCACGGCATCTTTCCCACTCATCCCGTCCGTGTGGGATCCTGCGAGATAGACATCGAACAATCGGAGACACGATTTTCGATCTTTCAGGGTTGCCTCTGCGTACCGCTGTTTGGCTTTCTCGGAGTACTCTTCATACTGCATAGCTATCCCTCCAAGTAGGCTGAATCTGGGCTGTTCTGCTCGTAGTACACCTGCTGCGGGTTCAGGATCTCGGGAGGGATATCCGCAGGAGAGGGCTGCCCGATAGCCTCGAATAATCCATTGCTTCCCTCTCGTCCGGCTAATGCGAGAGCGATGCTCTCAGGATCCGAGTTCAGCCAACTCATATCCACCTCGCTCGTCGTATCGTAGTACCTCTTGTCGAACTCGTCCCTGTCCACATTCGGATCAAGTGCCAAGACCTCTGTAGTCACTTCCTCCAGTACTCCCACTTCCTTCAGAAACCAGATCTGCTTGCGGATGTGTTCGTCATTAGAGACCGTCAGAGAGGAGTCCACACGGGCCAACATCTGGTTGTACTGGCGGAAGAGTTCGTTAGGGAACTCCGGGCCTTCCAACGAGATGTAGCCCGAAATGAACGGACCTGTTCGACTAGTCGTTGCGCCGGAGAGGGAGTCTACTGCGATATGGATAGATTCCTCTAATTCGCTAAAATTTTTAACCATATATGAGGTTTGATTTGTAATGAGGGGTTATAAAGGTAGTATTGTTAATAATTCAAAACCGATCTACAATGAATATTCCAGGAACCGTGGTTTCTCGAATACAGAAGCAGCCAAGCAAGGGCAGCGGGCATTCCTTGAGAATCCTTAGCCCCAAGGAAACAGCGATGCAAGAGAGCCGAGCGCGTCTGAAATAGAATTGGCGAGTTTGTTCCTATCCTCTCGACGTAACTCCTTTCTATGTCCGAAAGCGCGGTGAATTTCTACTTCTATCTCTTTCTTTAATAATTCCAGTCGAATTTTTTCCGCCTCAGTTAGTGCTTCTCTTTCGGCCCTCTTGTCATCCATCATCACTGCACGTAGCTCTCCTTGGATGCTGCTCTGCTCGTCTGGAAACATCGCCTCGAATATAAGAGACTGCGCCTCCACTCCAAACTCCCGATTGTAGAGGTAATCAATATCACAATCTTTCAACCGGTCATAATCGTATATTTCTCGCATTCTCTCAGCCAACCAGTCGATTTCCTCCTTGTTGGGCGTATCCTCGTACATACTTCGAACAACTCTATTCCAGTACTTTCAGTCCCGCCACGATAGCGACAGCGGAAAGAGCAACCTGACCAATAGTACCTTTTATTCCGGTTCGTGCGGCTAACTCACCAAGATCAGGTGCCATCCCAATCGGTGGAGTAACGGGGAGTCCAGCGAGTTCAAAGCTCATTACTGCCAGCTCAGATGCTGCTGGAACTTCAAAAGCGAGCCCCACTACGATAATGATTACCAGCAGCGCGATGATCCCGCCACCAGCCTGTTTCTTTGTTGGCATATTCAGTCTCTATCCGCCCTTGTTAATAAAACGTCAGATGCGAGAGGATCACGTGAAGCTGAGAATAGAGATCTGACTCAAATCGGACACCTGCTACAATTAAATGTGGTCACACGCAAATGATCGGGTAGGATCTATGAGGCAGAACTGGGCCAAACTACTTCATTTCATTTATACCCACGATCAGAAACGTGAATATTACAAACTGACTGAGCCCGAACTTCAAGGGGATCACCCGCTGGTCCAAAACACCGATTTAAGCGCAGAAGAAGCCCGAGACGCATTTAGATTTCTTCAGCGTAACGATCTTATTGAGGATCACGGCGAGGAATTCTTCCAACTCACTAAAAAGGGATTTGAGGTAGCTCGGGATCACGAGCAAGCAGCAAGCCAGGCTAAAATAAATCAGTCAATCTCAACTCTTACTGCCGTTCTTGCGTTCGTTGCAATCATTGATTTAGCCCTGAGTTTAGATGGTCTAAGCCGTTTTTCGTCAGTTCTCCTTGCTATCGTCGTCATTATTCTGATTGGCTTGGTAGTTTCGTCGTTGGCTGACCTAAATGTGGATTTGTAGTACAACGGTTACGCACAGGCTCTGCCACGCTTGTTAATAACGAGGATATAGAGGGAGTCGACTCCTATCTACAATTCATCCAAATATTTCGAGGAGACCTGTCGACAGCTCCCACGTAATAAGAGCGGAGGCGACAGCCCCGAACACCCCGGAGCAGCGCACAGAGGAAGAACGTTATGTGAAGCACACCGGCTGCGTCCAGACGCGGTCCTCAAGAAAGCTTGTCGTCATCTTCAGCAGGCCTGACAGTAGGATATAATGATTTAACGCGAGTAGTCCTGCTCCGTCACACTCAATGATGACAGCAGTTGATTTCTGAAATAATTTCACAGATTTCGAGAAGCCATTTGTCCTCCCACCGGAGGACGTGCAAAAGAGCGCTCTTCCCGTTTTCTGTCGCGCTTTTTTATTTGAAATATATGTTTTCTTCGTCGACTTTGCCTTTGATGATTTAGCAAGATCTTTATAATAATTCGACGCGAGAGCGCTTTTGCTCGCGATAGCAAAAATCGCAATACCGCGAGCAGGTCCAACTATGGGAGCTAGCAAGCACCTAAGCAACGATGATAGCAACGACGGATCAAAAACCTACGTCGAGTTCGACTCTTCGGAGGAAACCCAACGTGAGGCCTATCGACTCTGCTCTCGGGGAGGTCAACTCCGGGAGGGAGTCGACGACATAGACAAATTCTTCGCGGAGATGGTGCCTCACGTCGCTACGCACCTGTTCAAGGGTGATAGTATAGACCTGATGGAATGGATGGAACTAGACGAGGAAGATCTGGAAGCCTACAGAGACGAAGTGCTAGACTCTGAGGACTCAGAGTAACAACACCTCAATTTCTTAATTTATATCGGTAGAGTCAAAGACTGACCAGAGTCGGGTATCAGATTCTGCTATCTGTTGTCTCTCTGCCGCGTTTCTTTTGTAAATTTATGACATCTTATAGACACAACACGGTTTTATTTCGTGTAACACTTACTCAGTAAGAAAACGTTGTGTAGTGGAGCTCGAACATATCCATCTCGCACTCGTCGTCGGTGCAGCGAACTTCGAGCGTCGTAGGCATAGGCGTGAGTTGGCCCGCCACGGTCATAAACGCGCGGGCTCCGGCCCGACTGTCCGTCCGCGGCTGCGGCGTTCGGTTTCGCGCGTTACGCGCTACGCTTCGAGGCCCAGCCCGCCGGCCTCGACGGCCTCGTCGACGTCGGCGTCGTCGTGGATGATCGCGCTGACGGTCCGGGTGATCGCCTCGGGGTCGTCGTGCTGAAAGATCGACCGGCCCATCGAGACGCCCGCGGCGCCCGCGTCCATCGCGCCGCGGACCATCTCGGCGGTCTCGCGGTCGGTGCCGCGGCTCCCGCCGGCGATGACGACCGGGAGCCGGGTGGCCTCACAGACCCGCTCGAAGGAGTCGGCGCCGCCGGAGTAGGCGGTCTTGACGACGTCGGCGCCGAGTTCCTCGGCGATGCGGACGGCGTGGGCGAGGCTCTCGGCGTCGTGTTCGTCGACGCCGGGGCCGCGCGCGTAGCTCATCGCGAGGACGGGGACGCCGAGCCGGTGGGCTGTCTCCGTCACCTCGCTGAGCTGCGTGAGCTGGTCGGGCTCGTGGTCGCTGCCGACGTTGATGTGGAACGAGACGGCGTCGGCGCCGGCCCGGAGCGCCTCCTCTACGGTCCCAGTCTGGCGCTTGTCGTTCGAGTCCGGGCCGATCGCGGTCGAGCCGTTGAGGTGGACGATGTAGCCCTTGCCGTTCTTGTTCGGGTGGACGCGCGGGGCGACGCCCTTCTGGGTGAGGACGGCGTCGGCGCCGCCGCGGGTGATCGCGCCGACGGTCGATTCGAGGTCGACGAGGCCCTTTACGGGGCCGAGCGTGATGCCGTGGTCCATCGGGACGACGAGGTATCGCCCCCCTGTCGAGATGCGTTCGAGTCGCGCGGAGACTCCTGTGTTCATCGTGTGTGAGGCTGTGGCAACCGTCGGTTATGTGCGTTCCGCTTGGGGCACACGTTGTTCGTATCCGCGCAGGGCGCCCTCCTTCAGCTCCCGCGCCTTCGCCTCCAGTCGGTCGGCGATCTCGTCGACCGGATCGTCGTGTTCGGTCCCCTCGGCGACGATGTCGACGAGCGCGCTCCCGACGATGATGCCGTCGGCGCCCGCCGAGACGATCCGCTCGGCGTGCTCGCCGGTCTTGATCCCGAAGCCGACCGCCTTGGGGACGTCGTACTCCGAGAGGCGCGCGAGGCTCGCTTCGGTCTGGCCGGAGACGTCGTCCTTCGCGCCCGTGACGCCGAGGCGCGCCTGGACGTAGACGTAGCCCGACACCTGTGACATAATCCGGTCGAGGCGCTCGCCGCGGGTCGTCGGCGCGACGATGAACACCAGATCGAGCCCGAACTCGTCGCAGGCCTCGCGCAGGGGGTCCGCCTCCTCGGCGGGGAGGTCGGGGACGACGAAGCCCGAGAGGCCGACCTCGGCCGCGCGCTCGACGAACGGGCGCGGACCTTGCTCGGAGCCGTACTGGTAGATGAGGTTGTAGTAGGTCATACAGACCAGCGGCACGTCCACGTCCAGGTCCTCGACGAACTGGAAGAAGCGGTCGGGCGTCATCCCGCCTTCGAGCGCCCGCACGACCGCGCTCTGGATCGTCGGGCCCTCCGCGATCGGCTCGGAGAACGGGAGCCCGAGTTCGATCACGTCGGCGCCGCCGCGCGCCAGCGCCTCGACGTATTCGAGCGAGGCGTCGTAGTCGGGGTCGCCCGCGGCCAGGTAGGGGACGAAGGCGGGGCCGTCGGCGAAGGCCTCGGAGAGGTCGGAATTGGCGTGATCGGCCATCTCAGATCCCCCCCGAGAACTCCGCCATCGACGGCGCGCCCTCGATGTCGCGCTTTTCGGTCTCCTCGATCACGGTCTCTAGGTCCTTGTCGCCGCGGCCGGAGACGTTCACGACGACGGTCTCGCCGAGTTCCTCGTAATGCTCTTCGAGGTAGCCGAACGCGTGGGCCGTCTCCAGCGCGGGGATGATCCCCTCCGTCTGGGAGAGCCGGTGGAAGCCCTCCAGGGCGCTGTCGTCGTCGACGTTGACCGCTTCGACGCGGCCGTCGTCGACGAGCCGCGCGAGCTCGGGCCCGACGCCCGCGTAGTCGAGGCCGGCCGAGACGGAGTGGCTCTCCATGATCTGGCCGTCGGAGTCCTGGAGGACTTTCGTGCGGGCGCCGTGGAGGACGCCCTCCTCGCCCGTCGACAGCGACGCGGAGTTGGGCGCGACGCCCGCCTCCTCGTCGACATCGAGGCTGGAGCCGCCGGCCTCGACGGCGTAGAGTTCGACGCCCTCGTCGTCGACGAAGTTCGCGAACGCGCCCATCGTGTTCGAGCCGCCGCCGGCGCAGGCGAGCACGGCGTCGGGGAGGCCGCCGGTCTGTTCCCTCATCTGGCGGCGCGCCTCCTCGGAGATGACGGCCTGGAAGTCCCGCACCATCGCCGGGAACGGGTGGGGGCCGACGACCGAGCCGATGACGTAGTGGGTGTCCTCGACGTTCGTCGCCCAGTCGCGCATCGTCTCGGAGATCGCCTCCTTGAGCGTGCCGCGCCCCGTCGTGACGGGATTCACTTCCGAGCCGTTGAGCCGCATCCGGAAGACGTTCGGCCGCTGGCGGTTGATGTCGCGTTCGCCCATATAGATCTCGCAGGGCATATCCAGGTGGGCGGCCGCCATCGCCGTCGCGGTGCCGTGCTGGCCCGCGCCCGTCTCGGCGATGATCCGGTCTTTGCCCATGTACTTCGCCAGCAGGACCTGCCCGAGGGCGTTGTTGAGCTTGTGCGCGCCGCCGTGGAGCAGGTCCTCGCGCTTGAGGTACACCTCGCGGTCGTAGCGCTCCGAGAGCCGCTCGGCGTACTGCGTCGGCGTCGGCCGCCCACCGAAGTCCCGCAGCCGCCGCCGGAACTCGTCCATAAAGCCGTCCTCGTTCTCCAGCACGTAGCGCTCGTAGGCGTCCGTGAGCTCCTCGATCGCCGGCATCAGCGCCTCCGGCACGTACTGGCCGCCGTACTCCTCGAACTTCCCGTCCGTGTACTGTTGTGTCATCGTGTATCGGATCCCGTGTGTGTCGCTGTCGCGCCGCCTCTACGTCCCTTCTCGGCCTCGACGCCCGTCAGCCGTTCGGTGTTGGCCCGGACGTCGCCGTCCATAATCGCCGTCCCGATCAGGAGCGCGTCCGCGCCAGCGCGGCGCATCCGCCGGACGTCCTCGACGCTCGCGACGCCGCTTTCGGCCAGGAGCGTCACGTCCTCGGGCACGTGCGGCGCGAGCCGCTCGAACGTCCCGAGGTCGACCTCCAGCTCCCCGAGATCGCGGTTGTTGACGCCGACGATCTCCGCGCCCACGTCGAGGGCGCGCTCCAGCTCCCCGCGGGTGTGGACCTCCACGAGCGGCTGGAACCCCCGCTCTTGGGCCGCCTCGTACAGCGCCGCGAGCGAGTCCGTCCCCGGCTCGTCGAGGAAGCGCGCGATGAGCAGGACGAGGTCGGACGCGACGGCGTCCAGTTGCGCCTCGCGGACGACGAAGTCCTTGCGGAGCACCGGGACGTCGACCGCCTCCCGGATCCGCCGGAGGCTCTCGGTCGACCCGCCGAAGTGCTCGGGTTCCGTGAGCACCGACAGCGCGGTCGCGCCGCCCGCGACCATCTCCTCGGCGAGTGCGACCGGGTCGTCGGTCCGCTCGCCTTCGGTCGTCGGGCTCGTCGGCTTCACCTCGGCGACGACGGGCACGCGTCCGTCCGCCTCCGCGGCCCGCACGGCCGCGGGAAACGACCGCGCGTCCACGTCGACGGTCGCCCCGCCGCCGGACCGCTCCCGGGCGGCCGCGAGGATCGAGCGGACCTCCGGGGCAAGCTTGTCCTCATTAGCGTTCATCTATGTCCATTAACGGACTCTTTTGCACATAAGGTTTGCGTGTCGGTGTCGTTTAGTCGCCGCGAGCACACGTCCGAGTGTGCTTCCGTCCGAGCACTTCACCGTCGCCCTGGTCCCGGCGCTGGCGTAAGTCCTCGCGCGCGATCGGCGGTTGCCGACGCCGCGGTTCGCGGCGGTCGTGTTCCTGGGCAGCCAGTTCCCCGACCTCGTCGACAAGCCGCTGGCCCACCAGTTCGGCGTGCTCCCTTCCGGGCGGGTGTTCGTGCACTCGCTTCCGGTCGCGCTTCCGTTCCTCGCCCTCGTCGGCCTCTACGGTGGAAGACCGACCGCCCGCGGCTGAGCAGCCCCTTCGCGTTAGCCCACCTCTCGCACCTCCTCGCCGACAACTACAGGCCGCTCTTGGGCCCGAATCCGACGGTCGCGCCCGACCTGCTCTGGCCGCTTGCGGCTCCGACCGCGCGGCCGATCACGCCGTACTGGGCCGGGCCGAACGGCATCAACGTACTGCTCTGGACGGCCTTCTCGGCGATCGTCCTCTCGATCGCGGCGTACCTCCTCGTCGTGGACGTCCGCGAGCAGCTCCGGCGAGGCTCTCCGGAGTCCTGACGTCTCCGCCCACGCCGTGCTCGCGTGCCCGCGTTTCTCAAGGTTCAAGCCCGGCGCCAACGAACGGCGGCGTATGGACGTCGGCGTCTTCGCGCGGACCTCCGAGCGGTTGGGTCGCACCGTCGAGATCGGCGTCGCGAGCGGTCGGGTCATCAGCGTCTCCTTTCCCGAGGCGCCGCCGGCCGACGCCGACCCCGACCACCCGCTCTTGGACCGCGTGTTCGCGTACCTCGACGGCGAGGCGGATCACTTCGACGACGTCGCGGTCGCGCTGACGGTGCCGACCGACCAGCGACAGGTGCTGGAGGCGACCCGGAACGTCCCCCACGGCGAGACCGTCTCGCTCGACCGCGTGATCCGGATGGCCGGACTCGACCCCGACGAGCGCGAGGACGTCGAGACCGCGCGGACGGCGCTCGCGGAGAACCCGGTGCCGCTCTTCGTGTCCGATCACCGCGTCCGCGACGCCCCGGGGGCCGCGCCGTCGTCGGTGGCCGAGCGACTGCGGGCGATCGAGGGGGCGTAGCCGCTCAGCCGTCCGCGGACGGCCACTCCACGCCGAACCCCTCGTGGACGACGAACTCTAAGGCGTTGATGAGGTAGTGGGCGACGATCACGACGAGCAGGCTCCCGGTGACGACGAACGTCGCCGCGAGGACGAAGCCGAGCGTGCCGGTCACGACGACGCCCAGCCGCCCCTGCGCGCCGTGTCCGAGCGCGAACGCGACCGACGAGACGACGGCCAGCACCCACGGGGAGATCCCGTAGCCCGCGCTGACGACGCCGACGAGCGCGCCGCGGAAGAGCAGCTCCTCGAAGCCGGCGATGACCGGCAGGACGACCAGGAGCAAGAGCGCCCACCCGCCCGCCGTCTCGGGCGCGAGCGCGCTCCGCAGGCGCTCGCCGTCGCCGACGCCGAGACCGAACTGCGCTCCCGCGGCCGCCCCGGCCTCGTTCGCCGCGTAGAGCACGAGGCCGACGCCGACGCCGAGCGCCGCGGCGCCGAGGCCGATCCGCTCGGGCGCGAGTCCGAAGGCCCGAGCGGGGATCTCCGCGTACCACGCGCCCGCGAGGAGCACCACGCCGAAGATACCCTGGGAGACGGCCACGTTCGCCAGGAGCGACGCCGTCGAGACGTCGGCCAGTCGCGACTGCGGCTCGCCCACGTCGTCGGGCGAGCGTTCCTGGCGGACCCGGAACTCGACGCCGGACTTCGGGAGCGTGATCGACTCCTCGCTACCAGAGGAGGTCGCGTCGCAGACGGTGTCGCTCGTCGGCTCGCCCAGATGGTGATTCGCCGGCGGCTCGCCGACGTCGTCGGGACGCTCCTGGAGGATGCTCTTGGACGCGTGTGAAAGAAGAAGCAGGCCCGCGGTGACGACGAACGCGAACCCCGCGAACGTCGCCCACTCGGGCATCTACCCTACTGCGGGCTCGGGCTCGACGGGCTGGAGACGTTCTCGCCCTGCGAGAGCGCCGAGCCGGTGATGCTCTTGAGGCGGTCGACGAGCGAGTCCTTCTCGGGCTCGCCTTCCAGCGCGATGTCGAGGACCTCGCTGATGTGGGAGACCGGAATGATCTCGACCATCTGCTCGTACTCCTCTTCGATCATCACGTCCTGGGTGTTCGCGGCCGGGATGATGACCCGGTCGCACCCGGACTTCGCGGCGGCCTCGATCTTGTGGGTGACGCCGCCGACGGGCAGGACGTCGCCCCGGACCGAGAGGCTCCCGGTCATCGCGAGCGACTGGTCGACGCCGACGCCCTCAAGCGCGGAGATCACGGCCGTCGCGACCGTGATGGACGCGGAGTCGCCGTCGACGCCCTGCTGGCCGGTCTGGACGAACTGGATGTGGATATCCTTCTCGGAGATGTTCTCGTCGGAGAACTTCTTGATGATCGCCGAGACGTTCGAGACGGCCTCCTGGGCCATCTCCTTCAATTGTCCAGTAGCGATGACCTCGCCGGGGCCCTGCGAGGGCGTGACCTCGGCCATCACGGGGAGCATGATCCCCGAGTCCTCGCCCATCACGGCGAGGCCGTTGACGCGGCCGACCTGGTAGCCCTCCGAGACCTGGAGCTCGTAGTCTTTCCTCCGTTCGATGTAGTCGTCGGCGAGCTGCTGTTCGATCGAGCGGCTCCGGCCCTTCGCCTGGAGCACGTGGTCGCGCGTCACGTAGTCGGCGTCCTCCGAGCGGGCGATGTCGCCGGCGACGCGGACCAGCCCGCCGAGGTTCCGGAGCTTGAGGGTGAGGTGGCCCTTGCGGCCGGCGCGGCGCCGCGCTTCGAGGATGACCTCCTCGATGGCCTCCGCGGAGTACTCCGGCAGGCGGCCGTCCTTCGCGACCTCCTGGGCCACGAAGCGGGCGTACTTCCGGCGCATCTCGGGGGTGTCCTCGATGGTGTCGTCCATGTACACCTCGTACCCGTAGCCCTTGATCCGCGAGCGCAGGGCGGGGTGCATGTTCTCCATCGCGTCGAGGTTCCCCGCGGCGATCATAATGAAGTCCGTCGGGACGGGCTCGGTCTGGACCATCGCGCCCGAGGAGCGCTCGGACTGGCCGGTGATGTGGAACTCGCCCTCCTGGATCGCCGTCATCAGGTGCTGCTGGCTGCGGATGTCGAGCGTGTTGATCTCGTCGATGAACAGCACGCCCTTGTTGGCCTTGTGGATGGCGCCGGGCTCGACGCGGTCGTGGCTCGGCGTCTCCATCCCGCCTGACTGGAACGGGTCGTGGCGGACGTCGCCGAGCAGCGCGCCGGCGTGGGCGCCCGTCGCGTCCTCGAACGGCGCCGTCGTCGTGTCCGCGTTGTTGACGATGAGGTTCGGCACCATCGCGTCGCCGCCGCGGGAGCCGTAGCGGAACGCGAGGTAGATGACCCCGGCCGCGAGGATCCCCAGCAGGATCTGGCCCGCGATGATGAAGGAGTAGCCGATGACGATCGCGATGATGATCCACATCAGGAACGACCGCATCTGGTTGCGCTTGCGCGCCTCCTCCTTGTGGGCCTCGACGATCTGTTCGCCCTTGCCGGCCGGGACGGTCCGGACCTTCGGGTTGTTGCCGTCGTCGGGGTTGTGGTAGACCAGGACGTCCTGGAGTTCCTCCGGCGGGAGGAGCTCCGACATCGCCTTCGCCAGCATCGACTTGCCCGTCCCGGGCGAGCCGATCATCATCACGTGCCGCCGCTGCTTGGCGGCCTTCATCACGACGTCGCGGGCGTGCTCCTGGCCGATGACCTGGTCGACGAGCCGGTCGGGGACGTCGATCTCGTCGGTCGAGTCGATCCGCAGGCCGCCGAGGAGGTCGTCCTCGTCGACGTCTTCGGCGACCTCGGCGTCGACCTCGACGTCGCTCCCGAGGTCGTCGATCGTCCCCGTTCCCTCGTCGACGTCGGACCCGGGGCCCGAATCCGGATCGGGATTCGGACTCGGATTCGGATTCGGATCTGGGTCGACCTGACCGTTCCGGTGCTCGGAGCGGCCGCCGCGCTCGTCGGACCCACCGGGCCCGTCGGCCGGTTCGTCGGCGACCCCGTCGCGGAACCCCTCGCCCGCGTCCTCCTCGGACGGCGGCGAGTCGGGCGCCCCGTCGGTGACGCCGCCCCCCTCTTCGGGGGAGTTCTTGTCGGCATCCGTGTCGTTACTCATAGAATACTTCGCTACGTGAAACCAAGGCCGGGCGACTAATATACTTTCTCCTCGAATTCTCATTCCGTAAAATCCGGAAATCGTGGGGTTGAGTCGGTTTATAAGTCATATACGCCCGTAGCCACGTCTCGGGGTATTTATAAACGATGCGGCCGACTCCCGACGTATGCGGGGGTTCTACATCGGCCGGTTTCAGCCCTACCACGACGGTCACCACCGGATGGTCACAGAGATCGCGAGCGAGGTCGACGAGCTCGTCCTCGGGATCGGATCGGCGGGCGACTCCCACACCCCGCGGAATCCCTTCACCGCCGGCGAGCGCCTGATGATGGTCACGAAGTCGGTCGCCGAACTCGACATCACCACCTACGCGGTGCCGATCGAGGACCTCGAACGCAACTCCGTGTGGGTGAGCCACGTCCAGAGCATGTCGCCGGCGTTCGACGTCGCCTACTCGAACAATCCGCTCGTGATCCAACTGTTCTCGGAGGCGGGCGTCGAGGTCCGGCAGTCGCCGATGTTCAACCGCGACGTCCTCGAAGGCGCCGAACTGCGCTCGCGGATGATCCACGGCGACGACTGGGAGAGCCTCGTCCCCGCTCCCGTCGCCGACGTGATCGAGGAGATCGACGGCATCGAGCGCATCCAGCGCGTCAGCGACACCGACACGAACGGGGAGGTGGTCGACGAGGCCCACGCGGGCAGCGACGGCGCCAGCGACCCCGAGTGAGACGATGATCACCCTCACCTCCGACTTCGGCACCCCGTATCCGGCCGCGATGAAGGGCGTCATCCTCCAGGAATCGGACGCGCGCCTCGTCGACGTCGCCCACGACTTCCCCCGCCAGGACGTCCGCGCGGCGGCCTTCTGGTGCCGCGAGACGCTCCCGTACTTCCCGCCGGCGGTCCACCTGGTCGTCGTCGACCCCGGCGTCGGGACCGATCGCGACGCCGTCGTCGTCCGCGCGGGCGATCACGCGCTCGTCGGCCCCGACAACGGCGTGTTGCTGCCGGCGGCGCGCCGGATCGCCGAGCGCGCGGCCGAGTCGAACTCTGAGAGGGAGCCGACCGTCGACTGTTTCGTCTACGAGTACGCGGACCCCGCCTCGTCGACGTTCCACGGCCGCGACGTGTTCGCACCGGCCGCGGCCGAGGTCCACGAGGCCGGCGTCGACGCCCTGGCGTCGGTCCCGGCGGTCTCCCGCGTGGAGACGGTTTCCGCCACGGAGGCGCCCGACTCCCTAGTCGACTGTCGGTTCCCGGAGGCGTCCGTTCGAGATGACACCGCCCGCGGCGAGGTGCTCGTCGTCGACGACTTCGGCAACGCGATCACCAACGTTCCGGGGTCGTTCCTCGACGGACGGGCCGGGACGGATATCGAGGTGAACGGCACTCCCGCGCCGGCCGTCACGGCCTTCGCCGAGGTCGACGAGGGCGAGCGGCTGGTGACGGTCGGGAGCCACGGCTACGTCGAGTGCGACGTCAATCGGGGGCGGGGCGACGAGGCGTTCGGCCTCGCGCCCGGCGACGAGGTCGTCCTCTCGGAGTGAGCCGGGACGAACGCCCGTCTCGTCACTCGCTCCCGAGGCCGACGTCCGGGTCGATGTCGGGATCGACGTCGGCGTCGACGAGGTCTTCGAACTCCGTGATCTCCGCCGCGAGCGTCGACCGCTCGAAGTAGAGCACCTCGACGGCCACGACCGCGGCCGCGAGCGCACAGACCGCGTAGAACGTGTTGCGCTCGGCGGCGTAGAGGTGATACAGCATCACCGGGAAGAACCCCGCGGCGCCGACGAGGCCGACCGCCGGCGGAACCGGATGCACCGACGATTGCGCGCGCTGGCGGAGCGCGAGGTAGCTCACCCCCCCGAAGACGACGATGAACGCGAGCGACGCGAAACTGGTGACGGCGTCGAGGCTCCCCCACGCTGAGAACAGCGCCGTGATCGCGCCGATGCCGAGGATCAGCCGCGGCGGCACGCCGTCGGCGTCGGCGTCCCCCACGCGGTCGGGGAGAAAGCCCTTCGAGAGCAGCCCCTTCGCGAAGTAGCCCGACGAGAAGAGCGTCGCGTTGATCGCGCTCCCGGTCGAAAACAGCGCCGACAGGGCGATGACGAGGCCGCCGAGCCGGCGGATCCCGACAGCAGAGAGCATCCGCTCTGCGGCGACCTTCAGCGCCGTGTGCGGGTGCGTCGTCAGCGCCTCCGGCGCGAGGTTCACGGTCGCCAAGGCGACGACGACGTAGATCCCCACGGCCGCGGGGATCGAGACGTAGATCGCCTCCCGGATGGTCTCTCCCGGGTCGACGATGCGCTCCTGATCGTAGAAGAGCAGCTGCCAGCCCTGGAAGGCGACGAAGGAGACGCCCGCCGCCATCAGCGGGCTCGTCGAGAGCAGTCGACCGGCGCCGACGTCCGGGGGCGACGGCGAGATACCGAGGGCGTAGGCGATCCCGCCGAGGCCGAAGAGCACGAGGACGAGCACCTTCGCGGCCACGAGGACGTTCTCGGTCGTGCCCGTGGCCCGCGCGCCCAGCAGATTGAGCCCGACGAAGCCCGCGACGGCCGAGACCGAGATCACGGAGCGGAGCGGGAGCCCCGCGGCCGACTCCGGGACGACGGGGAACGAGATGGCGAACTCCGCGAACGCGAAGGCGTACATCGCCATCGAGCCGACGTAGCCGAACAGCAGCGTCCAGCCGGCCATCCCCGCCAGCGTCTCGTTGCCGGTGAAACACTGGATGTACGTCACGGAGCCGCCGCCCTGGTCGGCGAGCTCGTTCAGCCGGATGTAGGAGTACGCCGCACAGAGCGCGACGACGCCGGCGAGGACGAACGCCGCCCACGTCGCCGCGCCGGTGATTCGCGTCACGACGCCGAGGACGGCGTAGATACCGCCGCCGATCATCCCGCCGAGCGCGATCGAGACGGCTTCGGTGAGTCCGAGGTTCTCGCCCATCGCCGGGCGGTGGACGACTGAGAGTAAAAAAGGTTGATCACGGCGGTCCGAACAGGTTCGACTCGGCCGCCCGGTCGGAGGTCGGTTCGGCGCGCGTCAGTTCGAGGCGATGACGTCGTCGATCCGGACGACCATCGTCGCCGCCTCGGTCGCGGCGGTGACCGCCTCGCGCTTGACCGCCGCGGGGTCGAAGATCTCGGCCGCGACGGGGTCGCCGATCTCGCCGGTCCGGCCGACGGCGATGACGCCCGCGACGCCCTCGCGGTCGAACGTCGCCCGGAGCTCGACCACGGCGTCGATCGGGTCCATTCCGGCGTTCGTCGCGAGCGTCCGCGGGAGCGCCTCGATCGCGTCGGCGAAGGCCTCGACGGCGAGCTGCTGGCGCCCGTGGACGCCGCTGGCGGCCGCGCGGACGTGCTCTGCGATCGCGATCTCAGTCGCGCCGGCGCCGGGGACGACGCCCCCGGACTCGATGGCGGCGACGGTCACGCCGACGGCGTCGGAGATGGCGCGCTCCAGCTCGTCGACGACGTGCTCGGTGCCGCCGCGGACGAGGAGCGTGACGGTCTCGGCGGCGTCGCCGCCCTCGACGAAGGTGAGGTCGTCGGCGCCGAAGTCGGCCACCGACACGCGGTCGGCGTGGCCGAAGTCGGCCGCGTCGAGCTCGCGGACGTCGCCGAGCTGCTTCGCGCCGGTCGCGCGGGCGATGGCCCGCGCGTCACCGGTCTTGAGGCTCTCGAAGGCGACGATGCCGCGCCGTTCGAGGTGCGCCGCCACGCGGTCGGCGATCGACTTCGTGGAGAACACGACGTCGACGCCGGCCTCGTCGAGGGCCTCCGCGTAGCCCGCCAGCTCGGCGTCCTCGGCGTCGATGACGGCTTCGAGCTGGTCGACCGACGTGATGCGGTACTCGGCGTCGCCCTCGCCCTCGCGGACGTCGAGCTTCGTCGTCAGGACGGCGACCGTCGCGTCCTCGACCGTCCGGGCCATCCCGTCGCGGACCGGCTCCTCGTCGACGACGACGCCCTCGACGAGCTCCGTCGCCGACGACGACGCGCCGACGTGGGTGAGGATCCGCACGTCGTCGGGGTCGAACCGCCCCTCGCCGTCGTAGACGGCGCGGACCGCGTTCACGACGTTGCGCGCGAGCACGTCCGCTGTGACGTCGCCGGTCCCCTTCCCGGTCATCGAGGACTCCGCGACCGCCGCGAGCACGTCGTCGAGTCGCACGTCGAGGACCTGCTCGTCGATGGCCTCCTGGGCCAGCCGCGCGGCCTCGTTGTAGCCCTCGACGATCACCGTCGGGTGGAGGTCGTCGTCAAGCAGGTGCTCGGCCTGGGCCAGCAGTTCGCCCGCCAGCACGGACGCCGTGGTCGTGCCGTCGCTGACGCCCTCCTCTTGGGTCTGGGCCACCTCGACGATCATCTGCGCCGCCGGGTGCTCGATGTCCATCTCCGCCAGGATGGTCGCGCCGTCGTTCGTGATCACGACCTCGCCGCTCGAATCGACGAGCATCTTGTCCATCCCGCGCGGCCCGAGCGTCGTCCGTACCGCGTTCGCGACCACCTTGCCGGCACGAATGTTCGACCGCTGAGCGTCGGCACCGTGCGTTCGGTCGCTGTTCCCGGAAAGGACGTACAGGGGTTGCATTCGTGTAGACATAGTTATGTAAACCTCACAGAGAGGGACGCCAGCGGTTCTATATATAGATATCGGTAATTGGGGGATAGAGCGTGTCAGGCCCTCGTTTGGGATTCGTCAGCCTCGCGAGATCGCAAAAGTGGGACAATCTTCGGCCCAGATACCACATCGCGTACCTCATTTTAGTTGTCTGGGCTCCGGACCGTCGGTCGCCAAGGTATATTTGGGTCGCCGCATCAGTGTTCGACGATGCTGGAGCTGAACCACGGGTTCCGGGTCGTCGACCTCCACGCCCGCCTCGACCCCGGCGACGAGGAGGAGGTCGCCACCCGCGGCCGCGAGACGACTCCCGAGGCGCTCGAACGCGAACTGCACCAGGCGGGAGTCGTCCGCGCGGTCGTCTCGCCCGGACACCGCCCCCCCGACGAGGGATACCTCCGCGCCAACAACGCCGTCGCTCGCCTCAGCGTCGATCGACCCTTCCTGGCGTTCGCGCGGATCGGCGGCCCGCGCGACCCGAGCGACCGCGCCACGGCGCGCCTGCGCAACCTCACCGCCTCGCGCGAACCGCACCACGCCGGCCCCGACGACATCGAGCAGTACGCCTACGACGACCGCTTCCACGGCTTCACGCTCGCGCCCTCGGCGGACGGGCTCCCCGACGACGAGACGCTAGCGGAGCTAGAGGAGGTCTCCCTCCCGGTCGTGGTCCACGGCGGCCGCGACTTCCCGCCGGACGCCGTCGCCGAGACCCTCCTCGATCGGGAGTTCCCCGTCGTCCTCTCGGGGTTCGGCGGCTACCCGCTCGACCGGGACCTGATGCGCGAGGCGATCGACCTGCTCGGCGAGCACGACCACCTGTACCTGGACACGCACCAGGTCCGCTTCCGGAGCGTGCTCGAACGGGCGCTCCTGGAACACCCCGACCGCGTGATGTTCGGCAGCGGCGCGCCCGAGATCCACCCGAGCGTCGGCGTGATGGAGATCCTGACGCTCGACGTCTCCGAGGACGTGATGCGGCGGGCCTTCTCGGCGAACGCCTCGCGCGTGGTCGAGGGGCTCGCGCCCGGCGAGTCGTAAAGGCGAAAAACAGGCCGAAATTGGGCCGGGTCTCCGCTCTCAGCGCCAGTCGTACTTCGCGACCGCCCGGTCCGCGCGCTTCGAGCAGCCGTGGGGGTTCCGCGTGTCCGAGCGGTCCCGGGCCCGCGCCACGAGGCCGTCCGACCAGCCGGTCGCGACGCCGACGATCACGTCGCGGCCGTTGCCGACCCACCCGGTGGGCGTGGCCTCGCCGCGAACGACGTCCCGCGCGGCCGCGAGGGCGTCCGCCCCGGCGTGGGAGGCGATCCGCCGGAGGATCGTCGGGCGGACCCCGTAGTTCTTGACGAGGCGATAGGCGAGCGCGCGGTACTTCCAGCCGATGTTCCGCTCGTCCGTCCCGCCGTCGGCCTCGTACTCGGTGCGGACGCACATGTCCGCGGCCCAGGTGACCTCGCGGCCGAGCCCTGCGAGCCGGTGGGCGGCGTCGCGGGCGCCGCCGGTCTCCAGGTACTCGTCGAAGCCGTCGATCTCCGCCAGGACGTCGGCGCGGAAGGCGACGTTGTCGCCGTTGAAGTACGTCACGTCGCGGCCGCGGATCCGCCGGGCCTCCGGCTGGGTTGTCGTCATCCCCGCGGGCAGGGTCTCGTGGACGGGCCCCGTCACGACCGGCGCTCGCTCCAGGCCGGCCTCGATGGCGTCGACCCACGTCTCCTCGATCGCGAGGTCGCTGCGGAGGAAGGCGACGACGTCGCCCGAGGCGGCTTGGATGCCCGCGTTCCGGGAGACGTTCAGCGTCCGGTCGGAGACCTCCACGAGGACGTCGACGTCGTCTCGGTCGCGGACCATCCCGGTGGTCCCGTCTGCCGACGGGCCGTTGACCACCACGACCTCGGCGTCGGCGGCGTTCGCGGCCAGGACGTCGAGGGTGGCCGCGAGGCGGTCCCGGTCGTTGAGGGTCGGGACCACTACCGAGAGCTCCATACCGGTCGGTTGCGACACGAGAACTTAAATGTCGCACCTCGGAGCGCCCGGTGCGGCCCCGAGGCGGGCCGTTCCGGCCGCGGTGCGCTACTCGTCGTCGACCGTCGCCGTCCAGTACGACACCGACGCCAGGGCGTCGCCGACCGACCACGGGCCGATCGTCGCCTCGCCCAGCGAGGTGTCGAGGTCGCGGAACTCCTGGGCGACGCCGTTCGGGATCTTCCGGTAGAAGCCGTACGGGAGCAGGAAGTCGTGCTGGTCGTCGACCAGTCGCAGGCCGGCGCCGTCCAGGAGGCGGTTCACCTGCGACGCCGAGTAGAGGTGCGAGCCCATCGGGAGCAGCCAGTTGTAGACCACGCGCGTGCTCCGGTCGTTGAAGGTGTCGAAGAAGACGACGTCCTTCGAGACGCGGGCCATCTCGGCCATGAACTTCGCCGGGGTCTCGGCCAGGTGGAAAAACCGCATCGCGAAGACCGCATCGAAGTGGTCGTCGGGGAACGGGAGCCGGGCGGCGTCGCCGCGGAGGAACTCGATGCGGTCGGCGACGCCGGCGCTCCGGGCCTTCTCGCGGCCCTGGGCCAGCATCGCCTCGGAGATGTCGAGGCCGACGATGTCCGCGCCCCGCTCGGCCAGCATCGCCGTGAACCGCCCCGTGCCGCAGGCGATCTCCAGGACGTCCTCGCCCTCGACGGGGGCCAGCGCGTCGAGTACGGCCTTCTTCTCGCGGTCGTCGATGAGTCTGCCGCCGCGCGAGAACCGCTTCGAGTCGTACTCTTCGGCGACGTCGTCGGCCTGGTACCACTCCTTTCCTTTCACGCTACCTACCCGTCCACGCTCGCGGACTAAAACCGTACTGGATGCGCGCCGTCCCTCCCGCCGACGGACGGCGCGCGGGCCGATCGGGCTGGACGCGGGCCCCCGCCCGTCAAACTATGCCGGCGTCGAAACCTTATATGTGTATAATCTATACCGAGTGTATTCACACACTTGTAGCCAACCTTTACCACGAATAGACGCCACCAGGTATATATGAGCACCAGTACCGCAGACCTCGACGGTGACGACCTTCTCTCGGAGTCGGAGTACCGCGATCGCCTCCGCGAGCTTCCCCCGAGCGCGAAGCTCGTAGCGAAAGTCCTCGAAAGCGACGCGCCGCTCTCGCAGGGCCAGCTGGCCGAGGAGTCGCTCCTCCCCGACCGCACGGTCCGCTACGCCCTCAACCGCCTCGAAGAGGCGGAGATCGTCGGCTCGCGTTACAGCTTCAAGGACGCCCGCAAGCAGGTCTACTACCTCAACACGTAGCTCTCGAAGCTCTCGTTTTTCCTCTATACGCCGCTCGTGACGCCCTCGTCTCCCGATCGCGCTACGGTCCGCCGCATCGCCGTCCCCGTCGAGGGCCCGGTCCCGACGGGCTCGACGAACGCGTACCTCGTCGACGAGGCCCTCCTCGTCGATCCGCCGGCGCGCAGCGACGACCTCGACGCCGCCGTCGCCGACGCCTCGATCGAACATCTCGCGGTCACGCACGCGCATCCCGATCACGTCGGCGCCGTCGCCCACTACGCCGCCGAGACGGACGCGACGGTCTGGTGCCGCCGGGGTCGCGAGGACCGCTTCGTCGAGGCGACGGGCATAGAGCCCGACCGGACCTTCGTCGAGGGCACCGACCTTCCGACGGGCGCCTCCGTGCTCGACGTCCCCGGCCACGCCCCGGACCACGTCGCCTTCGAGACCGATCGGGGAGTCCTCTGTGGCGACGTTGCGACCGCCGAGGGCAGCGTCGCCGTCGCGGCGCCCGAGGGCGACCTCCGCGCGTATCTGGTCGCGCTCCGCCGCCTCATCGCCCGCGACCCGCCGCGGCTGTTCCCCGGTCACGGGCCCGTGATCGAGGAGCCCCGCACCGCGTGCGAACGCCTCTACCGCCACCGTCTCGACCGGGAGCGACGGGTCTTCGATGCGGTCCGCGCGGGCGCCGGCGACGTCGACGCGGTGCTCGATGCGGCCTACGACGCGAACCTCACGGGCGTCCGCGACCTCGCGCGGCGGACCGTCGTCGCCCACCTGGAGAAGCTCGCGACGGAGCGCCGCGTCGACTTCGACCGCGACGCCGAGACGGTCGCGACGCGGTGACGTCGCCCGCGACTCCCGCCTATTTCCCCGCCCCCGACCGGGAGCGTTTTGTTCGCGTCGCCGGGACACAGAGACGTGAGCGAGGCCCCCTCCCTGGAAGCGGAGCTCGACCGCGCCCGCGAGCTGTCGGTGTCGGACCTCGCGGACGCCATCGAGTCCATCGGCTTCGAGTGTACGCGCTGCGGCGCGTGCTGCAAGGGCCACGCGGACGAAAACGGCGAGACCGAGCCGCACACGGCGACCGTGTTCCCCGACGAGATCCGAGGGATTCAGGAGGCGGCAGCCGAGGCCGATGACGGCGGCGACCAGACCGACGACGGCGACGACGAGACCGACGACGTCGACGCCTACGACTGGCGCGACGTCGCCCGACCGATGCCGTACGGGCTCCCCGAGGGCGACGGAAGCGCCGGGGGCGAGACGTTCGAGTGGGCGCTCCAGACGGACGCCTGCGGCGACTGCGCGTTCTACGAGGAGGGAGAGACCGAGGGCGCCTGCCGGATCCACCCCGACCGACCGCTCATCTGCCGGACCTACCCCTTCAGCGTCGCGCTCGGCGGCACGAGCCAGCCGATGGGCGAGGCCGTCGACGAGGAGGGGATGGTCCGCGGCCACGAGTGCGAGGGGCTCGGCCGCGACATCTCCCGCGCGGACGCCGAGGAGCTGGCCGCGGCGCTGAAGGAGCGCGCGGTCCGCGAACTCGAAGAGGCGATCGGCGTCCGCGACAACTACGCGCCGGTCGACGCCGACGGCGTCGTCGTGTACGACTCCGAGGGGCCGAAGCGGGCGGACGGGACGCCGATCGACGGCGGGGAGTGACCACGACGCCCACCCGCGCGTGCGAGCCTTCTTGACGGCCCCGTCCTAAGCCCCGCTGATGACGGCCGATTCAGCGGTCTTCGATCGGGTCGCCGAGGCGACCGAGGGCGACGAAGTACGGCTCACGCTGGCGACCGAGGGCGCGACGGTCGGCGGGGTCGACTTCGCGTCGCCGGTCGTCACCCGCGTGGCCGCGGTCCGCGAGGAGACGGTCGACGCGCGGCAGAAGGACGTCGACATCGACGGGATCGTCGACCGGCGGATCCTCCACCTCGTCCCGCTCGGCGACGACGACGCCCACAGCGCCTACGTCCTGGAGACGCGGAGCCCGGTCGTGGGCGCGGACGCGGTCGAGCCCCTGCGCGCACACCCCCGCGACGGCTGCGGGCCGAGCGACGACGTGACGACCCTCCCGGTCGTCGCCGAGGTCGAGTCGATCGAGGTCCGATCGTAGACCGGTCTGCGGCGCTCTGCGATCGGAGCCGAAACCACTACCGCCGACGCCGCACACCACCGGGTATGCGAGTCAGCGTCATCGGCGGGAGCAGCATCGACGCGAGCGAGGCGGAAACGGCGGAGAGCCTCGGCCGGGTCCTCGCCCAGCGCGGCCACACGGTCGTCTGCGGCGGCCTCGGCGGCGTGATGGAGGCCGTCTGCCGCGGCGCCGCCGACGCGGGCGGCCACACGATCGGCATCCTCCCCACGGACCGCCGCGCGGACGCGAACGAGTACGTCGACGAGGCGATCGCGACCGGGCTGGGCCACGCGCGGAACCCCCTCGTGGTGATGAACGGCGACGCGGTCGTCGCTGTCGACGGCGGGGGAGGGACGCTCTCGGAACTGGGCTTCGCGTCGGTCTACGACCGGCCGACCGCCGGCATCGGCACTCACGAGGCCGCACACGTCGAGGCCGTCGAGACGGCCGAGGAAGCGGTGGTGTACGTCGAGCGCGAGGCGCGCGCGGAGTAACTACCAGGTGCCGTGGAAGGTGTCGAACGAGAGCGAATCGAGCGGCTCGTCGCCGACGGCGATCCGGTACTCGCCGGGCGTCAGCATCGGCTTGTGGAACTGCGGGCCGTCGTCGGTCGTGATCCGCGGACAGCCCGTGTTGACGAAGGCGTCCATATCGAAGTTCCGCAGTCGGTCGGGCGTCACCTCGTCCATCGTGATGAGGTAGGCGTCGTCGTTGTCCTCGATGATCTCCTCGGCGATCTCCATCCGGCCCTGGCCGATCTTCGTGCAGAAGATGACGCCCCACTTCTCGGCGTCCATCGCGCGGTGGACCGCGCCGTAGCGCTGCTTCATGAACTTCTCCGTGTCGGCGACGGTCACGACGTTGTTGACGGGGTCGGCGATCAGCACCTTCTTTTCGGGGTGCTCCATCGCGAGGCCGAGCGGGTGGAACTTCCCGCCGCCGACGTAGAGCACCTGGTCGGCGTCGATGTCGGCCGACGCGTAGTTGCAGCCGAGCACCTGGCCCTCGTAGGTCAGGCGGTCGTCGCCGCGACGGGTGTGGACGTCGTAGCCGCGCTCTTCGAGCCACGCGACCATCTCGTCGAAGCGGTTCATGTGCTGGGCGGTCGTGACGAGGCCGACCTCCTCGTCGGGGAGTTCGTCGACGGCCTCTTCGAGGATCGGGAACGGGTCGACGTTCGAGAAGAGGGGGACGTAGATGATCTTGTCCGACTCCTTCATCGGGGAGTGGCCGAAGTGGACGAAGACGTCGGTGCGGCGCATCAGGTAGGTGTCGAGGTCGCAGGCCCCGTAGCAGGGCTGGCCCGACAGCATGAACGTCACGTCGTCGTCGCACAGTTCCCGGAGGTCGTCGGCGACGGCCGGGCCGCGGCGCTTCAGCCCCTCGGGGAACTGCAACCCGACGCGGCTGGCGTCGCGCTCTTCGATCTCCTCGACGATGCGGTCGAGCTCGTAGTCCCACTCCCGGTCGTGCTTCAGCGACATCCCGGTGTTCCGGAGGTCTCCCTCGGTGGCGGCGTCCTGGCTCATTGCACCGCCGTAGCCCGCCGACGCCAATAACCTCGGCGGTTCCGAAATCGGAGGAAAACGACCGTGAACGTCCGGTTCGGTCGCCTCCCCGACCCGGGGCGAGCCCCGGCCGCGGCCGCGCCGTCCGGTAGCTTGAAACGCGCCGCGCCCTCAGGTGCGGGTATGAGCGTCCAGACGGACAAGCTCGAAGAGCTCGGTCGGGAACTCGGCGACGCCATCGCCGAGACGCCGGAGTACCAGGCGTTCGAGGAAGCGAAGGCGGCAGTCGAGGCCGACGACGAGGTCCAGGCGCAGATCTCGGAGTTCCGCGAGCTCCGCGATCAGTACATGCAGGCCCGACAGGTGGGCCAGGCGAGCGAGGAGTCCCTCCGGAAGGTCCAGGAGGCCCAGGAGGAGCTCCACGCGATGCCGAAGATGGCGGAGTACGTCGACGCCCAGGAGGAACTCCAGGACCGCCTGGAGGCCGTCAACGAGGCCATCTCCGCGCCCCTCGACGTCGACTTCGGCGGCGAGGCCGGCGGCTGCTGTCACGACTGACCGGCTGTCGCCCGCCCGTCCGTTTCTCGCGGCGCCCGCCGAGGGTTCATATACGAGACCGGGACCAGGAGCGGTATGCTCGCGATCGCCGGCGGGAAGGGAGGAAGCGGGAAGACGACCACGACGCTCGGGCTGGCCCGGGCCCTCGACGGCCCCGCCCTCGCTGTCGACGCCGACTGCGACCTCCCGAATCTCCACTCGCTCGCCGGCGTCCCGCGGGACCCGCCCGGCGGAAGCCCCGGCCATCCGGACCCCGACGGCCGGGAGACGCTGATCCGGCCGGCGCCGCGGAACGCCCCCGACGGCATCGGGAGCCGGCTCCGACGCCTGGCCGACTTCGGCGGTCACGTGCTCGTCGACTGCCCCGCGGGCGCCGGCCCCGACGCCGCCGTACCGCTCCGGGTCGCGGACGCGGTCCTCCTCGTCGCCACGCCCTGCGTGATGGCGCTGCGCGACGCCGCGAAGACGGCGGCGATGGCCCGCGCGCTCGGCACTCGCGTCGCCGGCGCCGTGCTGGTCCGCGCCCGCATCGAGCCGCCCGGCGTCGCCGACCTGCTCGGCTGTCCCGTGCTCGCGACGGTGCCGCCCGCGGCGACGCCGCTCGAATCCCCGGCCGTCAGCCGCGCGTACGACGGTCTCGCCCGCTCCCTCCCGGATCGACAGAAAGCCTAAGCCCGTCGCCTCCATACCCCCGCTGTGGCATCACGGCTCTCGACCGGCGTCAGCGTCCTCGATCGCCAACTCGACGGGGGGATCCCGCCGGGGAGCATCGTGCTCCTCGCGGCGGACCCCGCCAGCCAGTCGGAGCTGTTCCTCTACGAACTGACCGCGGTCCGCGCGACGCTGTATCTCACGACGATCCGCTCGGACCAGGCCGTCCGCGACGCCCTCGATCGGATGCCGGGCCACGTCGGCGACCCGACGATCCGCGACGTCGGCGGCAACGCGCCGCTGGACACGGCGAACCGCTTCGTCCGTGACCTCCCGGAGGGCGCGAACCTCGTCATCGACGTCGTCGACGCGCTCGAAGAGCCCGAGCCCGCGCGCTACCGGCAGTTCCTCAACGAACTCCAGACGCATATGGTCAACACCGGCGGGCTGGCCGTCCTCCACGGGATGAAGCGCGACGAGGAGCCGGCGAACCGCGGCTACACGGAGCACATGGCCGACGTCGTGTTCGATCTCCGCATCGACGTCGAGGGCTCGGAGATCGAGAACCGCCTCGCGATCCCGAAGTTCCGCGGCGGCACTCCGCCGACCGAGACGATCAAGCTCCAGCTCAGCGAGCGCGTCGCGGTCGACACGAGCCGGGACATCGCCTGAGCTTCCTTTTCCTTCCTCTTCCCCTCGGCGACGTACTCCGTCACCCGACGAAGCCGAAGTACGCGAACGCGACGAGCGTGACGGCGACCGTCAGCGCAGACCAGGTCCGCGGGGTGTCGAGGCCGCCGAGGTCGAGCCGGCTCGTGAAGAGCGAGAGGAAGTAGGGGCCGAGCGGGACCAGCCGCCAGACGAAGGGGATCTCCCGACCCAGGCCGTACCGGAGCCCGAGCGTCAGCGCGATCGTACAGGCCGCGGCGACGGCCGCGACCCGCAGGTCCTGCGCGCCGGCGAGCGCCTCCTCGGGGAGGTCGGCGGTGTCGTCCGCGTCGGCGGTGTCGTCGGCCATCTAGATCCTCGCTTGTCGTGTCGAATCTCGAAAAAAGCGTCTGCGACGCGTTACTCGTCGATGTCGACGTCTTCGAGCTCTTCGGCGAGTTCGTCGGCGTCGACGTCGACGTCCTCGATCGCCTCTTCGATGTCCTCGGGAGCCGCGCCGCCGGGGCCGCCGGCGCCGCCCATCATCCCGCCGAGGCCGCCCATCATTCCGCCCATCCCGTCGATGGTCTCCTGGACGATGACCCGATCGAGGTCGAGCCGGTCCATCACGTCCTGGGCGATCTGCTGCTTGGAGAACATCCACTGCTGATTCATCGTCATCTGCGGCGTGGCCTCGATGTACAGCGTCTCCTTTTCGACCTCGACGGTCTCGGTTTCGAGCTCGCCGTCGTCGTCTTCGGCGTCCGCCTCGTCCTCGTCGGGCTCGACGACCTGCTCTTCTTCGACCGTGTCGGTCTCGATCCAGACCTCGGGGGCCTGCTGGAGGTACATCTCCAGCATGCTCGCGGCCTGCTCCTCGCGGTCGTCGACGATCTCGAGGATCTCGTACTCGTATTCGAGGTCCTCGCCCGCGAGCGGGTGATTGAAGTCGACGCGGGCGCGGCCGCCGACCATCGTGATGACCTGGCCCTGGTCGCCGTCGATCTGGACCTGGGCGCCGGGGTAGCGGTCGTCCTCGTCGATCTTGTTGGCGCTGACGGTGCGGACCTGCTCGTCGTCGTACTCGCCGAACGCCTCGGCGGCGGGGATATCGACGGTGCCGGTGTCGCCCACTTCGCCGCCGACGAGCGCGTCGTCGACGCTCTCGAAGACGTGGCCGGCGCCGACCACGATCACGCGGGGCTCGAAGTCGTACTCCTCGGTGTCGATGTCGGCCTCCTCGGCGGTCTCCTCGTCGGTGGTGTCGACGACGGTGCCGTCGTCCTTCGTTCGGAGCGTGTAGGCCAGACGGACGAAGTCGTCCTCCTGGATGGCGTCCTCGGGGACGTCCGCGACGTCCTCCTCGACGTCTCCCCCTTCGGCGGGAGCGTCGGCGTCTGCCTGCGATTCGGCGGCGTCCGCCTGCTGTTCGTCACTCATACGCTGATCATCTCCCGTGTGACCCTTAAGAATCACGTTTCGGCCCCGAGACGCCCAGAATTCGCCGTCCGTCGATATCGACCATCTCGGCCCCGAAGCGGACGGCTTTTGGCGGTTCCGCTCGACCCGCCGGTATGTACGAGGTCGAGGTCAAACTGCGGGCCGCCCACGACGCCGTCCGCCCGGCGCTCGACGACGCGGGCGCCGAGCGCGTCGGCGGCGTGACCCAGGTGGACACCTACTACGACGCGCCGCACCGCGACTTCGCCGAGACGGACGAGGCGCTGCGGGTCCGGGAGGAACGACCCGCCGACTCCGCGGCGGACGGGGAAGCGGACGCAGACGCGAGCGCGGAGACCAAAGTCACGTACAAGGGCCCGCTCGTCGACGCCGACTCGAAGACCCGCGAGGAACACGAGACGGGCGTCGACGACGCCGACGCCGCGCGAGGTGTCTTCGAGGGCCTCGGCTTCGAGCCCGCGGCGGTCGTCGAGAAGCACCGGACGTTCTTCGAGGTGGACGGCTACACCGTCACCCTCGACCGCGTCGCGGACCTCGGCGAGTTCGTCGAGGTGGAGGCCGAAGCCGAGCGCGAGGGAGAGGTCGACGCGGTCAGGGAGGGCGCGTTCGACGTCCTCGGGCGGCTCGGTCTCGACCCCGACGACCAGATCCGGACCTCCTATCTGGGGCTGCTGCTCGACGAGGGATAATCTCGGATCCGACGCGCACCAACGACATTCTCCGGGGTAATATTCCGACCAGCGAAGGTTTCCGCAAGTTATAGATCCGGGCGGGTCGAAGCCCGTGGCAATGAGCGAGCGGAACATCTCTATCGAGGCGGCGGACCGAACGGCCGTCGAGGACCAGACGGTCGAGATCGTCGAGCGGAAGGGCATCGGCCATCCCGACTCCATCTGCGACGGCATCGCCGAGAGCGTCTCGCGGGCGCTCTCGAACCTCTACCTGGATCGCGTCGGCAAGGTGCTCCACTACAACACCGACGAGACGCAGCTGGTCGCCGGCGAGTCCGCCCCACAGTACGGCGGCGGCGAGATCGTCGAGCCGATCTACATCCTGATCGTCGGGCGCGCGACGAAGTCCTACGACGGCAAGCGGCTCCCCGTCGACTCGACCGCGCTCGCGGCCGCCCGCGACTACCTGAACGAGCACATCCCCGAACTGGAGGTCGGCACCGACGTGATCGTCGACGTGCGCCTCGGCGAGGGCTCGGGCGACCTCCAGGAGGTCTTCGGCGAGGAGGGCGCCGAGGTCCCGATGTCGAACGACACCTCCTTCGGCGTCGGCCACGCGCCGCTCACCGAGACCGAGGAGATCGTCCGCTCCGTCGAACGGGAGCTCAACGGCCCCTACGCCGCGGACCACCCCGAACTCGGCCCCGACGTGAAGGTGATGGGCAAGCGCGAGGGCGACCACGTCGACATCACCGTCGCCGCGGCGATGGTCGACGCGTACCTTGACGACCTCGATGAGTACGACGACGCCGTAGAGAGCGTCCGCGAGCACGCCGCCGCGGTCGCCCGCGACCTGACAGACCGCGAGGTCGCCGTCGACGTCAACACCGCCGATGACTACGATGAGGGCTCGGTCTACCTGACCGTCACCGGCACCAGCGCCGAGATGGGCGACGACGGCTCCGTCGGCCGCGGCAACCGCGCCAACGGCCTGATCACGCCGAACCGCCCGATGAGTATGGAGGCGACCTCCGGGAAGAACCCCGTCAACCACATCGGCAAGATCTACAACCTCCTCTCGACCGACATCGCCGAGACCGTCGTCGACGAGGTCGACGGCATCCGCGACCTCCAGGTCCGCCTGCTCTCCCAGATCGGCCGCCCGATCGACCAGCCCCACGTCGCCGACGCGAAGGTCGTCACCGAACCCGACGCCGACCTCGACGCGCTCGAACCCGAGATCCGTGCCATCGTCGACGACCGCCTGGCGAACGTCTCCGACGTCACCCGCCGCGTGATCGACGGGGAGCTGTCGACGTTCTGAGCCGCGCTGCCGCACCGAGACCCTGATACCTCCCCGCGACGAACGCCGACCGTGAGCGCGACGAACGCGGTGCTCGTGGGGTACGGCGACTTCGGGGCCAAGAGCAGCGCGGTCCGCGCGAAGATGGCAGAGCGCGTCGCCCGCGACGTCGAGGCGGCGCTCGCCGACGCCGGAATCGACGCGACCGTCGAGCGCCCGTGGTCCCGGCTCGTCGTCAGCACGGATCGCCCGGTGGACGCCGCCCGCGCCGCCGCGAGACTGCCGGGCGTCGCCTTCGCGCGCCCGTCGGTCGCGGTCGACGCCGACCTGGAGGCGATCTGCGACGCCGCGCGCCGCCTCGCCGCGGACCACTCCCCCGACCGGACCTACGCGGTCGACAGCGACCGGATCGGCCCCGACGACGCCCACGACTTCTCCTCCCGGGAGATCAAGGTCGCCGCCGGCGACGCGGTCGGTGCGGCGTCGGGGGCGCGCGTCGACCTCGACGATCCCGACCGGACCTACCGGATCGAGGTACGCGAGGCGGAGGCGTTCGTCTCTGTCGAGCGGGTCGACGGCCCCGGCGGCCTCCCGGTGGGCTCGCAGGGCCGCGTCGCGGTCCTCGTCAGCGGCGGCCTCGACTCCCCGGTGGCGATGTGGCGCCTGCTCCGCCGCGGCTGCGAGACGATCCCCGTCTACGTCGACCTCGGCGACTACGGCGGCTCCGACCACCGGGCGCGGGCCCTGGAGGTGGTCCGGACGGTCGCCGAGCGCGCGCCCCGGGCGGACCTCCGGCCGCGGATCGTCGACGGCGAGCCGGTCGTCGAGCGCGTCGTCGAGGGTACCACGTCCACGCGGATGCTCTCGCTCCGGCGCGCGATGCTCGCCGCCGCCGAGGCCGTCGCCGACCGCGCGGACGCCCACAGCGTCGCGACCGGCGAGGCCCTCGGCCAGAAGTCGAGCCAGACGGGCGCGAACCTCGCGGTCACCGATGCGGCCGTCTCGCTTCCCGTCCACCGGCCGCTTCTCACGGCCGACAAGCCGGACATCGTCGCCGAAGTGCGCGATCTCGGCACGTACACGGACGCGACGCTTCCCGTAGGCTGCGACCGGGTCGCACCCTCCCACCCGGAGACGAACGCGACGCTCGACGCCGTCGTCGCCGCGGAGCCCGACGGACTCCTCGATCTCGCCCGCGAGGCGGGTCGCGACGCGGACGTTGGACCCCTGTGAACGCGCGGCACACCTTATTGTGTGAATATATGACGATAGCCGTATGAAAATTAATCACATACAGCATTTGTGTGAATAACCGGGCAAAAATGGGTTTACATACGTAGAGGCCGTACGAATCTGTCGATGTCAAAGACGTGCCGGCCCTCCCCGTCGGCGTCCGACCCCGAGTGGACCGTCCGCCAGGTGGTCGAGCGCCGCGACTGGAACGAAACGACCGAGACGTGCCCGCTGTGCGGCGACGCCGTCGATCTGCTCGGCCCCCACTACCAGGTCGAACTCGACCGCGAACGCACCCCCGGCAACGGCTCGAAACTCACGCGGGAGCGCCGCCTGCTCTCCTTCTGCGACGAGGCCTGCGCGACCGCGTGGCTCGGCGACGACTGACCTGCGCGCTCTTTTGTCCGTCTCTCGCACCGCAATCGATTTATGAGCCCCAGCGGAACCCGGAGACGATCCGCGCGCCGCCGCAGGACGACCGACTATGACCGACGCCCCGTCGCCGCTCGCCCGTAGACCGCCCCGCGACTGCCCCCGTTCGAGCCGGGGGCGACCGGCCCGATGACCCGCGTCTGTCTCGTCGGCGCCGACGACGTCGACGTCCAGTACGAACTCCTCTCGCGGGAGACCGCCCGCGAGGCGCTCTCGACCTACGAGCGGCACGCGCCCTTCGAGAACTCCCTGGCGGTCGACACGGTGAGCCTCGGCGCGGCGGTGTCGCTGTACAACGACCTGAACTGGTATCTCGTCCGCTTCGTCGACCTCGCGCTCGTCCGCGAGCCGAGCGTCTCGACCGAGGAGTGGCTGAGCCGCTCGCTCGCGACGCAGGTCCGCGACGGCGACGCCGACCCCGCGGAGACGGGCGACCTGCTCGCGGTCTACGGCGTCGAGGACGGCGCGCTCGTCGAGCCGATGTACGTCACCCGCCGGCCCGACGGGACCGTCCCCGAGTACGACCTCCGGCCCGTCTCGGAGACGGTCGTCGTCCGCGTCACCGAAGACGAGTTCGGCCGCGGGTAGGCGCCGCGGTCGGGACGTCTGACGCGCGTCTGTCTCTTCGGCCGTCAGCGCCCGGTTCGGCGCGCCGCGCCTGCGAACTATTAAGACGAACGCTCCCGACTGCCGGCATATGGACGAGACACCCGAGAAGATCACGACGCTCGTCGGCCGCGAGGTGTACTCGAACGAAGGCGTCTTCGTGGGCGAGGTCGCCGACGTCCGCCTGGACCTCGAAGACCGGCAGGCGGTGACCGGGCTGGCCCTCACACAGCTCAACGACGAACTCTTCGCCGATCTCGTGAGCGGGCAGAAGGGCGTCATCCTCCCGTACCGCTGGGTCCGCGCCGTCGGCGACGTCATCCTCGTCAACGACGTCACCCTCCACGACGTGATCGAGCAGATGACCCAACCGAACAAGGACGACGCCGAAGACGCGCTCGCGTGACCGCTTTTCGATAGCTCGCTCTCTCCTCCGGGTCGCGGCCGCGTCCCTCGGCCGCCCGCCCCGGACGTCCGACCGCCGTCACGGCCCCGACCAACAGCCATTTGCGGGGCGAGGCTGTATCCCGGCGTATGTCGGACGAACCAGACGATTCCGCTGTCGACAACGACACCGACGAAGCGCCCGACGGCGACGACGCCGAGGAGAAGTCCTTCCGCGAGCGCGTCGAGGAGATCCGCGAGCGACGCGCCGAGGAACGCGAGGAGGGCGAGCGCCCCGACCCCGAGGAGATGATGGGCGGCGGCGGTCCCGGCGGCGCCGGCGGCAACCCCTTCGCGCAGATGATGAGCGGGATGATGGGCGGCGGCGGACCCGGCGGGATGGGCGGCGGCCCGCCCGGGATGGGCGGCGGCGGCCACGGCGGCCGCGGCGAGGAGAGCGACTCCGCGGGCAACGAGGAGCTCGTCCGCGAGGTCCGTCAGCTCCGCGACGAGGTCCGCGATGCGACCCGCCAGCTCCAGCGGATCGCCCAGGCCGTCGAAGACCTCGACGACTGAGACCGACTACGCCCGCGTCTCGCGCGCCCCGGGCGCCCCGCGATTTTCTCCGAGAAGCCGCTCGTAGAGGGCCGCGAGCTGATCGACCGCGTGTTCGACGCTCAGTTCGTCGCGTCGGGCGAGACACGACTCCGACAGCGACTCGCCCTCGTCGAGGACGCGCCCGATCGCGTCCCGACAGCCCGCGAGGTCTCCGTGGTCGTAGTGGTAGCCCGTGACGCCGTCGTCGACGGTGTTCGAGAGCGCGCCGGCGTCGACGGCGACGACGGGCGTCCCGCAGGCGTTCGCCTCCAGGGCGACGAGCCCCTGGGTCTCGACGGGGCTCGGGAAGACGAAGGCGTCCAGGGCCGAGTAGAAGGCGGGGAGATCCTCGCGCGGGAGGAATCCGAGGAACCGGGCGTCGACGTCGAGGTCGGCCGCGAGCGCCTCCCACTCCTCGCGCGCGGGCCCGTCGCCGCCGACGACGACAGTCGCGTCCAGGCCGCCGGCCGCGCGCAGGAACTCACCCACGTTCTTCTCGTAGCCGTGCCGGCCGGTGTAGCCGACGAGCGGCCCCGACGGGAGGTCGTGGCGCTCGCGGAACGCCTCGACTCCCGCCGGATCGACCGGCGCGAAGAAGTCGGTGTCGACGCCGTTCGAGACCACCGCCGCGGGGACGTCGGCGTCGGCGTCGGCGAGCGCCCGCTCCTTCGCGGCCTCGCTCGGGAAGACGACCGCGTCCGAGCGGGCGAGGAACCACCGCTCGTACCGCTGGGCGATCCGCTCGATGCCGCGCTCGACGCGCGGGCGGGAGGTGAGGTAGTCGGCGTACTCCGCGGTCGGCGTGTGGTAGGAGGTCACGAGCGGGAGGTCGTTCCGGCGCGCGAGGCGGACCCCGCCGAGGCCGACCGCAAAGGGCGTGTGGGCGTGGACGACGTCGACGTCGCCGACGGCCTTCGGAATCCGCGGCGATCCCAGGCGGAACCCCTCGTACATCGGGAACGGGAGGCTCCCCACGGGGTGTTCGCCGTCGTCGGGGTCGTACGCGTCGCTCCCGGGGTAGACGACCGGCATCCGGCCGCCGCGGTTCCGCCAGCGGTCGCGCCACGTCCGGATGGTGTAGGAGACGCCGTTCACCGTCGGCAGGTAGGTGTCGGTGAAGACGGCGACCGAGGGGGGACTCATCGGCGGCGATTCACGGACGCGGGGGTAAACAGTTGCGGATCCGTATGCGAGCGGCCGAGCGGGGCTACTCGCCGCTCTCGCTTTCGGTCTCGATTTCCGCCTCGCCGACGTCGACGTCGACGTCGACCGCCCGCCCCGCCCGCTTCGCGTCGACGACCTCCCGGTACGTCGCGGCCAACCGCTCGCCGACGCGGTCGAGGCTGTGCTCCATCGCGGTCTCGCGGGCGTTCTCGCCGAGCCGCTCCCTGAGATCCGGGTCCTCGGCGAGCCGCTCGACCGCCTCGCGGAACTCCGCTTCGGTCTCGCACTTCAGGCAGTCGTGGCCGTGGGTGTAGAACTCCTCGAACACCGGGATGTCCCGGAGGACGACCGCCTTCCCGCAGGCCATCGCTTCGAGGACGGCGATCCCCTGATTCTCGTTCTTCGTCGGGAAGAGGTAGACGTCGCCCGCGCCGTACGCGCCGCGGACGTCGTCGATCCAGCCGGTGAAGGTGACGTTCTCCGGGGGGTTCGACGTCCAGCGCTTGACCGCCTTCGAGGCGTGCGGGCCGGTGTCGTAGGGGCCGAACCACGCGAAGTCGTAGGGGGTCTCCTGCGCGACCTCGCAGAACGTCGAGAGGCCCTTCCGCTCGAAGACGTTGCCGACGAGGAAGACGACCGTCCCCTCCAGGTCGTAGCGCTCGCGGTACTCCGCGCGGAGGTCCTCGTGCCCTCCCAAGGCGTCGACGTCGACGCCGTTCGTGATGGGGCGGATCGGCGCGTCGACGGGGTACGATTCGAGCACGCGCTTCGTGTACGCGGAGGGACAGAGCACGAGGTCCGCCTGCGAGTAGAACCACTTCAGGTAGCGGCCGAGCGCGGGCGCAATCGTCGTCGACCCGCGGAAGGACTCCGCGAAGTCCTCGCGCGTGACGTGCGTGTGGAGGATCAGCGGGATCCCGTTCCGCTTTGCGTGCCGCGCGACGGCGAGCGAGCCCGGGCCGACGAGGTTGCAGTGGGCGACGTCGTACTCGCGGAAGAGGCCGCGGCCCCGGACGGTCGACCGGAGCCCGGCGAGGGGGTCGCCGCCGCGCCACGGCGAGGTCACCACCTCGACGTCCGTGCGGGCGAGCGCGGCGCGCTGCTGGTCTGTGGCCGTTCCGATCCCGCTCCGGTCGAGGTGAGATTCGAGTTCGAGGTAGTTGAGCGCGCGGAGTGCCACGTCTACCGTGGCTTCGCCGCGGGGTCATTTATACTGTCTGTCCCGGCGGCGGCCGCCGAGCGGCGCCGGACGCCGTTCAGCGTTGCCGCGCGGCCGCGGGCGGGACGAGGAGCACGTTGTTGTTCCCCCGGGCGACGACCGACTCGGAGACGCTCCCGAGGAGGAGTCGGCGGAGCCGACTCTGCCCCCGCGTGCCGAGCAGCGTGGTCGTCGCGCCGACGCGCACCTCCTCGGCTATGATCTCCTCGACGGGGTCGCCCTCGCGGACGTTGATCCCGGCGTCGATGTCCAGTTCCCGCTCGACCTCGCGGGCGAGATCCTCGAGTTGCGACCGGGCGTCCGTCGATTCGGTGTCGCGGTTCCGCACGTGCAGGAGGCCGACCGCCTGCGCGGCGCCCCGGAGCGTCGGGAGGTACTCGAAGGCGTCGCGGGCGTTCTCCGAGAAGTCCGTCGGCACGAGGACGTGCTCGAAGAGGTGCTCTTTCACGACGGCCTGATCGGCCTCCGGCGGCGCGATCCGCTCGACGAGCAGGGGGCGGGTGGCCGTCCGCGCGACGTTCCGCGTCGTGCTCCCGACGAACCGGTTCTCCAGCGGGCTCTCCCCGCGCGATCCGACGACGACCATATCGGCGTCGAGCCGGTCGGCGAAGCCGTCGATGCGTCGGTGCGGCGTCCCCCGCGCGACGTGCGTCTCGACGTCGAAGCCCGCGGACTCGAACACCTCGCGCTGCGCCTGTAACGCCGTCCGCGCGTCCGACGCCGCGTCCATCCCCGGCAGCCCGCTCGTCACGTTGTCCGGGACGACCGTGACGAGGTGGACCTCGGTGACGCCGATGTTGTCCAGGCAGTCCAGGCAGGTGCGCGAGCGGACCGCGGCCTCGCTCGCGTCCGAGAGGTCGGTGGCGAATACGATGCGCATACGCCTCGTTTGGTCCCGACGAACTAATATTGTGTGGTAGTTCCAATATTGTAATACCGGCTCCGGTCCGCAACTCGGAACCTCTTTTTCCGCTCGCCCGCACATCCGGGTATGGGCATCCCAGCCGAGCGGATCGACCGACTCCACGACCTCGCGCGCGAGGCCACCGCCGACGGCGACGTCGACCGCGCGCGAGAGTACGTTCGGCTGGCCCGCCGGATCGCCGAGCGGCACCGGACCGGCCTGCCGCGGCGCTTCCGGCGGTTCGCCTGCGACGACTGCGACGCGTACCTCCGGCCCGGCGCGACCGCGCGCGTCCGCCTCCAGTCGGGCCGCGTCGTCGTGCGATGTCTCGCCTGCGGCGCGACGAAGCGCTACCCGTACGAGAACTGAGGCCGGTCGCGTTCGCTCCCCCGCCGAGCGTCGTCACAGGAATCGCCCGCGGCGGGAAGCGTGAGTGCCAGTAGGCTTTTTTCAGCGGCGCTTGAAGACTTAAGTTTCAAACCGAGCCCCCTCATATGGGGCCGATATGGACGAACAGGAGTTGCGGAAGGCGGCGCACGATCTGGACGTCACCGTCTGGGTCGGCAAGGGGGGCATCGATCCGGTCGTCGACGAGGCCGCAGACCAGTTGGCCGACCGCGACCTGGTCAAGGTGAAGTTCCTCCGGGCGGCCCGCGGCGGGACGACCGTCGAGGAGCTCGCCGCGGAGCTCGCAGACCGGACCGACGCGGAGGTCGTCGAGACGCGCGGTAACACGGGGGTGCTCCACAAATGAGCGGCGCCGTCCTCCAGGTCGGCGTCGGCCTGAGCGGGTCGATCGCGCGGTTCCTCGCCGATCTCGGCCTCCCTGACGCGGTTGCGGGCCTGGCCGGCCAGGCAATCGCGTTCCTGGCGGTCTTCCTCGTCCTGTTCTACGTCGGCCGGAGCGTCCTGCTCCCGCTTGCGGACCGGGTGATGAACTCCCGCGACCTCGAACCCCACGCCAAGAAGCCGATCCGGCGGCTCGTGGTCGTCGTGCTCGGCTTCGTCGCGGTCACCATCGCCTTCGGCGCCGCGGGCTACGGCGACCTCCTGCAGTCGCTCGCGACCGTCGCGGCCGCGGCCACGCTCGCGATCGGCTTCGCGATGCAGGACGTCCTCAAGAACTTCGTCGCGGGCATCTTCATTTACACCGACAAGCCGTTCAGGATCGGCGACTGGATCGAGTGGGACGGCAACTCCGGCATCGTCGAGGACATCAGCTTCCGGGTCTCGCGCGTCCGGACCTTCGACAACGAACTGCTCACCGTCCCAAACTCGGCGCTGACCGACGGCGTGATCAAAAACCCCGTCGCGAAGGACAAGCTCCGCCTGCAGGTTCCCTTCGGGATCGGCTACGACGACGACGTCGAGCGGGCCACCGAGATCATCGTCGAGGAGGCCGAAAACCACGAGGAGATCCTCGAAGACCCCGCCCCGACCGTCCGCCTGACCGAACTCGGCGACTCCTCTGTCACGCTCAAATCGCGCATCTGGATCGACAATCCGAGCCGCGCGGACTTCGTGAAGACCCGCGCGGAGTACGTCCAGACGGTGAAAGAGCGCTTCGACGAGGAGGGCATCGACATCCCCTACCCGAACCGGACGCTCGGCGGCGAACTCACCGTCGCGGGCCTCGACGAGGTCGCGCCCGCGGACGACTGAGCGCCCGCTTCCGGTCTGGGGCCGTTCTTCGATCTACAGCTCGATCCGCTCGACGAGCTGGTCGTCGGCCTCGACCTTCGTGTTGACCGCGACGATGCGGACGTGTTTCTCCAGCCCCGAGTTGTGGAGTTTCGCCTTCAGGAGGTTGTCGACCTGATACACGCCGGCGGCGTTTATCATCTCGATCTCGACCAGCACGGGTCGGCCGTCCCCGGGCTTGAGGGTGACGTTCTCGATCGCCTGACTGGAGAGGGTGTTGATGCCACGCCCGCCCTTCTCGTAGGGGATCCGCGAGCGGCCGCGCTCCATATCGAGGGCGTCGGCGACGCGGATGACGCCCGCCTCGGTCGTCAACGGGTCCTCTTCGGTGTGGTGACAGAGGATCGCGTGGAGGACCTCCGATTTGACCCGGACCGCGTCGCGGACGTCGTAGAAGTCGAAGCCGGCGAGGATCCGGTCGAGGACGTCCGAGGCCAGCGGGATCGAGTAGTACGCGTGCTCGTCGCGGTGGACGACGTGGCCGATGTCGTGGAGCGTCGCCGCCAGCGCGACGATCACCGCCTCGTCGGCCTCGTCGAGGCCCTGGTCCGCGGCGCCGTTGAACGCGACGTCGCCGCCCTTCAGCAGGTCATAGAGGTTCAGCGCGCGGTTGCGGACGATCTCGATGTGCTTCGTCCCGTGGTCGTTGTAGCCCTTCCTCGTGACCGCGTTGACGTTCTGGGCCTCCAGGTACGTCTCGATCTCGGGGTCCGAGAGGAGGTCCGGGAGGATCGCGTTGAGCCGCTCGTCCGGGAAGTTGTGGTCCGCCTCGGGGTCGTACTCGTGTCCGACGCTCGGCGTCGATTCGGCCATACCACCGGGTAGCCGACCGATCGCCAAGTACCTGCGGGTCCGCCGGTCGCGGCGGTCGTGGCCTACGCGCTCGCCTCTTCGGCCGCCGCGGCGACCGCGTCGTAGTCGGGCTCGACGCCGGGGTCGTCGCTGACCCACGCGTAGGTGACCGTTCCCGATCCGTCGACGACGAACACGGCGCGCTTTGCGACGTCGCGGACGCCGAGGTCGGCGAAGTCCATCGAGACGTCGTAGGCGTCGATGATCTCGCGGTTGGTGTCGCTGACGAGCCCGAAGTTCAGGTCGTTCTGGTCGCGGAACTCGTTGAGCGTGAAGGGGGTGTCGATGCTGATCCCGTAGACCGTCGCGCCGACGTCCTCGAAGTTCGCCATCTGATCGCGGAACGTACACATTTCGGTCGTGCAGGTCCCCGTGAACGCCGCGGGGAAGAACGCGAGCACGACTGGCGCCTCGTCGAGGTGGTCCGAGAGCGTGAACGAGCCGATGTCGCCGTCTGCGAGCGGTGCGGTGAAATCCGGGGCCTCGTCGCCGACTGATACCATAGGCGTCTTGAGTACGCATCTCGATTGAATGTTGTCTTTTCACGTCGGCGACGGCGTGGCCACCACCGAAGACGAGTGACAACGGCGCTTCGGGGGCGTCTCATACCGACCGCCGTCCCTTTTCGCGGCGCTCGCCACTCCGCGTGCCAGCGAGCTCCAGTAAAAAACCGCGACACGGAATCAGTGCGTGTGCCCGAGCGCCTCGTTGACCATCGCGTTGAGCTCGGAGAGCTTCTTGCGGACCGCCTCCGGCTTGTCTGCCGGCGGCTCCTGGAGCGCCGGTTGCTCGTGGGGATCGGGCTCGCCGACGATGACTGAGCCGATCATCCCGAGCGATTCGTGGGGGCCACAGTAGTAGTGATACACTCCTTCCGTCTCGAACGTGTGTTCGAAGGTCGCGCCCTGCTCCGTGAGGAGCCCGCTGTCCCAGGCGACGGACCCGTCCGGAACGAGCTGCGGCTGACCGTTGTCTGGGTGGTAGGCGATCGTGGAGTGGCTCCCACTCTCGTTCGTCCACGTGACGGTCCCGCCGACGGTGACCCAGACCACGTGCGGCGCGAAGTGGTAGCTCCCGTCCTGGGTCAGCATCTTGACGGTCGCCGACTTCGTCGGTTCGCCGACGCCCGTCTCGTGGTTGTGGCTGTCGCCGCTGTGTCCCGTCTCCTCCTCGTGGTGCTCGGTCTCTTCGCCGTGGTGTTCCGTCTCCTCGCCGTGATGTCCGCTCCCGCTTTCTGTCGTGCTATGGCTCGCGTCTTCGGTGTGGTCCTCCGTCGTGGTCGCGCCGCTCCCGCCGCCGGCGCCCGAACAGCCCGCGAGGCCGACGGCAGCCGCGCTGCTGGTCAACCGAAGCATCCGTCGCCGTGTCCACAGGGATTGGTCGGTCATCGTCGGTTACCTCACACCTGTCGATACGTCGGCTCGGATAATAGGGGCCGACGCTGTTTGGCGCGAGACGCAAAACCCTCCAGTAATTAAGTACTCTCGGCGAAAGCCTCCCCCACGGGGGATACAGTGGAGGGAGACGACGCCGCGGAGTTGCTCACGCTCCTCGGCAAGGAGCGGGTCCGGCAGATCCTGGCGGCGACGAGCCGCGAGACGCTGTCGGCCAAGGAGCTCAGCGAGGAGTGCGACGTGGCCCTCTCTACGATCTACCGCCGGGTGGAAGAGATGACCGACCAGGACCTACTCGTCGAACAGACGCGGATCGCATCGGACGGGAGCCACCGCAGCGCCTACCGCGCGAACGTCGATCACGTCGATATCGACATCGACGACGGAACCATCGAGGTCGATATGCACGTCCACGAAGACGCGGCGCGGCGGTTCTCGCGCATCTGGGAAGACATCCGGGGGCACCGGGGGCAGTGAGTATGCACCTCGAACTCGTCGTCGCGAAGCTCGTCACCGTGGGCCTCGGGCTGTTGATCACCTACCAGGCGTACCGGGGGTATCGAACGTACGGCAGCGAGCCGATGCGGTACGTCGCGGTCGGCTTCCTCTTCATCAGCGTCGGCTCGGTCGTCGAGGGGATCCTGTTCGACGTCGTGGGCCTGTCGATCTTTCTCGCTGGGTCCATCCAGACGGCGCTCGTGGCGATCGGCATGCTCGTCATCCTGTATTCGCTGTACGGTCAGATGCCTGCCGGCGCGGACGGGGGTGACGATCGATGACCGACTTTTGGGGGCTCACGCTGGTCGGTGTTCGCATCCTCCTGCTCCTCTTAGGGCTCGCGACGACGGCGATCAGCTTCCGTGCGTATCGACGGGAAGGAGCCGGCTACCTCCGCGACGCCACGATCGGCTTCGGCTGCATCACGGTCGGCGTCCTGCTCGAAGGCTTCCTCTACCAACTCACCGCCCTGACGCTCACGCAGGTCCACATCGTCGAATCAGTCGCTTTGGCTGTCGGCCTCGGCGTGCTCCTCCGATCGTTCCTCTCGTAGTCTCCGTCGGCGTCAGCCGGATCATCTCGATCCGCGTTCGTACGGACGCGTCCCGGAACGAGACGTTCTACGCCCGTAGCTCCGATTTCTCTGGCCGGGCTGACGAGCAAAAAGCCTATAATTACCACCGGGTTAGGTCCGGGTAGCGATGTACGGAACTATCACCCCTCTGTTCCCGGGGCTGCCGGGTGGGCCGGAGGTGCTCGTCGTCCTGCTCATACTGGTGTTGCTGTTCGGCGCGAACAAGATCCCGAAGCTCGCCCGATCGACGGGGCAGGCGATGGGCGAGTTCAAGCGCGGCCGCGAGGAAATCGAAGAGGAACTGCAACAGATGGACGAAGACGAAGATGAGGAGTCCGAGGCGACGACGTCGAGCGACTCTGCGACGTCGACCGAGACGTCGACGGAAACGAACTGACGTCCGACGCCCGTCCCCACCCGGTCTTTTCTCGGTCGATTCGAAACCGTATCTGTTTAAGCGATCGCTCCGCTATTCGATCGCGGGACGCGTGGCCTAGTGGACCAGGGCGAGGGGTTCCTAACCCCTAGAGCGCGGGTTCGAATCCCGCCGCGTCCGTTCGCTCCGCTCACGAACGCGGCGACTTCCCGTTCGCTGTGCTCGCGGGAGTCCCGCCGCGCCCGTTTTCCCGCCGAGCGATAGCGAGGCGTGAAAACGACACTGAGGGATTCGAATCAGGGAGGTCGCGCGCAGCGGAGCGAGCACGTCCGACCGTGGTTCGAATCCCGCCGCGTCCGTTCGCTCCGCTCACGAACGCGGCGACCTCCCGCTCGCTGGGCTCGCGGGAGTCCCGCCGCGTCCGTTTCCTTCTTCGTAATTCAGAGATCCACGCGATCCCCGATCTCGACGATCTCCAGCGACTTCGGGTACTCGTAGCTCCGCGCGTGGTGATGGAGGGCTTTCGGGTCCGCGGTCAGCCCCTTCCACATGTCCCAGTGGCTCGGGAGGAGGCGATCGAACCGGAGGTCCGAGGCGGCCTTCACGGCCTCGTTCTCCGTGGAGTACCACCGCGTGCGCTTCGGTTCGCCCGTCTGCTTGTCGTCGATGTTGCCGATCGCGCCGAACGCCAGGACCCCGAGGTCGACGTCGTAGCGCTCGCCCACCGCGTCGAAGTCGTCGTGGGGCTTCGTGTCGCCGCCGTGGAAGAACGTCCCCGAGTCGTGTTCGAAGACGTACGACACCGGATGGGTCGAGTCGGGGTCGTGGGAGATCTCGACGTGGACGGTGAACTCCCCGACGTCGAGGGTGTCCCCCTCCGCGACCTCGTGGAACTGCGCCTCGTCGAGGTCGTACTCGTCGAGCCACGCCTCGTCGTCGTAGGCGACCGAAAGGGAGTCGTCGGGGGCGTAGAAGCCCGCGCCCGTGCGCTCCAGGATCGGGGCCTGACTCGGGCCGTGGGTGTGGTCGGTGTGCTCGTGGGTCGCGAAGACGGCGTCCATCTCCGCGACGTCCGCGGGGTCGAACGGCACCGGGATCATCCGGACCGTCCGCGGCGGATCGCCCGTGCCCAGGTAGGGATCGATCGCGACCGTCGTTTCGGCCGACCCCTTGAGGATGAATCCGTTGCACCCGAGATACCAGATCGCGACCGTCTCGGGATCCGCCGATTCGACCGCACGCGGGAGCCAATCGCCCCAGTCGCTTTCGACCATACGCGTCGGTACAGCCGTCCGTGGACTAATTCTGTCGGTTCGACGAGCGCCGATAGCCGCCCGGCGGAGAACTCTGGAGACCGGCTAGCAGTCTGTGAAAGAAATTCAGACTCTGGCATAATAAAGAAAATGAGAAAACGAATACGCATATAATGAATCCAATGATGGAGTATCACATCAGATTTTGTCGACAAAAAGTACTTATGTCATACCCACTTTCGACAAATTGCTATGTCAACGCATAACAGGGAGACGGCACACTTCTCGCAGATGGACGCGGCGATGCGCCAGCTCGGGTCGCGGGACCGTCGGCCGAACGCCGATTCGTGATACTGTCGGACACAAGTCTGTGAAGAATTTCGGCGCCCGGGGCGGCTAATATCTTGAAACAGTTGTGTCCGACAGTATGAGTCCGAAGGCTTCTCCTGTGGGGCTCTCTGCCGGACGTCGCTCCTGACTTGCAGACGCTGCGATACTGTTTCTGTACTGTCCGCGCGTGCGACCTGCTCTCTACAACGGCACCGGCAGCCATCGGAGCGCCGAGAGCACCGCCTCGGGGGGTATGACCGGATCGTGGAGCGTCAGCCAGTCCAGAAGCGTGAGCCCCAGCCCGTGGGCGACGATCGAGGGGAGCAGCGACTGGCTGTGGTAGTCGACCGCGCCGAAGAGGACGTCGGTCGGCCCCGACAGCAGCAGTTCGATCGGGGGCTTCCCGACGTGGTGGAGCGCGTAGACGACCGGGGAGATAAAGACGCTCTTGAAGCCGAACTCGTCGCTGACGCCGACACAGAGCAGTCCGCGATAATAGGTCTCGGCGGCGACGACGACGAGGAGCTGTTGGACCATATGCGGGAGGAACTCCCCGAGCGCGGTCGAGGTCTCCCACATCGGGTAGTACGCGCGGATGCTGGGGAGCGACGCCCCCACGAGGTAGAAGGGAAAGACGAACGCCGCGAGCGCGAGCGTGTCGCGGAGGGCGCGCCGGTCGACGTGGAACCCCAGATCGCGGCCGTGTGTGGCCGCCAGCGCCGCGGGAATCAGGAGGAAGACGACCACGTCGCGGACGGCCCGTGCGGTGAGGTCGGACGGCGGTACCGACCACGAACTCCACGCGATCGAGAGGACGAGGCCGACGACGACCGACCGCTGGAGCCACGTCGACTCGGCGGCGGCGTCGCGGAGGCGGGCGTGGACCGACACCGTCCGAGGACCCTACTTCGTCGGGATCGGACCGTCGCCGACGGCGTCTTTGACGTGGTTCACGAACGACTGGCGGGAGTCGAAGTACGTCTCGTCGACCTCCGCCAAGACGTCCGAGAGCTGCAGTGGTCCCGACGGCGTCCGGATGACGCTGTCGCCCTCCTGGTCTTCGATCCGGCTCTTCTCGTGGGGCCAGGTGAGGCGCGCGGCGACCCGCGCGAGCGGCTGTCCTTCGACGGGCGTCTCCTCGCCCAACTCGACGACGGGACCCTCGGATTCCTCCTCGTCTGCCATACGCCGCAGTTCGCCACCCGCGACATTAATCCCTTCGACACGCCCGTTCGCCCCGGGCTCGGGGTCGCCGGCGGGCTCCGGCGCCCGCGGGGATATCCGGCCGATTCGGACGGCCGTCGTGCGTCCGTCTGACGCATCGTTTTGTGTGGTGGCCCCGAATGGCCACTATGCCCAGTCTCTCGGAGGTCTACAGGGGGAAGCAGTCGGGGGCGAGCCTCCGGCGACTACTCTTCGGATTGGGGCTGTTCCTCGCCGGCGCGCTCCTGGTGGTGACCGGAATCGTCGTCGCGACCACGGACGTCCTCTACGGGTCCGACCTCGCCGCGCTGACGGCGAAGCGCCAGCTCGGCGGCGTGCTCGCGGGCGTCGGCGTCCCCGCGGTGTTCCTCGGCATCTTCGCGGTGCTCCCGTCCGGGCGGCTCACGAAGGCCGCGGCGGTCATCGGCGCCGGCATCGCCGTCGTCGGCGTCGCGCTCTTCACCCACGCGTATCCGTGTATGTGGTCCGGATCGCTCTGCGGCGCGGGGAAGCCGGACCTGACGCTCATGACCGTCAGCGTCTACTTCCTCGGCGCGATCGTCACCTTCTGGTGTCTGTTCGTCGGCGTCGCCAACTTCAAGACGCGCAACGACCCCGGCGGCACCGCCACGGTGAACGTCACCCGGAAGCGCGAGACGCGGTACGTCCCCATAGAGCGCGACCGCGGCGGCTTCGGCGGCATCGGCTTCTTCGGCGGCACGCCCGACGGCGAGGTCGAGACCCAGACCGGCGGCCGCGGCGGGTCCTCGGGGTCGGCCGGCACCGCCTCCGACGGCGGCACCGACGCCGAGTCGATCTCCTCGCCGATGGACGAACCGAGGGCGGGAAGCGGCTCCGCGACTGACGCGTCGCTGACGGCGAACGGTCCCCGACCACCCGACGGCCCGAAGAACGACGCGTCGGGACGCAGCCTCGACGCCAGCGACACCTACTGCGGCAACTGCGCGCACTTCGAGTACGTCCGGACCGACGAGGGGATCCGGCCCTACTGCGGGGCCGCCGAGGAACTGATGGACGATATGGACCCCTGCGAGGAGTGGACCTCGCGGTCGCGGCGACGATAGGCCCTCACGGCTCTCCTAATGTCTCCGCCACGTCGTCCCAGTGGCTACCCTTCCAGAACGCCTGCCCGCAGTCCAGACACTGCCAGCAGTCGGTCTCGGCGGGGTCGGGCGCGTACGAGGGAAGTGACTCGTCGGTGTCGACCGACCGAAGCTCGCCGTTGCAGGCCGCACACCGGCTCGGACGGTCGGGGAGCGCGAGGTCGTAGCCCGCGTCGTCGACCTCGCGGAGTTGCTCCCGGACGTCCTTGCTCTCGACGAGCACCGCCCCGTCGACGCGCGCCGCGAGATCCGCATCGCGGGTGAGGAGCGTCCGGTTCGAGCCGCGGGCCATCGCGGCGATCTCGTCGTCACCCGGGTCGGAGTCCGGTCGCGCGCGCTCGCCGTCGCGTTCCAGCACGTACGCGGCGTCGTAGCCGCACATCCGCAGATAGGTGGTGAGCTTGCCGAGCATCGCGTCGAGGAGGAGCCGCGGCCGATCCGTCCCCGCCCGGTCGTCCGCCGCCTCGTCCGTCGTCCGGTCCGTCATCGTCGCCTCAGTGCAGGAACGATCGCAGATCGTCCACGGCCCACGCGTTCAGTACGTCGTCGGGCTCGCACCAGCCCCGACGGGCGGTGTGGACGCCGTACCGCGCGTAGTCCAGCGCGCCCGGGGCGTGCGCGTCGGTGTCGATCGCGATCGTCGCGCCGGCGTCGACGGCGACGCGGACGAGCTCGCCGCGGAGATCCAGACGCGCGGGGTCGGCGTTGATCTCGATCGCGATCCCGGCGTCGGAAGCGGCGGTCGCGACCCGCTCGACGTCGAACTCCAGCCCCTCGCGCTCGTTGATCAGCCGGCCCGTCGGGTGGCCCAGGACGTCGACGCTGGGGTGTTCGACCGCGCGGACGAGCCGCTCTGTGGCCGCCTCCCGGTCCTGGCCGAGCGCTGCGTGCGGGGAGGCGACGACGACGTCCAGTTCGTCGAGGACGTCGTCGCCGGTCGAGAGGTCGCCGTCGCTGTCGACGTTCGTCTCGACGCCGTGGAGGAGCGTCAGGGCCTCGCCGAACTCCTCGCGGGCGTCCTCGATCGCCCCCAACTGCTCCCGCAGGTCGTCGTCGGAGAGGCCGACGCCGCCGACCATCCCCGGCCCGGTCGCGTGGTCGGTCACGGCGTAGTAGTCGTAGCCGCGGTCGACGGCGGCTTCGACCATCTCGCTCACGCTACTGCGCCCGTCGGACCAGTCGGTGTGGGTGTGGAGGTCGCCGCGGAGGTCGCCCTCACCCAGTAGCTCCGGGAGCGCCCCCTCGCTGGCGGCGTCGATCTCGCCGGTCCCCTCGCGGAGTTCGGGGGGAATCCACGGCAGGTCGAGCGCGGCGTACATCGACTCTTCGGTTTCGCCGGCGACCCGCTCGCCGACGCGCTGGTCCGCGTCGGGGTCGTCGACCTCGGAGACGTCGAACACGCCGTACTCGTTCATTTTCAGGTCCCGCTTGATCGCGACGTTCCGGAGCCGGACGTTGTGGTCCTTGCTCCCGGTGAAGTACTGGAGCGCGGCGCCGAACTCGGATTCCGAGACGACTCGGAGGTCGATCCGGACGTCGCCGGCCCGGCCGCTGGCCTTGTGCTCGCCGGCCTCGATGACGTCGGTCAGCGTCGACCACTCGGTGAACGCGTCGACGACGCGTGCGCCCGACCCGCTGGCGACGAGGACGTCCACGTCGCCGACGGTGTCGCGCCAGCGGCGGATCGACCCCGCGACTTCCGCCTCCGCGACGGCGTCGACTCCGCGGAGGTACGCCAGGGCGTCGTCGGCGAGCGGCCGCGCGTCGCCCAGGCGCTCGCGCTCTTGGGCCTGCCGGGCGAACGCGACGTTCTCGCGGATGTTCGCCTCCGTCTTGGGACCGAAGCCCTTCACCTCCTGAATCTCTCCGGCCTCGGCCGCCGTTGCGAGCTCGTCGAGCGTGGTGATTCCGAGCGCCTCGTAGAGCGTTCCGACGGTCTTCGGGCCGACGCCCTCGACGCGCGTGAGCGCCTCGACGTCGACCGGGAGCTCCTTGCGGAGTTCACTCAGCTCTTCGATCTCCCCCGTTTCGACGTACTCGACGACCTTCGCGGAGATGGCGTCGCCGACGCCGTCGATCTCCTCGACCGCCTCGGCGCCCTCGGCTGCCAGCGCCTCGATCGGCTCGGGGTGCTCGCGGATGTTCTCGGCCGCCCGCCGGTAGACGTTCGGCTTGTACTCGACGCCGTCGGCTTCGAGGAGGTCGGCGAACTCCTCCAGCTGCGAGGCGACCTCTGCGTTCCGGCTCACGGCCGCCTCCCGCTCCCGCCGGCGCCCTCGCGTCCGAGCGCCTGCTTCAGGAACTTCATCCAGCGCTTCCGGTCGGCGGCCTCCTGGACGTCAGCCTCCCGTTCGAGGTCGACCGGCCGGAGCTGTTCGAGGGCGTTCAGCGCCCGGTCGATCCCGACGATGCTTTCGGCGAGTTCCTCGCCCTTCTCGTAGCTGATCTCGCCGTCCTCGATCCGCTGGAGGCGCTGGAGGCGCTCCCGGCGAAGATTCTTTTTCGCGCGCTCGACCCGTTCGCGCTCGCCCGAGGGGATCGTGTCGCGGCGCTTGATCTCGAAGACGAAGTCCCGGAGGTCGATCTCCTCGCCCTGGACGTCGATCGCGTCCGGGATGTCCGCGCCGACGGTCGCGGCCTCGCGGTTGACCCGCTCCAGCAACTGTTTCCGTTCGAACTCCTTCACGGCTCTTGTGGTGCCTAGCGCGGGCGCACACTTCGCTCCTTCGCCGATCGCGCTCGCCCGGTCGTACCCCCGATCGCACTCGTTCGTCCGCCTCCCGTCGGTGTCGCAGACGGCGGCAGACGGCCGCCGAGAGACGAACATACTTATGACTACCGTCGGAATACGGTCGGTATGGGACTGTTCGATCGGCTGCGCGGGGAGGACCACCCGCGCGTCGCCTTCGTCGGTATCGACGGCGTGCCGTTTAGTCTTCTCTCCGACAACCCGGACCGCTTTCCGAACTTCGCCGCCCTCGCCGAGGAGGGAAGCGCGGGCGCGATCGAGAGCATCGTCCCCCCCGAGTCCTCGGCGTGTTGGCCCTCCCTCACGACGGGCGTGAACCCCGGCGAGACTGGCGTTTACGGCTTCCAAGACAGGGAGAACGGCTCCTACGACACCTACGTCCCGATGGGCCGGGACGTCCAGGCGACGCGGCTCTGGGACCGCGTCACCGACGCCGGCCGCCAGGCGAGCGTGCTGAACGTCCCCGTGACGTTCCCGCCGCAGCGCAACGTCCAGCGGATGGTCTCGGGCTTCCTCTCGCCCGGCGTCGACAAGGCGGCCCTCCCCGACGAGTTCCGCGACGAACTCGACGACCTGGGCTACCGGATCGACGTCAACGCCAAGCTCGGCCACGACGACGACAAGACGGAGTTCATCGAGAACGCCCACGAGACGCTCGACCGCCGCCACGAGGCGTTCCAGAACGTCATCGGCGCCGACGACTGGGACCTCTTCTTCGGCGTGTTCATGACGACCGACCGGGTGAACCACTTCCTGTTCAAGGACTACGAGCGCGACGGCGAGAACAAGGAGGCGTTCCTGGAGTTCTACGAGAAGGTCGACGAGTACGTCGGCGAGATCCGCGCGTCGCTGCCGGACGACGTCACGCTCGTCGTCGCCTCCGACCACGGCTTCACCTCGCTCGACTACGAGGTCCACTGCAACGCCTGGCTCGAAGAGCAGGGCTGGCTCTCCTACGAGGACGACGACCACGAGGAACTCGGCGACATCGCCGACGACACCCGGGCGTACTCGCTGATCCCCGGCCGCTTCTACATCAACCTCGAAGGCCGCGAGCCCCGCGGGAGCGTCCCGCGGGACGACTACGAGGCGGTGCGCGCAGAGCTCAAAGCCGAACTGGAGGAGCTTGAAGGCCCCGACGGCAAGAAAGTCGCAGACCGCGTCGTCGAGAAGGAAGACGCCTTCCGCGGCGACCACGACGACATCGCGCCGGACCTCGTCGTCGTTCCGAACCACGGCTTCGATCTCAAGTCCGGCTTCAAGGGCAGCGAGGAGGTCTTCGGCACCGGGCCGCGGAACGGGATGCACAGCTTCGACAACGCGACGCTGTACGTCGACGACCCCGACGTCGAGATCGAGGACGCGGACCTCTACGACATCGCGCCGACGATCCTGGACCTGCTGGAGGTCGACTACGCCCGCACCGACCTTGACGGGGCGAGCCTCCTCAAGCAGTAAGCCGCCGTCGATCGCCCGCAGAATACCTCGTTTTCCCGCGCTTACAACAGGTCGTCCAGTTCGTCGTTCGTCCACTGCTCGGCCGGATCGGTCCGCTCGGCCGCTCCCTCGACGTCTTCCTCCCGGGCGTCTTTCGCCCGCTGGAGGAACGTCTCCAGGCGCTCGGAGCGCTCGACGCCGCCCAGGAGCACGAGCGTGGCGATCCGGTCGCTGGAGAGGGGGAAGTCGCCGCCGCGGACCTGGAGGCTGCCGGTCTCCTCTTCGACCCACCGGCGCGCGCGCTCGACGCCCTTCCGCGGGATGGCGTCCTGGTCGCCGGCGACGATCAGGAGCGCGGCGTCGGCGTCGGTCGCGTCCGGCAGGCTCGACCCGGTGAGGAGGGCGCGCCGGGTCGTGCTCATCACGGCGTTGATGTTCTCCTCGGCGTCGGGGGCGGCCTCCGCCGAGGCGTAGCCGAGCGCGGCGATGCCGCCGGAGCGGAGCGTGTTGATGATCTCCGAGGAGTCGACGACGCTCTCGGCGACGCCCTCGACGGCCTCGCCGGAGGCCAGCAGCAGGCCGACGCGCTGGGCGATCTCGTGGTTGATCGAGTCGTAGCCCTCGGTGACGCTCTCGCCCACCGAGCGGAAGGCGTCGTTGTCGACGAGGAGGAGGGCGTCGGCTTCGCGAGCGAACGTCTTCAGCGACCGGCCGGCGTTCACCTGGTACATCGACCCCTCGTCCTTCCCGGGAAGGATGCCGAGGCCGTAGACGGGGACGTCGTAGATGCGCTTGAGTTCCCTCGTCAGGACCGGCGCGCCGCCGCTGCCGGTGCCGCCGCCGAGTCCCGCGACCACGAAGATGGACTCGGTCCCGGCGACCACGCGGCCGTCGAGCGCCGACAGCACCTCCTGTGTGTCGGACTGCATCACCTCGGCGCCGAGTTCGTTGTCGCCGCCGACGCCGTGGCCCTTCACCCGGTCCTGGCCGATGAGGACGGTCTCGAAGGGCAGATCCTGGAGGTCGGTCTTGGCGGTGTTGACCGCGACCGCGCCGCGGACGGAGCCGAACCCCATCCGTTCGTCGTATTCGACCAGTTCGCGGGCGAGTTTCCCGCCGGCCTGGCCGACGCCGATCAGGACGGACTTCATACTCTCCACATCGGGGAGACGATCCTTCAACGTTCGCCCCCTGGGGCCGGTCGCCTCGTCGGCCGTCGCTCCCCCACGACTCCCGCCCGACGGTTTATATCGGATCCCGCACCCACCCGCGGTATGACGAGCGACTCCGACGGCGCGGACGACGGATCGACGTGGGACGCGAACGCGAACAGCGGCACAGACGACGCCCGAGAGCGGATCGATCGACTGGAACGCCGCGTCGCGTCTCTGGAATCGGAACTCGACGCGGTCCGCGGGCTGCTCGGCGGCGTCGCGGCCGTCGACGAGGCGGTCGAGCGCCGCGCGTCGATCGCGCTCGCCAAAGCCGAATCGCTCGAACGCGAGTTCTCCGCCGCCGAACCCGGGGTCGTCCGCGAGCGGCTGGCCGAGCCGTCGGACGGCGAGGCTCGGTCGGGAGGCGGGGCCTCGGAGAACGGGACGACCCCGGCGGCGTCAACTCGCTCCGAGCGACCGGTGGCCGACGATGGTCGGCCTCCGGCGGACGCGAATCGATCGGCGTCATCGCCGTCCTCGGTGTCGGACGGACGTGACACCGACGACGGCCTCGCGGCGAGACTGCGCGGCGTGCTCCGGTGATCCGGCTGGTCGTCGCCGCGGCGCTCGCGGTCGCGATGGTCGCGGCCGCAGCCCCGGCGGTCGAGGACGCGCAGGCGACGCGGACGGCCGACACCGTCGAGGCGTTCGGCGATCGGCTGGACCGGGCCGGACGGTCGCTCGCGGCGACCAGCGATTCGGCCACCAGCGTCGATCTGGCGGCCACGCGCGGCGTCGCATTCACGTACCCGGGGGCGTCGTGGACGACGGCGCGGCCCGCGTTCGTCGCCGTCGGCGGGCGCCCCGGCGGGCCCGGGAACCGCTCGGTGCTCGCCTACGCGCTGCCCTCGTCGCCGACGCGACTACGCGCGCTCTCGCTACCGGTGCCCGTGCGGACGCCGACCGGCCCGGTCGTGTTCCGCGGGCGCGGCCGGCAGACGGTCTCGATCGCGCTCGTCACGGGCGCAGACGCCGACGGGCCCGCGCTGGTGATCAGCCGCGGCGACGCCGCCTGACGTCGCCCGATCGTTTATATACCGAGACGCGGCCACCCGCCGTATGTCGCGATACCTCGATTCGCCCCGCGCCGATGCCTTCTGTTCCCTGCTCACCGACGCCGCGGTCTCGGTCGGGCTGTCCGGTGGATCGGCAGAGACCGCTTCTCCCGACGCCGACTCGGAGGCGGACTCGGAAGTCTGCCGGTGCTCGGTCGCCGTCGAGTCCCCCACCGGGCTGGGGCTCGCAGATCGGCGGGAACTCCTCGTCGACGCCGACGACTGCCCCGGCCGCGGACGGCTCGAAGCCCGCCCCGCGTGTCGGGCCACCGTCGTCGACGCACTCGTCGAGCGCGACGTCGACGCCGTTCGGACGCGACACGCGGGCCGCGAGCGCACGTACGTCGACGCGGCACTGGCGCTGCTCGTCGCCGCCGGCCGCTTCGTGGAGCGCGCCACCGTCCACGACGCCGACTTGGCCGACCGAGCCCGCCGTGATCCGCTCTCGGCGGCGCACAGGGCCACCGGACGCGCGGGCGCAGTCGCCCGGATCGCCGCCGAGTGCGGGCTCGCCGAGCTGGCCGCCCGCGTCGGCGCCGAGGGAACACCGCCGTCGGAGGCCGGCCAACCGGACGCCTACGAGCGGGCGCTGGATCCGTTCGTCGGCCCCACGGTCTCCCGGTCGCGGGTGTCTCGACGCCTCCCGCCGGGCGCGCGGGTCGTCTCGGAGCGAGCGCTTCCGACCGGCGGGACGGCGCGTATCTGCGAAGCGCCTTCCGGGACGTGCTACCATCTCACGCCCGCGACCGAGGGACTCGACACCGACGCGACGGCGACACTTGCCACCGCCTACGACGTGCTCGCGAACGGCTCGGTCGGCGGCGGATCGCGGGCGCCCGGGCGAGCGGTCAGGCGCGTCGCGGGCGGCGACGAGCCGATCGAGACGCTCTCGGCGGTGCTCGCGCGCCACACCCGCGGGCTCGGCGTCTTCGAGCACCTCTTCGCCGACGAGGCTGTCTCGGACGTCGTCGCCTCCGCGCCCGTGGCCGACGGCCCGGTCCGGGTCGTCGTCGACGGCGAGCGCCTCCCGACGAACGTCCACCTGACGCCCGGCGGCGCGGCCGCGCTCGCCTCGCGGTTCCGCCGAGAGAGCGGGCGGGCCTTCTCGCGGAGTTCGCCCGCGCTCGACGCCTCGGTGGTCGCCGAGACGGGCCGGCGGATACGCGTCGCCGGCGTGACCGCGCCCGCCAGCGACGGCGTCGGGTTCGCGTTCCGCGTCCGCGACGACGAGCCCTGGACGCTCGCCCGACTCGTCGCCGCGGGATCGATCTCTGCCCGCGCGGCGGCCTTCCTGTCGCTCGCAGTCGAGCGCGGCTCGGCGCTCATCGTGGCCGGCACCCGCGGCGCCGGGAAGACGACCCTGCTCGGGGCGCTCTTGTGGGCGCTCCCGGCCGCGACGCGGCTCGTGACGATCGAGGACACGCCGGAGTTGCCGGTCGAATCCCTCCGCGGCCGCGGCCGCGACGTGCAGGCCCTCCATACCGACGCGGCGCTGGGCGATGCGGCGAGCGAGGGTCGCTCCTCCGATGGATTCGCTCCGACGGACGCGCTCCGCGCGGCGCTCCGACTCGGCGACGGCGCGCTCGCCGTCGGCGAAGTCCGCGGCGAGGAGGCGGGCGCGCTCTACGAGGCGATGCGCGTCGGCGTCCAGGGCCACGCGGTCCTGGGGACGATCCACGGCGACTCGGCCGCCGCCGTCCGCGAGCGCGTCGTCTCCGACCTGGACGTGCCGCCCTCGTCGTTCGGCGCGACGGACCTCGTGGTCACCTGCACCCGCGACGGCGACGCCCGACGAGTCTCCGCGATCGAGGCGGTCGAGACGCACGGCGGCGAGTCGTCGTTTCCCGCGCTCTTCGCGCGCGACGCGGGGGAACTCCGTCCCTCGGGTCGCATCGAGCGCGGCGAGAGCGCCGTCGTCGATCGGCTTCGATCACCGAGCGAGTCCTACGCCGAGTTCCTCGCGGCGCTGGAGGCTCGAACGGCCCGGATCGGTCGGCTCGCGACTACCGGGCTGACGCGGCCGGCGGACCTCGACGCCCAACGGAGCGAGAGGCGATGACGAACGGCGCCGACGCGGTCGTCAGGGTGGCGCGGACGCTCGCCGGCTGGTATCCCGGCGACGTCGAGCCGACGCGGGAGCTGCACCGGTCCCTGGCATTCATCGAGAGCGACCTCGCCGGCGACACCGTCGTCCGCGCCGGCTACGTCCTCGCGCCCGTCGTCGCGGTCGCCGTCTTCGCCGTCCTCGCGCTCGCGGCCCCCGGTCTGCCGCTTCCCGCGGCGCTGCCGCTGGCGGCCGGGCTCGGACTGGGCGCTACCCACGTGGTCCATCGACTCCCCGTCGCGGCGGCGACGCTCCGCCGGACGCGCTCGCTCGGCGACGCGCCCGGCCTCGTCGCCCGCGCGGCGCTGCGGCTCCGGCTCGATCCGTCGCCCGAACGGGCCGCGCTGTTCGCCGCGCGGACCGGCGAGGGTCCGCTGGCGCGCAGCCTGGCCGCGCACGTCGAACGCACCCGCGCGGGGCCGACGTCGGGGCTCGGCGCGTTCGCGGCCGAGTGGCGCACGTGGTTCCCGGCGCTTGAACGCTCGACGTCGCTGCTTTCGGCCGCGGTCGACGGTCCGACCGACGAGCGCGATCGCGCGCTCGACCGCGCGCTGGAGACGGTGCTCGACGGCACCCGCTCGGAGATGGCGGACTTCGCGGGCGCCGTTCGCGGGCCCGCGAGCGGCATCTACGCCTTCGGCGTCCTCCTGCCGCTCGCCCTGGTCGGCGTGCTTCCCGCCGCCAGCGCGGCCGGGGTGTCGGTGCCGGCTGCCGCGTTCGTCCTCCTCTACGACGTCGCTCTCCCGGGCGGCCTGGTCGTCGCCGGCGCGTGGCTGCTCCTCCAGCGCCCGGTCGCGCTCGCGCCGGCGCGGGTGCTCGCGTCCCACCCCGACGTCCCCTCCGGTCCGATTCGCGGCGTGGCTGCGGGTGTCGCGTGCGGGGGAGCCGGCGCCGTCGTCGGTGGCTTCGTCGCGCCGTGGGCACCGCCGGTTGCGGCCGCCGGACTCGGCGTCGGCGGCGCGCTCGCCGTCCACTACCGGCCGATGGCCGCGGTGAGAAAGCGGATCCGACGGGCAGAAGCGGGGCTCGCGGACGCGACGGCGGTCGTCGGCCGGCGCGTCGGCGCTGGCGAGTCGGTCGAGACGGCCATCGAGTCGGCGGCGGAGGCGACCACCGGCCCGACGAGCGACCTCTTCGACGAGGCGGCCGGCGTGCAGCGACGGCTCCGCGTCGGCATCGACCGCGCGTTCCTGGGCGACCACGGCGCACTCGCGGATCTCCCGAGCCCGCGGGCCCGCGCGACGGCGACCCTGCTGGCCATCGCGGGGCGCGAGGGCCGTCCGGCCGGCCCGATGCTCGTACGGCTCGCCGATCACCTCACCGAACTCCGGCGGGTCGAGGCCGACGCCCGCCGCGAGCTCGCGGCGATCACGGGGACGCTCACGCACACCGCGGCCCTCTTCGGCCCGCTCGTCGGCGGCGCGACCGTCGCGATGGCCGTCCAGATGGCCGCGGCGGGGACGTCCCGGCCCGTCGGATCGGCGGCGGCCGCGTCCTCCGCGTTCGGCGCCGCGTCGGAGTCCGCGACCGCGCTCGCGCCCTCCCTCCTCGGGACGGCCGTCGGCGCGTACGTGCTCGTGCTCGCGATCGTCCTGACCGTCGTCGCGACCGGGCTCGACCGCGGCCTCGATCGCTCGCTCGTCGGCTACCGGGTCGGTCTGGCGCTCTGCTCGGCGACCGCGGCGTACCTGGCGGCGTTCGTCGGCGCGTCCACGCTGTTCTGAATCCGCTTCCGAGTCCGGGCGTGAGGGTTTATATACCAAAACGGGGCCATCCGCGCTATGTTCGACCTGACGCTGGACGCGTGGTACGGCTGGATCGGGCTGTCGCTGGCGAGCGTCGCGCTCTTCGGGGCGGTCGCCGGGCTCCCGACGGCGCCGCCGCCCGACGCGGGGGCCGTGGCGGCAACGATCGACCGGGTCGCGGGCGCGGAGTACGCCTCGACGGCCGAGCACCCGCTCGACGCCGAGCAGATCCGGCTCGGAACACGCCGAATCGCGCTCCGATCGGACGCCGGGACCGCGCACGCGACGCTCTCGTTCGGCCCGGTGACGCCGGTCCCCGTGACCGACTCGCCGCTCCGGGACGTCCTCCACGGTATGCCCCCGGAGCGGGCGTTCGACTCGCCCGAGGCGTTCCGCCAGGCGGTCGTCGCCGCCCGTGCAAACGCGACCGACGCGCCCTGGCGCGAGGTCGACCGGACGCTGATCGCCCGCCGGACCACCTGGGAGGGAGTGGATGTCGTCCTCGTCGACGCGTGAGGCCGGCGCGGACGCGCGGGCGCAGACGACGCCGATCGTCGCCCTGATCGCGCTCTTCGCGGTCTGTTCCGGCGTCTCGCTGTACGCGAGCGCGCTAACGGCGGCGACGCCGTCCGAGACGACCAACGCTTTGGCCGAGCCGACGCTGGACCGCGTCCACGACGCCGTGAGCACCGGCGGGGTCGTCGACCCGTTCGCGCTGCCGCGGGCCGCCGATGTCGCTCCCGACGGCTATCGCGTCGCCGTCGAAGTGACGACCGACCGGGGCCGCTTCGGCGCCGGCGGCCCGCCGCCGCGGGAGGGAGTCGACGTCGACCGGGCGAGCCGTCCGGCGAGCGTCGATATCGGGACCGGCGACGTCGCGTGGGGACGGCTGACAGTCTGGGTGTGGCGATGAACGCCGCGCTCGACGCCGGCTTCTGCCTCCTTCTCCTCTCCGCAGGCGTCGTCGGCCTCGTGACGGTCGATCAGGCCCCGCCGGCGACGCCCGGACGCGCCGACGCCGTCGCCGACGCGCTCGCGACGACGACCGCACAGGTCGACTACTCGCTGACGCCCGACGTCGACGCGCTGAACGCGTCGGGTGCGGCGGTCGCAGACGAGGAGACGTTCGCTCCCGACTCGCCCGAATTCGATCGGACGAGCCACGGAAGCCTCGCGGGGCTGCTGGCTCGCGCCGCGACCGCCAGCGGTGGGGTCGCGCTCGACGCGGTCGAGCCGAATGCGACGACGGAGCCCGATATCCATCCGCTCACGCGAACGCGGTCCGGGTTCGTACGCGCCGTCGGCGACGCCGTCCTGGCGCGAACCGGCGCGCGGGTTCGCGTGGACGCGACGTGGCGGCCGTATCCGGACGCACCCGTCGGCGGACAGCTCGGCGTCGGTCCCGACCCGCCCGCCGGCCGCGTCCACGCCGCGTCGCTCGTGATCCCGACCGGCGTCGAGCCGCTTCCGCCGTCCGCTCGTACCGACTTCGACGCGTTGGGGGCCGCCGTGGCAGACCGCACGGTCGCCGTCCTCGTCCCCGCGGGACCGGCGCGCGTGACGCTCCGCGGCGACGATCCGACGGCCGCCCTGGTGCGCCACCGCTACGCCCGTCTCGCGTCGGCGACGAACGCGTCCCTCTCGGAACCGCTCGCGACCGAGGACACGCGAGCGGCCAACGAGCGGGTCGCGCGTCGGCTCGAAGCCCGGTTCACCGGCGACCTGCGGGCGGCGCACGACACGCCGATGGAGGCCGCCGAGGCGGTCTCGGTGGACTCGGTCCGCATCGTCGTCAGAACGTGGCCCGCGTCGGAGGGGATCTGAATGCGGTTCGCTGACGACGACCGCGCACGCGTGCCGTTCGCGCTCCTCGGCGTGCTGCTTCTCGTCGGGAGCTCGACGTTCGCTGCCTCGCTCGCGACGCCGGGTCCGGAACCGATCGACCGGGCCGCAGACGTCGCGGCCGACCGCGTCGAGGGCGAGGTGACGGCCGCGGTCCGCACTGCGGTTCGCGACGCCGCCCGCGCGGCCGCCCGCGACCCGGTCACGGTCGCGGCCGACACGCCCGCCGGCCGAGCACTCGGAACGGAGGATCCGTTCCGACGGTCTCTCCGGCTTCGGATCTTCGCCGCCGCCCGCGAGGCGGTCGGGCCGATCGAACACCGCAGAGGCGAGAGCGTCGCCCACGCCTCGTTCGGTGCGGGTGTGGAGGACGTCGAGGGCGCGCTCTCTCGGGTCTCCGTCGCGGGGCGAGACGACGGAACGGAGCTCCGGGCGACGGTCCGCGGCGTCGCGGTGACGGTCAAGCGGAACGGACGCGTCCTCGACTCCTACCGGACGAACCGCACCGTCACCGTCGCCGTTCCCGTGCTCGCGCTCCACGACCGGACCGAGGCCTTCCAGGCGCGCCTCGACGCGGACCCGATCGCGGCGCCGGGGCTCGCCCGGCGGCTGACGGTCGGCGTCACGGCGATGGCGCAGGCCCGCGGACTCGGCCAGTACGCCGGCCTCCCCATCTCGAACGTCGTCGGCAACCGCCACGTCGCGCTCTCGACGAACGCGGGCCTGCTCGACGCCCAGCGGGCGTCGTTCGGACACGCCGACCCCGAGGCCGCCGCTGGCGTCCGCGCGGCGACGCTTCGGACCGGCGTCACCGACGTCCTCGGATCGCGGACCGACCCCCGCGTCGTCGCCGCGGTGACGGGACAGCTCCCGGATCCGAACGACGCCGAACGCGCGGACGCCGCCTCGCGACCGGGCGCGCTCCCGGCAACTCGCACGATCACGGTCGGCGTCAACGACACGGCGGACGAGGCCTTCGTCGCGCTCCTCCGGGGTACGGACGGCCCGAGTCTCGATTCGATCCGTCGAGAGAGCTACCGCGCGAGCGTCAGCGTCGACGCCGACGCGCGGCTGGTGCGGAACGGTCGTCGACCGTCGCCACGTGCCCCCGGCGAAAACTGGACGCTCGCGTACTCGGACGTCGATACGAGCGTTTCGATCCGGGGCGGTGGCCGCTCTACCGCCGTCGTCTCCGCCGGCCATCGCGCGCACCGGCTCTACGCGGCCACGCGCCGCGTGGTCGAACGTCACACCGTCCAGCGCACCTGGGTCAAGAGCAACGCGACGCCGCGGACGACGTCGGCATCGTGGCGCGACGCCCATCGCGTCCGCGTGACTGCGACCGGCCGCCTCGGCGACGCCTGCGGACCGGACCGCGCCGTCGACCCGCTCTTCCGGACGGGCGGCGCGCTCGGCGGGCCGAACCTCCGAGGCGGTAGCTCCGTCGCCCGGGACCTCGTCGCGGAACTCGGCGGTCCCGATGCCGTCGCCCGACGGACGGTGACCGGCGGCCGGACGAACGCCCGAACGCGGTTCACCGGCGACCGTCCCGACGACCTCTCGGCGTGGGTGTACGCCGACGTCGCGGCGCTCCGGGAACGGGTCCGACGTCTCTCCGTGGAGGTAGCGGCCAGCGACGCCGCGACGGGGCAGCGGAACGGGGCCGCCCGGTTGGCAAATCGGGTTAGGAGCCGCCGCGCGGCCCTCCTGAATGCGCCGGGGCGCTACGACGGCGTCGCCGACCGCGCTCGGATCGCCGCGCGCGCCGCGTACCTCGACCTCGTGCTCGCTCGCCTGGACGAGCGCGCGGGGCGGACCGGGAAGCAGAACGCCGGCATCGGCCGAGCGCTCGCGGCGAAGGGTATCTCGGCGGCCAGAGCGAACGACCTCGCCGATCTGACGCCCGAAGCCCCGTCCCGTCGGTTCGCCCTCGGGAGCGGCTCCGGGGCCCGCGGGCGGACCGCCTTCGTCCCCGACGGCGACCCGGCGTACCTCGCGCCCGCGCCGGTCGAGGGACCGCTCGTCGACGGCGTCGACGACGACGAACGGTACGTCGGCCTCGCGGTCAGGAACCACAACGTCTTCGCGGTCCCGTACGGCGACGCCGCGGATCTGGTCACGCGGACGCTCTTCGGGGATCCCGGTCGCGTGTCGCTCCACGCCGCCGGTCAGTCGCTCGTCGCCGCCGACCGAACGCTCGCGGCGCACCCGAACGCGACGCTCCGCGCGCGGACCGACCACCTGAGATCGAGGGTCGCGCAGTCGATGGATCACATCCGGAAGCGAGCGACGCGGACGCTCGCCCGCGAGTCGTCGCTGTCGCGTCGCGAGACCGAGACCGTCGTCCGGCGGGCGTTCGCGCAGTGGGACGGCCCCGGTGAGCGCGCGGTCGCCGCGACGGACGGATCGCTGGCGGCCGCGGTCGCGTCTGCCGCGATCGAGGAGGGAGCGGCACGCGAAAACGACGGCTCCCGGAGGGTGGCCGAGGACCGCATCCGGACGGCGCTCCGCGTCGACCTCCGGGACGCCGCGACGAGCGCGGACGTCCGCGTCTCGCAGGCCGCCGTCGAGGACGCGGTCTCGGCGATCCGAGGGCTCCTCCGCGAGGAGGCACGGGCGAGGGCGGGAGCCGCGACCGAGCGGGCGATCGCGCGGGCGTCGAACGGGACCGTCGGCGGCATCCCGGCGGGCCTGCCGATCCTCCCGACGCTCAACCCCTGGGTGGCGACCGCGAACGTCTGGGTCGTCGAGTCCCGCGGCGCCTACGGGCGCTTCGCCGTCACGACTGACTCGGGCGCCACGACGTACGTTCGCGACGGCTCGTCGGTCGTTTTCGACGTCGACGGCGACGGCGAGCCCGAGGTCCTCGGCCGGAACGAACGGATCGGCTTCCGGGTCCGGACGGTCGCCGTCGTGGCCGTCCCGGCGGGGAAGCTCGGCGTCGGCGACACGGACGGCAATGTCGACGAGCGATCGGTGGCGTGGGCCGGTCCGGCGCCCGGCCCGCGCTGTGTCACCCCGACCGGGCGGTGTCCGCGGGAGTAGTCGGCGGCGTCGCTGTCGGTCGAGCGTCGAGACGGCGAGACGAGAAAGAAAACGGACGTCAGTCCGAGATCAGCGGAGTCGCGCGGCGATAAGCTCTTCGAGGTCGTCGCGGAACTCGTCGACCGCGATCTCTTCGAGGACGGGCACGAAGAAGCCCTCGACGAGCATATTCCGCGCCTGTCCGTCGGGGATCGCCCGCGACACCATGTAGAACAGGTCCTCCTTGTCAACCTGGCCGACCGTCGCGGAGTGGGAGGCTTCGGTGTCGTGGTTGTGGATGATCAGCTTCGGCGACGCGTCGGCCTCGCTGTCGTCCGACAGCATCAGCGTGTTCTCGCGCTGGTACGAGGAGGTGTTCCACGCCTCGCGGCCGACGTCCTGGACGCCCTCGTACACCGAGCGGGCCTCGTCGTCGAGGACGCCGCGGGTCACGAGGTCGGCGGTCGTGTTCTCGGCGTTGTGCCAGACGCGCGCGTTGACGTCGAAGTGCTGGTCGCCGTGGCCGAAGAACGCGCCGACGATCTTCGTCTCCGAGGAGTCGCCGTTGAGTTCGGACTCGACGTCAGAGCGCGTCAGTCGGGAGCCGAGGTTGCCCTCGATCCAGTTGACCGTCGCGTAGGTGCCGACGTCCGCGCGCTTCAGCGAGTACGTGTAGGTGTCCTCGTCGAGGTCCTGGAGCGAGCCGTACTGGACGTAGGAGTTCTCGCCCGCGTCGATCTCGACGAGGTTCGAGAAGTACCGCGCGTCGGCGTCGACGTCCTCGCCGGACTCGATGCTCTCCAGAATCGTCACCGACGACGACTCCTCGGTGACGACGAGCGTGTGGCTGAACAGCGAGCGGGAGTTCATCTCCGCGCGGACGGTCACGTCCTCGGCGTCGACGCCCTCGGGGACGTAGACGACCGTGCCGGTGGTGAAGAGCGCCGCCGACAGCGCGGTCAGGTAGTTCTCTTCGGGGTCGACCGTCGAGCCGAACGCGGACTCGACCAGGTCGGGGTGCTCGTCGAGCGCCTCGGTGAAGGTGAGGACCTCGACGCCCTCGGCGGAGGTCCGCTCGGTCTCGTCGCCCTGATCGAGCGGGTCGACGAGCGACTCGAAGTCGAGCGCTTCGAGGTTCGTCCAGCGCCGGCCGGGCGTCTGGATGACGTCCGGCAGCTCCAGTTCGTCGAGCGCGTCGAGCGCCGAGAGCCGCCGTTCGAGCAGCCACTCGGGCTCGTCGCGCGCGTCCGAAATTTCGCGAACCGTCTCCTCGGAGAGGTTCGCCGGGAGTTGTACGCCGCTCATACTATCCGAGGCTCCCCTCCATTTCGAGTTCGACGAGGCGGTTGAGTTCGACCGCGTACTCGATCGGCAGCTCTTCGGTAATGGGTTCGATGAAGCCCGAGACGATCATCTGCTTGGCGTCGTCGTCGTCGAGGCCGCGCGACTGGAGGTAGAACACGTCCTCGTCGCCGATCTTCCCCACTGTGGCCTCGTGGGCGACGTCGACCTTCGACTCGTTGATCTCCATGTACGGCATCGTGTCCGACGTGGACTCGTTGTCGAACATCAGCGCGTCGCACTCGACCGAGGTCGAAGAGTCCGAGGCGCCGTCGGCGATGTGGACCAGTCCTCGGTAGTTGGTCCGGCCGCCGTCCTTCGAGATCGACTTCGACTCGATGGTCGACTTCGTATTCGGCGCGTTGTGGTAGACCTTCGCGCCGGTGTCGATGTTCTGGCCCTCGCCCGCGAAGGCGATGGTGATGTGGTTGTCGGAGGCGCCCGGGCCCTTCAGGACCGTCGAGGGGTACAGCATCGTCGCCTTCGAGCCCATCGAGCCGGAGATCCACTCCATCCGGCCGTTCTTCTCGACGATGGCGCGCTTGGTGTTGAGGTTGTAGGTGTTCTTCGACCAGTTCTGGACCGTCGAGTACTGGACGTGGGCGTCCTCGCCGACGAAGACCTCGACGCCGCCGGAGTGCAGATTGAACGCGGAGTACTTCGGGGCCGAACAGCCCTCGATGTAGTGGACCTCCGAGCCGTCCTCGGCGACGATGAGGGTGTGCTCGAACTGGCCCATTCCCTCCGAATTCATCCGGAAGTACGCCTGGACGGGCATCTCGACGGTGACGTCCTCGGGGACGTACACGAACGAGCCGCCGGACCAGACCGCGCCGTGGAGCGCCGCGAACTTGTTGTCCGACGGGGGAACGCACTTCGTCATGAAGTGCTCCTTGACGATCTCGGGGTGCTCCTGCACCGCCTCGTCCATATTCATAAAGATGACGCCCTTCTCCTCCCAGCGCTCCTGCATGTTCTGGTAGACGACCTCGGACTCGTACTGCGCGCCGACGCCGGAGAGCGCGTTCTTCTCGGCTTCCGGAATGCCGAGCTTGTCGAAGGTGTCCTTGATCTCGTCGGGCAGTTCCGTCCAGTCGTCGACGCCCGCGCGGACGTCGACATCGGGGCGGATGTACGGGACGATCTCTGCGACGTCCACTTCCGAGAGGTCCGGCTGGCCGGGCCAGTCGGTCGGCATCGGCATCTCCTGGAACTGCTTCAGCGCCCGGAGACGCCGCTGCAGCATCCACTCGGGCTCGTCTTTGTCCTCGGAGATGACGCGGACCGTCTCCTCGGTCAGGCCCTTCTCGGTCTGGAACGCCGAGGACTCCTCCTTCTTGAAGTCGAAGCGGGCCTCGGTGTCCGTCTCTTTAAGGTGGTCTTGTTCGGAACTCATAGTGTGTGATATGTGTTTACGGCTCGTTTCTTATATGACTGTGCGTAACTGGACATAGTTACGCCGCCTCGTAGACTTCCTCGCGGACCCAGTCGTAGCCGTGGTCTTCGAGCTGCTCGGCGAGCTCGGCGTCGCCGCTCTTGACGACCTTGCCGTCCAGCATGATGTGGACGTGATCGGGCTCGACGTACTCGAGGATCCGCTGGTAGTGGGTGATCTGCAGGATGCCGGTGCCCTGCTCGTCGCGGAGGGCGTTGATGCCCTTCGAGACGTCCTGGAGGCGGTCGATGTCCAGCCCGGAGTCGATCTCGTCGAGGACGGCGATCGCGGGCTCGAGGATGGCCGCCTGCAGGACCTCGTTCTGCTTCTTCTCGCCGCCGGAGAAGCCGGCGTTGAGGTAGCGCTGCATGAACTTCTCGTCCATGTCCAGCACTTCCATCTTCTCTTTGAGGAGCTGCTGGAACTCCGCGACGCCGATCTCGCCGTCGTCGGCGGGGCCCTCCATCGGCGAGGTCTCGTAGCCCGCCTCCTCGTCTTCGTCGTCCGCCTCGGCCTCGTCTTCGTCCTCCTCTTCGAAGAGCTCCTCGCGCTCTTCGAGCTTGGCGTTGAGCGCCGTCCGGAGGAAGTTCGTCATGGTGACGCCTTCGATCTCCGCGGGGTACTGGAAGCCGAGGAAGATACCGAGCGCCGCGCGCTCGTTCGGCTCTAGGTCGAGTAGATTCCAGGTGCGTTTGTCCTCGGGGATCTCGAGGTCCTGATCGAAGTCGTCTTCTTCGAGGTGGAGCAGGATCTCGCCCTCGGTCACCTCGTAGGCCGGGTGGCCGGCGATCACTTTCGCCGTCGTCGACTTCCCGGATCCGTTCGGTCCCATCAGGGCGTGGATCTCCCCGGAGTTGACCTCCAGGTCGACGCCGCGAAGAATCTGTTCGCCGTCTTCCTCCGCCACGTTCGCGTGGAGGTTCTTGATTTCGAGTGTAGCCATCGTGTTTCGTTGCCTCGTGTCTCAGAAGTGGGCTGTGGCGCTCATAATGGTTACGCATTCGCCATTCGGAGCTTTACTGTCGATAAAATTTATTTGCGTTTTGCGAAACCCCGGCCCGGTTCCGTGACGCGCCGCGCGGGGTGGCGGCGAACCGACGGTCCGGCCGCCGCTCAGACGAAACTGCCGAGCCCGGTCTGTTCCTGCCCGGACTTCACCTCGTCCCACGACATCCCCAGCGCCTCGATGATCCGCGAGATCGGCCCCTTCAGCGTCTTCTCCAGCATCTTGTCCCAGTCGACCTCGAAGGCCTCGGGGAGCTGGTCGTCGTACTCGACGCAGATCACGTCGGGGTCGCGCTTGAACTCCCCGTAGAGCGCGTCGCGCTGGGGGTCGTAGCCCTCTTCTTCTTCCATCCGCCGGAACCACGAGGGGTGGACCTTCCGGAGGTAGAGCCGCTTCGGCTTCGACCCCCGCCCGAAGTTCGTCCCCAGGAACTCGTTGGCGTACTTGGCGCCGCGGACCTGCGCGGTCGCGGTGTCGTAGGCGTCCAGCCGCTTGCCGATCCCGCCGGGGATGCCGATCTCCTCGACCGGGATCTCGCCGGCCTCGAAGTCCTCGATGACGCCGTTGAGGTAGTCGGCGATCTCCTCGTTCGCCGTCCCGTGGACGATCATCTCGATGACGCGCTTTTGGACCTCCTTCGTGATCGGCGCGATGTCAGAGCGCTTGTACTCGAAGCCCGTGATGTCGATGTCGTCGACGTCCTTTCCCTCCTTCCAGACGATGTGGCCCGCGTAGCGCTTCTTTTTTCCCGCCTGGAAGAACCGTCGGTAGAGCTTCTCGAACTCGATCTGAAAGCGGTGCTCCTCGGCGTCGAGTTCCTCGCGGGCGAACTCGTCGTAGGAGCCGTTGATGTACTCCTCCAGCTCGAAGGACTGCTCGATGGCTTCGTCTTTACTGACGTCGCCGCCGAGCTCCAACATCACGGAGTCGGTGTCTCCGTAGATGACACCTTTGCCGAGATCGTTCGCCGCCGAGGCGGTGTGTTCGATGACGTCGCGCCCCGTCGCGGTGACGGCAGCGCCCATCTCCTTGTCGTACAGTCTAAAGCGATCCCAACCCAGCACGCCGTACAGCGAATTCATAATGACCTTGACAGCGGCCTGCTGGCGGTCGTACTGCTCGTACGCGGACGTGTCGGGGTCGTGGTCGTTCCGGAGGGACTTCTTCTCCTCGCGCTCGGCCAGCAGATCGTCGATCATCTCGCGGATGATGCCGTCGGGCTCGCGGCGGAAGTGCGTCCCGTTGGGGGCCCGGAAGGTCTCGCCGTCGTACGTCTCGGGGTCCACCTTGGTCTCCGGCGATGCGTTGATCGTCACCATACACATCGGGTAGAGGGACTTCAGGTCGAGGACCGTGACGTTCTCCTTGACGCCGGTGATCGGATCGAAGACGGCGCCGCCCTCGTACTCCTCGGCGTCGGCCTGGCCCTTCGAGGGGAGCGCGAAGCGGCCGTGGGCCTCGTGGAGGATGTAGATGTCGACGGTGTCGCCCGGCGTGGGGGCGTCTTCCAGCTTGCAGCCGACGAACGTCCGCACCTCGTCCCAGAAGGCGACGACGTCCTGTTTGCGGTCGATCTCGACGCAGAGTTCCACGTCGCGAACGTTGTATTCGAGCAGGCGCTCGGGGTCCTGCTCCCAGAGGTCGCCGATGTCGCCCGGGTAGCGCTCCTTGCCGACGTCGAGTTCGAGTTCGCCGACGGCGTCCAGGCGGTAGGACTCCAGTTCGGTGAACTGCGTGCGCTTGTACGCGTACAGCAGATCGAAGACGACGCGGCCCTTCACGTTCGGGCCGCCCCAGCCGCTGCGCCAGACCTCGTCGATCCGGGAGAACCGTTCGGGATCGAGGTCGCGCTCCGAGGTCGGATCGAGGATCTCCATCCGGTCGAGGAGATAGGGCATGTCGAAGTCCTCGAAGTTCCAGCCCGTCAGCACGTCCGGGTCCGTCTCCTCGATGTAGGAGACGAACGCGTCGAGCATCGCGTCCTCCTCGTCGAACGTCCGCACCTGGATCTCGGTGTCCTCGCGGAGCGGCTCGTAGGTCTCCAGGTCCTGGGGTGAGACGACGCCCTCGCCGGCCTCGGGGGCGTCGTAGAGCCACGCGACGTACTCGTCGCGTCGGGAGTCGTGGGAGGTGAGACAGACGATCGGCTCTTCGCCCTCCTCGGGGAAGCCCGAGCGGTCGTCGACCTCGATGTCGAAGGTATTCACCCGGAGGTCGGCGTCGACGTCGACGGCCGCGATCTCGTCGTGGGGGATCTGAATCGGGCCCCGCTCGGCGCCGTCGGCCTCCAAGCGCCGCGCGGGCACCCGGATCCCGCTCTTTACGTCCTTGTCGATCAGGAGGCGGTTCGGAAAGAGGATGTCCGCCTCGTAGTGTTCGAACTCGTCGCGGATCTCCCCGACGTCCCGCGGGGTCTGCGTGCAGATCTTCGTCAGGTCCTCGCCGCGGATGCTCTCGTAGCCCTCGTCGGTCCGGGTGATCACGTCCCTGTCGAGTTTGTCGTCGTCGAGGTTCTCCGTCGGCGCGTAGAAGTACGGCTCGAACCCCAGGACGCGGACGTGCTCGCGGTCCCCTGCCGCCGTCCGGCCGAACACGTGCAGGACGGGATACTCGCGGCGGCCGCTCCCCTCGATGGAGTAGTTCACCTGGGTCACCATCAGCTCGACCGTCCCGTCGGCGTCGGGAAAGCGGATCTCCTCGCTGTCGACGACCTCCGAGACGTGCTGTGTGCCGTTGCCGGCGACCGCGACCGCCTCCGCGTCGGGCCGGGCACCCTCGTCGGCGGCCTCGTCGCCGCCGCTCCAGTCGTCCGTGAGCCCTGCCTGTTTCATAGCACTCGGTTCGTGAGTCCCGAGTAAAAGCTTCGGCATTGCGCCCGGCCCGCTATCGCCTCCGAGAATTTGGGCGCAAGACATTTAGTATGGTACACCATACCAAAGACCGAGATGGTCGACCCTGCAGACTCCGAGCGGACGGATCGGTCGCCAGCCGCGCCGGCGCGGTTGGGCGAGGCTCGCGGACTCGACGGCGTCGAGTCCTACGAGGTCGACGAGGGGATCGTGTTCTACGATCCGCAGAACCCGCTCGCGTGGGTCGAAGCGGCCCGAACAGTGACGCTCACAGACCACTGCTGAAGCGGACGTCTTCTTCGATTCTTCACCCCGGAGCGAACCGCTTTTGCGACTGCCGAGCCTCGGTAGAGGCACCGTGTTGGACTCCGACGAGTGGCCCGACGAGCCGGACGAACCCGATCCCGAGGCCCGGTGGGGCAGCCCCGAGGACGACCTCGTCTCGGTCCCCGGGATCGACCTCCCCGGCGAGGACGCCGAGGACGCCGGCGCCGAGGTCGACAGCGACCTCGCGAAGTTCTTCTGGGTGACGGTGATCTACGCCAACGTCGCCGTCGCGGGCGTGAGCATCGGGCTGATGCTCGTCGGCTTCCGCGGCCAGGCCGTCTGGGGCGGGGGCGCCGTCGCCGTCGGGCTGTTCGCTCTCTACCGGACCTACGATCTCTATCGGACGTATCAGGACCACGTCGCCGCCGAGGAGTCGGAGGAAGCAGAAGGCACAGATTCGGAACCGAGCGAGCATAACGGATAAGCGCCCGCCGCGATTCCCCCGAGGTATGCAGACCGTCCGCGACGCGTCGGGCGACCGCTACCTCCTCGTGAAGCGCTCCGCGGAGTCGAGCCGGGTCCGCGATCCGAACACGGGAGAAGAGCGGTACCTCCCGAACGAGGAACTCTCCTTCGAGGGCGGCGAGGCGCCGCTCTCGGTCGCCGCGGCGGCCGTCTCCGAGCCGGTACGACGCGTCGTTTCCGCCGCCCACGACGACCGCTCGCTCGGCCTGCTCGTCGAGCTCGCGGACCGCGGGCCGCTCCCCGTCGTCGAACTGCTCGGCGCCTACGACCTCTGCGAGTCGGACCTCCACGGCCTGCTCTCGGAGTTCCGCGCCGCGGGGCTCGTCGCGGAGACGACCGTCCACGGCGAGCGCGGCTACGACGCGACCGAGACGACTCGCCGCGCCGTCGCGTCGCTCCGCGGGGGAAGCGAGGGCGACGAGCGTAGCGGAAGCGACGAGGACAGCGCGGTAAACGGAGACGGACGCGAGAACGCAGCCGAAGACGGAAACGGAAACGGAAACGAGAACGAAAACTGAGTGCCGATCAGGCGAACGCGCGGCTCGCCTCGCCGTCGGCGCTCGCGTCGGCCTGGATCTTCTCCCAGGCCTCGACGAAGTCGCCCATCCGGATCTCGGTCCTGTCGTCCCGGATGGCGAACATCCCCGCCTCGGTGCAGATCGCCTTGATGTCGGCCCCGGAGGCGTCGTCGGCCAGCTCGGCCAGCTGCTCGAAGTCGACGTCGTCGGCGACGTTCATGTCGCGGGTGTGGATCCGGAAGATGATCTCCCGGCCCTCCTGCTCGGGCTTGGGGACCTCGATGAGGCGGTCGAATCGCCCCGGCCGGAGGATCGCCTCGTCCAGCATGTCGAAGCGGTTCGTCGCGGCGATGATGCGGATGTCGCCCCGCTCGTCGAAGCCGTCCATCTCCGAGAGCAGCTGCATCATCGTGCGCTGGACCTCGGCGTCGCCGGAGGTCTTCGAGTCCGTCCGCTTGGAGGCGATCGCGTCGATCTCGTCGATGAAGAGGACGGCGGGCTCGTTCTCGCGGGCGACCTCGAAGAGGTCCCGGACGAGCTTCGCGCCCTCGCCGATGAACTTGTGGACGAGCTCGGAGCCGGCCATCTTGATGAACGTCGCGTCCGTCTGGTTCGCGACGGCCTTCGCGAGCATCGTCTTGCCCGTGCCCGGCGGGCCATAGAGGAGCACGCCCGACGGCGGCTGGATGCCGACCTGCTCGAACATCTCCGGCGATTCGAGCGGCATCTCGACGGTCTCGCGCACCTCCTGCATCTGCTCTTCGAGGCCGCCGATGTCGCCGTAGGTGACCTCGGGGCTGTGGTCGACCTGCATCACGCGGGCGCGGACGTCGGTCTCGTTGTCGAGGCGCTTGACCACCGAGAGGGAGTTGTTGACCGCGACGCGCGCGTCGGGTTCGAGGTCCTCGCGCATCTCGTCTGTGACCTCGGTGAGGGCCTCCTGATTGTTGCCGTGCTGCTTGATCACGACGCCGTCCTCGGTGATCTCCTGGACCGTCGCGACGAACAGCGGCGACTGCTTGAGCTTCTTGTTCTCGTGGGTGAGCCGTTCGAGTTTCTGCTGGTACTTGTTGTTCTCCGCGTTCGCGTCCAGCAGTTTGTCCCGCATCTCCTCGTTCTGGGACTCGAGGACGTCCAGCCGCTCTCTGAGCGCCTGGATCTTCTCCTGCTGCGACGCCGCCTCCTCGTCGTAAGGGAGTTCGACGTCGTCCACAGTGTCAGTCATCATCCTCCGTAGGTCACGGCTTCATAAGAGACTTCGGGTGAGAGAAGCGCTTTCACACCGCCCGAGGGCGCCCTCGCGGCTCACTCCAGGAAGTCACAGAGCAGATCGTTCACCCGCTCGTCGGCCTCGTGTTGCACCCAGTGGGTCGCGTCCGCGATCGGCTCGAACCGCCCGTTCGCACACCTCTCGGCGCTGTCTTCGGCCATCTCGGGATGGAGGTACGGATCCTCCAGCCCCCAGATCAGCATCGTCTCCGGCTCGACGGTCCAGGTCGGCGGCTCGGGGGCGTCCTCGCGGACGAGCGCCCGGTACCAGTTCACCATTCCGGTGAAGGCGCCCGGCCGGGACCACGCGCGCTTGTACCGATCGAGCGCCCGCTCGCCGAAGGTCTCGGGGCTGGTCGAGGTGTCAACGAACCACCGCAGCCCCCACCAGTCGCCGACGCGCCAGGTCCACTCGGGCACGCGCGGCAGCTGGAAGAAGAAGATGTACCAGCTCTTCAGCAGCTGGCTCGGCCGGCCGGGGAGGAACGCCTGGAAGACCGCGGGGTGCGGGACGTTCATCGTGACGGCCCGGTCGACCCGCTCGGGGTACCGAAGCAGGGTCTGCCAGACGACCGCGGCGCCCCAGTCGTGGCCGACGACCCGGGCGCGATCGTACCCGAAGGCGTCGAGCAGTCCGACCGCGTCCGCGGCCAGCTCGTCGATCGCGTACGCGGCGATCGCCCCCGGCTTGTCGCTGCGGTTGTAGCCGCGCTGGTCCGGCGCGATCACGCGGTAGCCGGCGTCGACGAGGGGCTCGATCTGCGCGCGCCAGCCGTACCAGAACTCCGGGAAGCCGTGGAACAGGAAGACCGGCGGCGCGTCGTCGTCGCCGGCGACGAGCGCGTGCAGTTCGATCCCGTTGGTCTCGACGCGCTCGAACGTCGCCGACGGCGGGAGGGCCTCCGGCGCCACCTCCCGCGAGTCGGTGCCGCGGCCCCGCGTGATCCCGCCGTCGGTCTCAGACATACTCCCTCACCTTCGCGCCGGCGACCCGGCCCACGACGCTCGGGCGCATCAGCGACGTCGGTGCCGTCTCCAGCCGCAGGACGCGCGTGAACGCCTCCGAGACGTGACCGTCCGTGTGCGCGGCGTCGACGACCCACGAGAGGTAGCGGTTGAGGAGGTCCGTGCCGGGCGGCTTCTCGCCCTCGGTCTCGGCGTACTCGAAGTCGGCGCCGACGGTCATCCGCCAGACGACGTCGACGGTGTCGGCGACGCGGTCGAAGAAGCGCGACTGGAGGTCCGACCGCCCGTTCGCGAGCGCGTGGTGTAGCTGGAGGGCGTCGAGCGCGGCCACCGACATCCCCTGGCCGTAGATCGGATTGAAGCTCGCGACCGCGTCGCCGGTGACCAAGAGCCCGTCTGGGAACCGATCGAGGTCCTCGTAGTACCGGCGCTTGCTGGCGGGGAACGGGTACTGGTGGATCTCCTCGCCGTCCCACTCGTGTTCGTCCAGGAGCTCACGGATCTCCGCCGTCGGCAGCGACGCCGCGAACTCCCGGAGGCCCGCGGGGTCGGTCGGCGGGTGGTCGCCGTGCCGGCCGAACACCGTCACGATCCACCGTTCGTCCTCTACGGGCACGGCGGTCCCGCCGCGGGTCGTCGGCGGCGAGGGGACGACCAGATACCCGCGGTCGTCGTCCGCCGGCCGCTCGACGGCGACCGTGCTGTACGCGAGGTCGACGCCGACGTCTTCGGTCTCCGGCGTCGGGTAGCCGTTCCGTTCGAGCCACGTCGGCGTCCGCGAGGTCCGGCCGGTCGCGTCGACCACGAGGTCGGCGGCCAGGGAGTCCTTTTCGTCGGCCGCGTCGACGAGCGTGACGCCGGTGACGGTCGACGCCTCGTCGTCGGAGCGGTAGCCCGTGACGTGGCACTCGCCCCGGAGCGTGACGTCGTCGCGCTCACGCATCCGCCGCCGCACGAGCAGTTCGAAGAGCGGCCGGCTCGCGCAGTAGAACGGCAGTTCGTGCGGAGACTCCGCGAGGAAGTCGCCCTGCTGGTAGAGGTCGAGCTTCTTCGAGGCGTCCATTATGACGCCGCCCTCCGCGAGCAGGTCGTCGCCGTAGCCGGGGAAGAGGTCTTCGAGCATCACCCGGCCGGGCTCCAAGAGCGCGTGGACGTGGTTCGCCTGCGGGACGCCCCGGCGCGCGACCCGCTCGTCGGGCAGCGGATCCCGATCCAAGACCGTCACCGACTCGAAGGCGTCCGCCAGGACGCGCCCCGCCAGGAGCCCGGCCATACTCGCGCCCACGACGACGGCGTGTCCGTCCCGCTCGGTCACGCGGTCGGCGTCGTAGCGCGCGACGTCGTCGAGCGTCATCGTCGCCCCCCGACGGGTCCGTCTCCCACCAGATCCGTTCTCCCGTACGCCCCGCCCGCTCTGCGCTGTGTTCCGAACATCGAGTGTGCCCCCGTTCGTGTTCGAAACTGTCGGGGGAGCGACCTTATGGATTGCCGTCAGTGTATGCGATTAGGTAATATATTGATACAGTAAATATTATTACTCTACATCCCGGAGTGGTGAACACGAATGAGCACGACAGAGGTACTCGCCCCCGAAGAGGAGTCGACCGACCGCTGGGAACCGGTCCGCGAGATGCCGCCGAGCGCGAAACTGGTCGCGAAGGTACTGGACTACAACGACACGCTGACGCAGACGCAGCTCGCCGAGGAGACGCTCCTGCCGCCGCGGACCGTCCGCTACGCCCTCACCCGGCTGGAGGACGCCGACGTCGTCGACTCGCGCTTTTCGTTCACCGACGCGCGAAAGCGGCTCTACACGCTGGAGATCTGACCCGTCGGGGACGCGTCCACCGCCCGGTCCGTTCCGCCCCCGCTCGGCCTCTTGACGACGCGAAGCTTCATACGTGATCCCGCGCCAGCCACGGCGTGACTCACCGTTCGCCGGCCACGTCCGCGTCCGCTCCCGGTCCCACTCCCCCTCCGGCCGCCCCCGCTTCTGCTCCCCCTCCGCCCGCCCGAACCGTCCGCCGGTCGCTCCGCGCGCTCGCCGACGGCTCCGCCACCGAGACGTCCGTTTCGGACCCCGAGAGCGTCGTCGCCGACGCCGAAGCGGCCGTCGACTGCGCCCGCGAGGCGGCGTCGTACGTCGCGGACGGTCGGCTCCGGCGACTCGATGCAGCCGTCGGGGCGGCCGAGTCGCGCGGCGCCACCGACCTGGCGCGTCGCGGCCGGCGGGCCCGGCGGATCCTTCGCCGACTCCGCGCCGCGATGGTCGGCTCCCCCGACGGAACCGGTGCCAACGCCGCCGCTGACGCCGACGCGGACTCCCACCGCGGCCACTTCCGCCCCGCTCGCGGAACCGTTTTAGGCCGCAGCGGTCAACGTCCGCCCAGATGACACGGGTGATCCACACCGGCGACACCCACCTGGGGTACCAGCAGTACCACTCTCCCGAGCGCCGGCGGGACTTCCTCGACGCGTTCGAGCAGGTGATCGACGACGCCGTCGCGGGCGACGTCGACGCCGTGGTCCACGCCGGCGACCTGTTCCACGACCGCCGGCCGGAGCTGCGAGACCTGCTGGGGACGATCCGCGTGCTGCGTCGCCTCCGCGACGCGGGCGTCCCGTTCCTCGCGGTCGTCGGCAACCACGAGGCGACGCGCGGCGGCCAGTGGCTCGACCTCTTCGAGAGCCTCGACCTCGCCGAGCGCCTCGGCGCCGAGCCGCGGACCGTCGGCGACACGGCCTTCTACGGCCTCGATCACGTCCCCGAGTCCCGGCGCGCCGACCTCGACTACGACTTCGAGCCGCAAGACGCCGCCCACGCGGCCCTCGTGAGCCACGGCCTATTCACTCCCTTCGCGCACGCCAACTGGGAGACCGAGACCGTCCTCGACCGCTCGAACGTCGACTTCGACGCGGTCCTCCTGGGCGACAACCACGCGCCGGGCACAGAGATCGTCGACGGGGCGTGGGTCACCTACTGCGGATCGACCGAGCGCACGAGCGCCGCCGAGGAGGAAGCGCGCGGGTACAACCTCGTGACGTTCGGCGCGGACGACACCGACGGCGCCGAGGCGGCCGATTCCGAGACCGCAGACGGAGCGAGCGCCGCGGTCGACATCCGCCGCCGGACGCTCGATACGCGACCCTTTGTCTTCGTCAGCGTCGAACTGCGCGAGGGCGAGGGGAGCGACCGCGTCCACGAGCAGCTCCGCCAGCGCGACGTCGAGGACGCGGTCGTCGTCGTCGAGGTGACCGGCGAGGGCGACCCGGTGACGCCCGCCTCGATCGAGGAGTCGCTGGCCGACCGGGGCGCGCTCGTCGCCCGCGTCACCGACCGCCGCGAGGGGGACATCGAGGCCTCGATCGACGTCTCCTTCGCCGATCCCGACGCCGCCGTCGACGAGCGCGTCCGCGACCTGGGGCTCTCGGCCGCCGCTCTCGACGTCGAGGAGACCATCCGCGCGGACGCGGTCGCGGACTCGAACGTCCGCGAGGCCGTGGAGTCGCGGGTGACGGACCTCCTCGACGAGGGGAACGAGGCGTTCGCGCCCGCCGAGCGCGACGGCGAATCCGAGAGCGAACGCGGCGGCGACGCGCCCGCCGAGCGCGACGGCGACGAATCGGCCGCGGACGAACCGACCGGAGACGAACTGACCTCCACCGACACCGGGGAGGACGCGACCGAAGCGGACGCGGCCGAAGACGCGGGAGAGACCAGCGCGTCCGCCGAAGAGGACGGCGAGAGCGGTGCCGCGGACGAGGCCGAGAGCTCCGACGACGGGGACGACGACGAACCGACGCCGGCCGACACCCAGGTCACGATGGAGGACTTCTAGATGCGCTTCGAGCACATTTCCTTACAGAACTTCAAGCCCTACGCCGACGCCGACCTCGACCTCCGGGACGGCGTCACGGTCATCCACGGCCTGAACGGCAGCGGCAAGTCCTCCCTGCTGGAGGCGTGTTTCTTCGCGCTCTACGGCGCCCGCGCGCTCGACGAGACGCTCGACGACGTCGTGACGACCGGCGAGGACGAGGCCGCGGTGACGCTGTCGTTCGTCCACGAGGGCGCGTCCTACCGGGTCGAGCGGCGGCTTCGCCGTTCGGGCGAGCGGATGCAGACCGCGTCGTGTACGCTCTCGGGGCCGGACGCCGAGATCGACGGCGCCACAGACGTCCGCGCGTTCGTCACGGACCTGCTCCGGATGGACGCCGAGGCGTTCGTCAACTGCGCGTACGTCCGCCAGGGCGAGGTGAACAAGCTCATCAACGCCACGCCCGCCCAGCGCCAGGACACCATCGACGACCTCCTCCAGCTCGGGAAACTGGAGGAGTACCGCGAGCGCGCCGGCCAGGCGCGCCTCGGCGTCGAGGACGTCCTCTCGGAAAAGCGCGGCGCGCTCTCGAAGCTCGACTCCCAGATCGAGGAGAAGGAAGACGCCGGGCTCCACGAGCGGCTGAACGAGCTCGAAACCGAACTCGGCGAGGTGGACGACGAGATCGAGCGCTTCGAGGAGAACGAGGCCCGCGCGGAGGAGACGCTCGCGGAGGCCGAAGACGTCCTCGACTCCTACGAGGAGACGAAGGCGAAGATCGACGACGTCGAGGCCGACATCAGGGAGTTAGAAGAGACGATCCGCGAGGACGAGTCGACGCGCGAGGAGCTCCGCGAGGCGGTCGTCGAGCGCCGCGAGCGGATCGACGACCTCGAAGCGACGCTCGAATCGGCCGTCGACGCGACCGACCTCGACGCGAGCGGCCCCGCGGCCCTCGACGACGACGCTCTCGAAGCGCGTCGCGAGGAGCTCGACTCGGCCGAAGAGGAGGTCCGCGAGGACCTCCAGGAGGCCCGCCAGCGCGAGACGATGCTGTCGAACCAGGCCGAGAAACTGCGCGAGCGGGCCGCGGAGTTCGAGTCGCGGGCCGAGGAGGCACGCGAGCGCGCCGCGGAGGCCGATTCGAGCGCCGCGGACGCGGAGGAGCGCGCCGAAGCGCGGCGAGAGGAGCGCGCCGACGTCGACGACGAGATCGAATCGCTCCGCGAGCGGTTCGAGAACGCGCCGGCGGAGCCGGGCGATGCGGACGAGCACCGCGAGTCGGTGCAGGCCGACCTCCGGGAGGTGCGCGACGAGATCGCCGACGCGCGCGCGGAGATGGAATCCGTCCGCGAGCGCCTCGACGAGGCGACGGCCCTGCGCGAGGAGGGCAAATGTCCCGAGTGCGGCCAGCCGGTCGAGGGATCGCCCCACGTCGACGCCATCGGCGAGTACGAGGCGCGGATCGAGGAGTTAGAGGCCGCCCTCGACGACCTCCGCGAGCGCCGCGACGAGCTCGAATCGCGGCTGGAGACCGCCGAGGCGCTCGTCGAGGCCGAGACGCGACTGGGGAACCTCCGGGAGAAGCGCTCGCTGCTCGAAGACAGCGTCGCGGACGCCGAGTCGACGGCCGAAGAGCGCCGCGAGGAGGCCGCGTCCCTGCGCGAAGACGCCGCGGAGTTCGAGTCGCAGGCCGAAGAGAAGCGCGAGGCCGCCGAGTCGCAGGCGGAGGCGGCCGCGGACGCCGCCGAGCGAGTCGCGGACCTGGAGGAGCAGCTCGACGGCGTCGAGGCCGCCCGCGAGCGACTCGACCGGGTCGAGACGCTCCGGGAGCAGATCGTGGAGCTGGAATCCGAGATCGAAACGCGCCGGGAGCGCCGCGAGACGATCGCGGACCGGAACGACGAGCGCCGGGAGTACCTCCAGGAGAAGCGCGAGCGCCGCGACGAGCTCGCCGAGGCCGTCGACGAGTCGCGCGTCGAGACGGCCAGAGAGAACAAACAGGAGGCCGAGACCTACCTGGAGAACGTCGAGGTGAAGCTCGAGGAACTCCGCGAGCGGCGCGATGAACTCCAGAACGACATCGGGAGCGTGAAGGGCGAGCTCTCCCAGCTCGAATCCCTGCGCGAGGACCGCGAGCGGGTCCGCGAGCGCGTCGCTGACCTGGAGTCGCTCCACGAGGAGGTGTCGACGCTCGAATCGACCTACAGCGACCTCCGCGCCGAGCTGCGGAAGCGGAACGTCGAGACCCTCGAACGGATGCTCAACGAGACGTTCGACCTCGTCTACGGCAACGACGCCTACTCGCGGATCCGCCTCGACGACGAGTACGACCTCACGGTCTTCCAGAAGGACGGGACGGCGCTCGAACCCGAACAGCTCTCCGGGGGAGAGCGGGCGCTGTTCAATCTCTCGCTCCGGTGTGCGATCTACCGCCTGCTCGCCGAGGGCATCGAGGGCGCGGCGCCGATGCCGCCGCTGATCCTCGACGAGCCGACCGTCTTCCTCGATTCGGGGCACGTCTCCCGGCTGGTCGACCTCGTCGAGGAGATGCGCAGCCTCGGGGTGAAGCAGATCCTGATCGTGAGCCACGACGACGAGCTCGTCGCGGCCGCCGACGACCTCGTCACCGTCGAGAAGGACCCCACGAGCAACCGCTCGTCGGTCGATCGCGTCGACGACGCGTCGCTCGCGGCGGTTGCCGCCGAGTCCGACGACTGATAGTGATTACTTTCACTGTTTACCGCCGAACGCCACCCCCCGGTAACGGCGTTCGGCGGTAAGAGACGAGAGTAATCACTATGAGGGCGTCTCTCGGCGTCCCCGCCGCCGACCGTCCGCCCGAAGCCGAACCACTCAACACCGACGGCTCCGAGGGGCGCGTATGGGCACGCCGCTCGACGACCGCGAGGAACAGGCCGCCGCGGTGCTCGACCGCCTCTACGAGGAGTACCCGGACTCGACGATCTCGCTGAACTTCGCCGATCGACTGGAACTGCTCGTCGCCGTCGTGCTCTCGGCGCAGTGTACCGACGAGCGCGTGAACGAGGTCACCGAAGACCTCTTCGAGAAGTACCAGTCGCCCGAAGACTACGCCGCGGCCGACGAGGAGGAGCTCGCCGAGGACATCTACGGGATCACCTTCCACAACAACAAGGCCGGCTACCTCAAGTCGATCGGCGAGACGCTCGTCGAAGAACACGACGGCGAGGTGCCGGATACGATGAGCGCCCTCACCGACCTCTCGGGCGTCGGCCGCAAGACCGCCAACGTCGTCCTCCAGCACGGCCACGACGTCGTCGAGGGGATCGTCGTCGACACACACGTCCAGCGGATCGCGCGGCGGCTCGGCATCGCCGACGAGGAGCGCCCCGAGAAGATCGAACAGGAGCTGATGGAGCTGGTCCCGGAATCCGACTGGCAGCAGTTCACGCACCTGTTCATCAGCCACGGTCGCGCGGTCTGTACGGCCCGGAACCCCGACTGCGAGGAGTGCGTGCTCGAAGACGTCTGTCCCTCCTCGAAGCTCGACAGCGACGTCGACCTCGCGTCCGGCGAGGCGTGGGGGTAGGGGAGGCCGCGTCTCCCCGCCGCGTCCCCGCGCCGGCGGCCGCGCGCCGCTCACCCGAGCACGTAGCGGAGCACGAACCGATACAGTCCGAGGAGCCACGCGAGGAGCCAGAAGAGGACGTAGCCGAAGACGCCGGCGCGGAGCCGGCCGCGCCAGGCGCTCATATTCGGGTGGAGCTCGTCGATGTCGATCTCCTGGTCGGGGTCGTCGTAGAGGTCGGCCTCGCGTTTCACCTGGAGGATCCGCACGATGCCCGTCAGCGCGAACACGAGCAGGGCGTACGCCTGCAGGCCCAAGAGCGCGTGCAGGACCGCCACCCCGGTCAGCTGATCGAGCAGCCGCGGCACCATCCACGACGCCACCGGAACGGTGGTGAGGACGAGCCCCGGCACGATGATCTTCAGGTGGTAGACGAGGACGTCCCAGGTCACCGTCTCGGCGTCGATCATCACCCACGCGCCGTAGAGGTAAAACGGGAGACTCGCCGTGACCATCAGCGCGGCGACCGTCGCGATGGCCGAGTCGGATACCATCGACCGCGCTACGGACCGGCGGCGGGTAAAGTGCCCGACTCGCGTGCGGTCGCACTCCGGCGAACCGTTACCCTAAGGAGCCTGCCGCGCCAAGGTCCGACGATGACGGAGCCCTCAGAGGAGTCGTACGCGACGGACCGCCGCGCCGACGCGGTGGCCGCCGGCGACTCCGACGCCGACACCGACGGTTCAGACGCTGGCCCGTCCGCCCCCGAGTCAGACGACCTCGAGGCGCTCCGGAGGGAGGTCGAAGAGACCTACGACTTCGACGACTTCGGCCCCGCCGAGATGGCCGAGATGAGCCTCGAAGAGTGGGAGGCGGCGTTCGATCCCGACACCTGGATCGTCGGCGAGGAGCTCCTCGACCGGGTCGAACAGGAGCTCGAAGCGCGGGTCGCGATCCGCGAGATCTTCGCGGTCATAGAGCGCATCACCGAGGGCGAAGACCGCGTCGTCGCCTACTCCGACGAGGGGTACGCGGTCATCTACGACGACGGCAGCGTCGAGGGCGAGGGCACGGTCCTCCGGGACGTCAAGCCCACCGTCGCGCTCTGTTCGATGTCCGACTACGAGCTGATGGACGCGCCCGAGGACGCCTCGCTTCCCGAGCCCGAGGAGGTCGTCGAGGGAAGCGGCGAGTTCGGCAATCTGATGCTCCAGATCGTCGCGGGCGTCCAGATCCTCGTCGGCGTCGGAATCCTGATCGCGTGGCTGGCCCTCCCGTCTCTGTCGACGGTCGTCGCACCGATCGCCTCGTTCGGCTTCCTCGTGATCGGCGCCTTCCTCTTTTTCGTCGTCGCGAACGCACGGCTCTCCGATCGCTTCCGGACCGAGGAGTTCCGGGCCCGGCTTCGCGCGCTCGACGCCGCGGACGACGAGCCGCCGGAGGCCGTCGCCGAGGTGATGCCCGACGCCGGTGCCGAGACCGACGCCGCCGTCGACTCCGCGGCGAGCGGGAACGGAACCGAGACCGACCGAACTGACGGGTGACGACGCCCAGGCGCGTCTCCGACTGCCTCTGCGCCAAACCGCCGGGAGGACGCCCGACGACCCCGCTGCGGGGATCGCGGCCTCACGGGGGAGTCGGTGGGTTTAAGCGCGTTCCATCCTGAGACTGACGTGTATGAAGAGGCGGGACTTTCTGCGAGCAGCAAGCGTCCCTGCTGCCGCCGCGACGGCCTCTGCCGCCGCCGGTACCGGCGCTGCCCAGGAGACGGAGGGCGGCACCGACACCGGCACGGCGACCGGGACCAGTACCGGGACCCCGATGGGTACTGGGACGAGTACCGGCACCGGAACAGGCACTTCGGGCGGCTCCGGCGGTGGCGGAGGACCGACCGTCACGGTCACCGTCGGCCCCGGCGGCTCCCTGGTGTTCGAGCCGGGGACGAGCGAGCCGCTCCAGATCGCCCCGGGCACGACGGTCAAGTTCGTCTGGGATTCAGACAACCACAACATCGTCGTCAGCAGTCAGCCCGAGGGCGCCAACTGGCAGGGAACCCCGGGCGGGGAAGCCAAACTGTACAACACCGGCTACACCTACACTCACACCTTCGAGACGCTCGGCACCTACGAGTACTACTGCGCGCCGCATCAGAGCGCGGGGATGGTCGGCACTATCGAGGTCGTCGAGAATCCCAACGCTGGCGGCGGTGGCGGCAAGAAGGAACTCCACTCGTTCGGCGTCCCGATCCACGCCCACTGGGTCGGCGCCGCGACGATCCTCGCGATCCTCGTGACCGTGATCTTCACGTTCTACGTCCTGAAGTACGGTGAGTCACCACACACCGGCACCGGGAGGAACGGATAATGTCATCGAGCGGCAGCACCTACGGCGACATCCATCGGTACGAACCGGCCCGCGAGAGCACGGCGGCCGCGATCGCGATCGTCCTCCTGACGATCATCGAGGTCGTCTTCGTGTTCCTGTTCACATACGGCCTGCTGTCCGGCTGGGGCCTGAGCGAGACCGGGAACATGTATCTCGGCGCCGTCCTGGCCGTCATCTTCATCGACTTGGCGTTCATACTGGCGCTGTACCGCAAGGAGTTCCTGCCGGACGTCATAATCGTGAAGAAGCGGCGCCGTAAGTACGAAGACCTCTACATTCGGGAGGAAGACGTCGACGGAACGCCGTTCGCCGACGGCGCGTGGGACCAAGTCAAGCGCGCGATCTACCCGTACTACAAGCGATAACCAATGAGCCTCGAAAAGAAAGACGAATACGACCACAAAGGCTGGATGAAGGAGAAGGATCTGACTCCCGTGGAGTCGACCTTCCTCACCACTCTCATCTGGCTGGACAAGCGGTTCCGCATCGTCGACTACCTGGAGCTCTTGGAGACCCTCTACTACCGGGTCAACCTCCAGATGCCGAAGAGCCACACCGAGCAGTACAACCTCGACAACAAGTTCTGGTACTGGTACCCGCTGTACACGCTGGGGCTGTTCTCGACGCTGGCGTACGTCGTCGCCGCCATCTCCGGTGCGCTGTTGGGCTTCTACTACAGCCCCTCGGCGGCCGCAGGATCGGAGGCGGCGGGGACCGTCGCCTACGAGAGCATCGCGTTCATCATGCGCGACCTCCAGTTCGGGTTTATGCTCCGCTCCATCCACCGGTGGGCGGCGCAGGTGATGGTCGCCGCGGTGTTCCTGCACATGCTCCGCGTGTACTTCACCGGCGCCTACAAGGAGCCCCGCGAGCTCAACTGGCTGATCGGCATCGTCCTGATCAGCCTGACGATGGTGTTCGGGTACACCGGATACCTGCTCCCGTGGGACCAGCTCGCCTTCTGGGCGGGCCAGATCGGCGTCGAGATGTCGCTGTCGATCCCACTCATCGGCGAGTGGGTCGCCCAGCTGCTCTTCGGCGGTTTCTCACTGAGTCAGGCGACGTTGCAACGGATGTACATCATCCACGTGTTCCTGCTCCCGTTCGTGGTGACGACGCTCATCGCGATCCACATCGGCATCGTCTGGGTGCAGGGCATCGCAGAACCCCACTAGACCAATGACCGACGACACCACCTCCGAGACCGACTCCGACGACGACGTTCGCGCAGACGGCAGCGGCATCGTCGCACCGGACGACGAGACCCCGACGTGGCGCGAGCGCAAGACCCGCGCCCAGGGGCTCTCGCGGCTCACCTACGAGTACTTCGAGCGCGCCCGCCGGGAAGACCAAGACCTCCGCCAGGAATCCGACTACGTCGAGCGCGACGTGCTCGCGTTTCCGACGTGGCCCCACGAGGTCATCCGCAACCTCTCCATCGCGAGCTTCTTCGTCGGGATGCTGCTGTTCCTGGCGGCGACACTGCCGCCCCACATCGGCGCGCCGGCGAACCCGTCGAGCACGCCCGCGATCATCCTGCCGGACTGGTACCTCTACTGGTCGTTCGGCCTCCTCAAGCTCGGACCGCTGAACCCCGAACTGGCGATCCTGGGCGGAAAGAAGCTGATGGCCGACCGGACCTACGGCGTCCTCGCGAACCTCGTCGTCGTCGGGATCGTCGCCATCGTGCCCTTCCTCAACAAGGGCAGCGCGCGCCGGCCGGTCGAACAGCCGTTCTGGGCGGCCGTCGGCGTCGGCGGCGTCATCTTCGCGTTCACGATCAGCGTTTACTCCGCGAAGAATCTGCTCCCGATGAACGTCCACCTGGCGTTCGACCTGACGTTCATCCTCCCGCTCGTCGGCGGGTTCGTTACCTGGGCGGTCCTGAAGACGATGCGCGAGGGGTATATGTACGACCTCAACCGCCGGTACTACCGGCTCCGGCCGCCGAAGTAACCGGACTTCAGTCGTCCCTGGCTCCGCTCCGGCCGCCGATCCGAGGCCGACGCTGACGACCCCACGGACTCGTTTCCGTCGTTCTCCTGTTTCTCCCGATCGCGGTCGCGTTCCGAGGACGCACACGGAAAGGTCCATTTCGCTCCCGTCCGTAGCGCCCACAATGACCGATGGAGACGCGGCCGGCGCGGGCACGGGCGCCGTCGATCGCCCCGACGCCGCGGCGGCCGAGACGGCGGAGTCGGGGGCGGACGCGGGCAGCACAGAGCCGAACGGAGCGGACGCCGAGGGAGCGACGGGGACCGGCGTCCGCGGCCGCGACGTCGTCGTTCCGATGCCGCTGTACAAGGTCGTGACCGTGTTCTCGACGCTCATCGCGGTCGTGAGCGTCGTGTTCGGGTTTATGCTCCTCGACGCCGCGACGCTGAACGTGAGCTTCCTCGGCAACGCTATCCGCGGGCTGCTCGCGTTCGTCGGTCTCGCCGTCGCCGACGGGATCCTGAGCACGGTCCTGGCGGCGCTCGGGCTCGGCATCATCGCGTTCGGTGCCGGGGTGTACGTCCTCGGGACGCGGTTCCGCGCCCGCGGAATGGGAAAGTCTCAAGAGGACTCCGGCGAAGCTTCGAACAACGATGGCTGACGAGTTCGTCAAGGGTCTGAGCATCTTCACCGGCGCGGGGCTCGCGTGGATGGTCCTCGCCGGCTGGTACCGTACGCCGAGCTTCGAGAGCAGTCAACAGCTCGTCGCCCCCCTGTCGCTCGGCGACTCCGCGACGATGTTCGATACGCTGGGGGTGCTGCTGATGGACGTGTTCTTCTGGTTCGCGATCATCGGCGCGCTGACCTTCTGGGTCGGCATCCCGGCCGTCCGGCAGGCCCGCGAAGCGATCGAAGAGCGCGCGCAGTAGCTCGCGGTCCGACCCCACGTCCCGACCGCCGACGCGCCGTCAGTCGCCGCGATTCCCGCACCGGATTGGAAAAACTCTAATGACTCCTGTGCCCACGTTCTGATATGCAACCGCTACAGTTCCTCGTCCCGATCGACGCACTGGAGTCGATCGATGGACTCCTCCCGACCGTCGTCTTCGCGCTGGTGGTTCTCAACGTCCTCACGCGGCTGCTCCAGCACAACCGCCACGAGCGGCAGGCCGAGGAGGGCGACGACGAGGCGATCTCCCGGTGGCTCCCGCATACGGCAACCACGCTGGCGATGGTGTTCGCGTCGCTCCTCTATATGATCGTCGCGCCCCACGGCGGAATGGTGATGTCGGTGCTGGTGCTCGGGGTGTTCGTCACGGACTTCTTCGAGTTCGAGTCCCGCAAGGTCGAAGCCCGCTCGAAGAGCAAGGACCTCGAAAGGCCGACGGCGGCGATCGGCGCGTCGATCTTCGCACTCCTGTACGCCAGCTATCAGAGCGTCTTCTTCCTGATCGCGCCGATCTGGAACTCGATCGTCTGAGCGGCCACACGGCCGTCGATCTCTCGGCGGAGTTCTCTCCCGCCGAGCGGCGTCTCATAGTGATTCCCCTCACTGCTTACCGGCGAATACCATCCCCGGTGACGGCGTTCAGGGGTGAGAGACGAGAGCAATCACTATCGCTCCGCACTCGCGCCGGAGTCGGTCTCTGTCGCCGGACCGAACGTCTGCGGCGCGGCGATCGACAGCCTCCCCGCGACGGTGATCGAGATCGGGACCGCGGCGGGGACCGTCCGCGCGACCGCGTCGTCGAGCAGGAGCGACACCGCCGCCTCGTCGCGCTCGACCGACAGCGAGACCGGGGGCCGGAGCACCCACGTGTCGGCGTGCATCGCGTACGGGGAGATCGGCACGGCCGTCAGCCCCGTCTCGGGCGCGAGCAGCGGCCCATCCACGGCGTGCGCGTAGCCCTCGCTCCCGAGGGGCGTGGCGACGACGATCCCGTCGGCCCTGACGGTCTCGCTCCAGCCGTCCGACGCGACGCCGTACTCGGAGATGCGCGCGGGCTCTGCGGTCACGAGCGACACGTCCGCGAGCGCCGCGCCGACCGGCTCGCCGTCGACCGCGACGCCGAGGACGGGGTGAGGCGCGGTCTCGTACGCATCCGTCGCGACGGCGTCGATCGCGGCGTCCACCTCGGCCGTCGACGCGTCGTAGCGTCCCGCACCGGCGTCGACGACGACGACGGGACAGGCCGGCGGATCGGCCGCCAGCGCGAGAAGCGACGCCTCGCCGACGGCGAAGACGGCGTCGGCGTCGGTGGTGTCGACGCTGGCAGTGTCGGTGCCCGCGTCACGGCTCGGGGCCGACACCCGTTCGACGTCGACGCCGTCGCGCTCGGTCGCCCGCCTTTCGACGGCGTCGGCGGTCACGTCGGAGTCGTCGGCGTCAACGACGAGCACGGACAGGGACGCACCGCTCACGGCTCTGCCTCCGTTCGCGGTCGCGGGCGCGCCGGCTCGGCTTCGGGCATACCCGCCGATAGACCGCTCCCGGAAAAAGACCCAGCGGTTCGCGCCGCTCCGGAGGGTCGACTCTCGGCGCTCACTGCCCGACGGCGTCGCGGACGACGTCGAGCGACGCCGCGGGGAACTCCACGTGCGGGAGGAGCTTTGCGTCGTCGACGACGACCAGCCGGCAGTCCGCAGCCGCCGCCAAGTCTCGGCCGCGCTTCAGCGGCGTGATCTCCGCCTCGCGGCCCCACAGCAGCGTCACGTGGGCGTCGACGTCGGCGAGCGCCTCCCCGAGGTCGAACTCGGCGTTGAGGAAGCCGCTGACAAACGACGCCGGCGCGTACCGCGCGTTCGGCTGGTGGGCGGTCCGCCACTCGTAGTCCATCCACTCCTCGCTCACCTTCCCCATATCGTAGTAGCCGTGGTCGGCGTTGAAATAGCGGATCGAGGGCTTCGAGCCGAGCAGATTGAACAGCGCCTCGCCGAGGACCGGCGAGCGGAGGAGCTCGCGGGCGAGGAGGTTCCGGTCCGGGCCGCCGCGCTCCGTCGGACAGATCAGGACGACGGACGCGAGATCGAGGTCGTCCGCGGCGTCGACGAGGTACGCGCCCGTCAGCGACGAGGCGACGACCGCGGGCGTATCGAACTCGGCGACGAAGTCGCGGACGAACTCCTCGTACAGCGTCGCCGAGTAGCGGAGCGGCGGCCGCTCGGAGGTCCCGAAGCCCGGGAGGTCCGGCGCGACGACGTGGTAGTCCTCGGACAGGTCGTCGAAAATTTCGCGGAACTCCCCGTTCGAGCCGGCGGCGTTGATCCCGTGGAGCAACACGAGGTCGGGGGTCTCGGGGTCGCCCGCCTCCGCGTACTGCACGTCGAAGCCGTTCCACTCGAACGTCCGCTGGGACCCGGAGAGCGCCGGCTCCAGCGGCGGGGTCCGGTTCCGAATCGCGGCGTTGGCGAGCGCGATCGCGCCGGTCCCGGCGATCGCGGCACCGACGACCGATCTGAGTTTCATACCGGATCACAGTGTCGCGAGACGCTTGAGGCTGCTGGCGCCGTCCGTCACTCGCTTTCGGGGTCGCCGCCGTCGCCCGATCCGTCGTCGTCCGATTTCACGCACTCCCGGATCGGCTCGACGACCGCGTCGGCGACGGTGTAGGGATCGGTCTCGCGGGCCTGGACGCGCTCGGCGAGAGCGTCGAGGCCGCCCCGTCGCGCCAGTTCGGCCTCCGCGAGCTCGGTGAGGTCGCTCCGGACGAGCCGGCGGATCTCCGCGCCGTGTCGCTGCCGCGCCTTCGCCTCGCGCGCGCCGGACTCGCGGAGCCAGGCGTCGTGTCCGTCGAGCGCGTCGAGGAGGTCGTCGACGCCCTCGCCGGTCGTCGCGACCGTCTCGACGATCCGCGGGTCCCACTCGGCCGTCGCGTCGGAACCGTCTTCGCGGGTCGCCGGATCGGCACCGCTCGCCATCCCGGGGCCGTGGTGGCCGCTCTGCGCGGATCCAGCGTCGCCCGCCGAGCGCTGGCGGTGGAGCATTTCCTCCAGTTCGGCGACGGTGCGGGCGGCCCCGTCTATGTCGGCCTTGTTGACGACGAAGACGTCGCCGATCTCCAGGATCCCGGCCTTCAGCATCTGGACGTCGTCGCCGCTGCCGGGCTGGACGAGCACGGCGACGGTGTCGGCGGTCCGGACGATGTCGACCTCGCTCTGTCCGGCGCCGACGGTCTCGACGACGACGACGTCCTTGCCGAAGGCGTCGAGCGCCGTGATCGCCTCGGTCGTCGCGGTCGAGAGGCCGCCGAGCCGCCCGCGCGCGCTCATCGACCGGACGAAGACGTCCATGTCGCCGCTCGATGCGCCCATCCGGATCCGGTCGCCGAGGACCGAGCCGCCCGAGTACGGCGAGGAGGGGTCGACGGCGACGACTCCCACGGTCTGGCCCTGGTCGCGGTACGCCCGCGCGAGCTTGTCGACGAGCGTCGACTTCCCCGCGCCGGGGCTGCCGGTGACGCCGACGACGGCGGCGTCGCCGGCGTGGCCGTGGAGCCGGGCGACGAGGTCGCGGTGGCCCGGCGCGCGGTTCTCGATCAGGGTGATCGCTCGCGCCAGCGCGCGGTGCTCGCCGGCGAGCAGCCGCTCTACCAGCCGCTCGATCCGCGCCTCGGTGGCGTCGGGGTCCGCGACGTCCTCGCCTTCGGGGTCGTCTCCGCCCATCACTCGCGCTCGGGGGCGTGCTCGCGCACGAACTCGATCGTCTCTTCCATCGGCGTCCCGGGGCCGAAGATCGCGGCGACGCCCATCTCCCGGAGCCCCTCGCGGTCCTCCTCGGGAATGATGCCGCCGACGATCAACAGCGTGTCCGCGAAGGCGCCGTACTCCTCCAGCCCGTCGACGACCTTCGGCACGAGGGTGTTGTGCGCGCCCGAGAGGATCGAGATCCCGAGCACGTCGACGTCCTCCTGGACGGCGGCCTGGACGATCTCCTCGGGCGAGCGGTGCAGGCCGGAGTACACCACCTCGAACCCGGCGTCCCGGAACGCGCGGGCGATGACGTGGGCGCCCCGGTCGTGCCCGTCGAGACCGACCTTCGCGATGAGACAGCGGATCGGGCGGCTCCGCCCGCCGTGTTCGGCGTCGGCGCTCATACCTCGCCGTTCGGCCGCCCCGGGTTTGGATCTACCGGCGCAGCCGCTCTCAGCCGAAGTATCCCGGCACGGAGCCGTCGTCCGCGGGATCGACGTAGATCCCGTAGGCGCACTCGTCGCTGCCGGGCGGCGAGACGGCGACGACGTGCAGCGCGAAGGTCCCCACGCCGCCGGCCGCGGTCGAGCGTTCGACGACGCCCGTCGAGACGCCCGCGGTCCCGAGCGCGGCCTCGAACTGTTCGGTCTCCGACACGTCGGCGACGTCGGCGAGCGGCCGGCCGCTCCGGACCGTCCCGAACTGCTCGTCGTAGGCGCCGTTTACCTCCTCGACCCGAAGCTCGCCGTCGCGTCGCTCCACGTAGACCGCCGGCGCGGGCAGGCCGTCGAAGAAGGCGTGGAGCCGGTCGCGCTCGCGCCGCAGCGTCACCTCCCGTTCGATCCGTTCGAGCGCCTCGCGGGCGTAGCCGGCGAGGATCTCGACGAACTCCAGGTCGCTCTCGTCGAAGGCGGCGCGCGCCCCGCTCGCGACCTGAATCACGCCGCGGCCGTCGATCGGGACGCTGATGCCGGCGTGGAGTTCGTCGGTCTGCGGCCGGGCGTCCTCGACGGACTGGAGATCCGAGACGATCTCCGACTCGCCGCTGCGGAGCGTCCGCCCGGCGATTCCCTCGTCGACGCCGAGCGGCCGCACCGACGCGTCCGGGAGCGACGTCGCCCGCGGGAGCAGGCGGTCTCCCTCCAGCAGATAGATGACCGCGTAGTCGTACGCCAGCGCCTGGGTCGTCGCGTCGAGGGTCCGCTCGACCACGGCGCCGACGGTCTCGCAGGCGGTGATGTCCTCGGCGAAGTGACTCAGCGCCGTCAGCCGCGCGTTCGACTCCCGGAGGTGGCTCGTCCGCTTCGCGGCCCCGACCTCGGCGCGGACGCGCTCTACGAGCTCTCTGATCGTCGACTCGGTCGGGCCGCTCGTCTCGACGGTCTCGACGAACGGCGGCTCGTAGACCACCGTCGGCACCGCGTCGTCCTCGATGAGCGAGCGGATCAGCGCCCGATCGTCGCCGAGGACGACGACGCAGTCGAGGGTCGGCCCCAGTTCCTCGACGTACTCGACGGCGGTGTCGCGGCAGCGGACGACGACCTCGACCGAGAGCTCCTCCTCCAGCGTCTCGACCACCACCTCCGCGTTGGCGTCTATCTCGCCGTCCCCGTCGAACTGCCAGCCGTCGCCCCCCGGCTCGGCCTCTGTGCCCCCCCTCGTCCACTCCCCTCCGGAGTCGCGTTCGACCTCGTCGGATCCACCGTCGGTCGCGTCGCCGATGGACGTGACGAGGAGAACGCGTCCGCCTGCGGGGTCCCCCGACATACACTCCAAGGTGGCACGTCAACGCTTTAAGAGGTTCGGTCGGCTGACTGTTCCTCCGGAACGAGACGTGTTCCCACGGCACACCTGCCGTCCCTCGGTCCGGGGCGCCGCTTCGCACGGTCCGAGGTGAAGCGGGCGATTCGTCTGATTTCCGGGAAGTTCCGCGGATCGAACCGTGCTCGTCGCGGGGTTCGAGGGCCGTCGTGTGTCCCGGCACCCGACGCCGTCGTCACACGTGCTCATCGAGGAAGTCGACGACCGCGCCGTAGGCCTCGATGCGGTTCTCCAGCTTCGAGATGCCGTGGCCCTCGTCCTCGAAGATGAGCTCCCGGACGGGGACGTGCTCGCGGGCGGCCTCGACGAGCTGGTGGGCCTCCGAGACCGGCACCCGCGGGTCGTTCGCGCCGTGGAGCACGAACAGCGGCGCGCGGATCTCCTCGATCCGGTTGAGCGGCGAGATTGATTCGAGGAACTCCCGGTCCTCTTCGAGGGAGCCGTACTCGGCCTCGCGGAGCTCGCGCCGCCACTCGCCGGTGTTCTCTAAGAACGTCACGAAGTTCGCGATGCCGACGACGTCGACGCCGGCGGCCCACAGGTCCGGGTACTCGGTCATCGACGCGAGCACCATAAAGCCGCCGTAGGAGCCGCCCATCGCGACGACGCGGTCGGGGTCGATCGCGGGGTGGTCCACGAGCCACTCGACGCCCGCCTCGATGTCCCGCACCGAGTCCATCCGCTTTTCGACGTCGTCGAGGTGGCCGTAGGCCTTCCCGTAGCCCGCCGAGCCGCGGACGTTCGGCTCGAAGACGGCGTAGCCGTTCGCGAGGAAGTACTGCGTGACCGCGCTGAACGAGGGGCGGCGCTGGGACTCGGGGCCGCCGTGGATGTCGACGATCACCGGCGTCTCGCCCGCGCTCGTGTCGGACTCGGGGAGGGAGAAGAACGCCGGGATGTCGCGGCCGTCGAACGTCGGGTAGTGGACGAGTTCGGGCTCGACGAAGGTGTCCCGCGGGATGCCCGCGGTGGCGGCCTGGGTCCAGCGCTCGGCCGGGAGCCGGAGCCCGTCGGCCGCTTCGACCGCCGTCTCCGCCCCCGTATCGATCACGTAGACGTTCGCCGGGTCGCCCCGCCGGGTCACCGTCACGGCGAATCGCTCGCCGCCCTCGTCGAAGGCGACGCCGCCCACGACGCCCTCGGGGAGATCCGGCGCCGGCCGCTCGTCGATCTTGGGGCCCGATTCCGATCCCGCGGGCGCGACGAGGTCGCCGACGGTGAGTTCGGTGTAGCCGTCGACGTTCGTCGAGTAGACGACTCTTCCGTTCCGGTCGTCGACGGCGACGCCGTCGATCTCCCAGTCGGCGTCGCTCGCGACGAGCGCGAACTCGCCCGTCTCGACCTCGACGGACCACAGATCGAGGGTGTCGCTGTCGCGGTCGGAGACGAGGTAGAGCCGCTCGCCGTCGGGGCCCCACTCGGCGCTCTGAAAACGGACGGTCCCCTCGTGGGGCGTCAGGTGGGTCAGCTCGCCCGTCCGGAGGTCACAGACGGAGACGTTCTGGTCGAAGTTCGAGTACGCCTCCGCGACGATGAGCCGCGAGTCGTCGGGCGAGAAGCCGCCGACGGTCAGCCAGCCGTCGCCCTCGGCGACCAGTTCGGCGTCCTCGCCGACCTCGTCGCGGCCCTGCACGTAGACGTCGAAGACGGACTCGTCGCGGCGGTTCGACGCGAACGCGAAGCGCTCGCCGTCGTGGCTCCACCCGCCCCAGCGGTGCTTCGCGTCCGGGTGGGCGGTGAGGTTCGTGATCGACCCGTCGCGGAGGTCGTACCGGAACAGCTGCGCCCGTTCGTTGCCGCCCTCGTCCATCCCGAAGACGAACTCCTCGCGCGTGGGCGACCACGAGACGAAGGTGACGCGCTCTTCGAAGAACGTCCGCTGTTCGGGCCAGCCGCCGGGCTCGGTCGTCGTCCAGACCTGCGGGACGCCCGTCGTGTCCATCAGAAACCCCAGGCGCTCGCCGTCGGGGGCGAACGAGGCGCCGTAGGCGCTCCGGACGTTGAGATACCGCTCGATGTCGTGGGCCATACCGCCGGCTACGCCCCGGGAGACCAAAGCGTTCGGGTCCGCCCTCGACCCGCGCGGCGGGTCGGTCGCCGTCGGGCGGTCGGCTCAGATCATCCCTTCGGCCTTGAGCCCCTCGATGACGTCGTCGACGAGCGACTCGACGTCGTTGTAGGGAAAGTCCTGGTGCGAGCCGAGCTTCGCCGCCATCTCCATCGCGGTGAGGGTCACGTCGCCGGCCTCGAACTTCGTCCCGGGGCCGTCCGGGAGCGTCGGGACGAGGTCCATCTGACTGCTGACCGGGAAGTCGGCGCCACTGAACGCGTCTGTGAACTGCTGGCGGAGTTCCGCCTCGACGTCTGCCATAGCCGTGAGGTGCCACAGGACCCGCAAAAACGTTCCGGAACCACCGCAAACGCGTTGAGAGTTGCTCTTCGGGGCCGAGTCCGTGAGCCGTGGTTTTCTTGCCGCTCGGGGTCCAACGAGGACCGATGCCAGAGGCCGAGGTCGGCGTCGAGATGACAGACGAGGAGATCACGGCGTTCCTCACGCGGCAGGGACACGGCGTGCTCTCGTTCGCCGGCGAGGAGCCGTACAGTCTCCCGATCTCCTTCGGCTACGACGTCTTAGAGAACCGCTGTATCTTCCAGCTCGTCTTCCACGACGAGAGCACGAAGCGCGAACGGATCGCGTCCTCGTCCCGCGTCACCCTCGTCTCCTACGAGTGGCGCGGCCCCGACGACTGGCGGAGCGTCATCATCGACGGCGACCTCCGCTGGATCGACGACGAATCGCCGGAGGTCCTCGACGCCTCGGAGGTATTCGCGGAGTACGCCTCGCTGGCGGGCCTCGCCGTCTTCGACCGCCCGACGCCCGACCTCGATCCCGAGTGGTACGAACTGGAGATCGAATCGATGAGCGGCCGGCACGCGCCGGCGGTGGCGTCGATCGACGCGATCGAGTGACCGCTCGCGGCCGCTGTGGCCCCCGCGCGGGCAGACAAACCAAAGTATTCACTACAGGCGACTCCCAACGCCCGAGTATGACTGACGGCAACGCGGAGATGTCCCGTCGCGCCTTCCTCACGACGGCGGCCGGTACCGCCGCGACAGCCGGCGCCGCGGGGACCGCGGCGGCACAGGAGACCACCACCAGCGGCGGCGGTGGCGGCGGTGGCGGCGGTACGGCCACCGTGACGGTCGGGCCGGGCGGCGACCTGGTGTTCGAGCCGGGGACGAGCGAGCCGCTCCAGATCACGCCGGGGACGACGGTGAAGTTCGTCTGGGACTCGGACAACCACAACATCGTCGTCGAGAGTCAGCCCGACGGCGCGAACTGGCAGGGCCACGAGACGATCGAGAACAGCGGCTTCACCTACACACACACCTTCGAGACGCTCGGCACCTACGAGTACTACTGCGCGCCGCACAAGAGCGCGGGGATGGTCGGCACCATCGAGGTCGTCGAGTCGATCTCGACGCCCGCGCCGTCGAACGTCCCCGAGGTGCCCGACTCCGCGAAGACCCTCGGCGTCGCGACGACGTTCGCGATGGTCGCCACGCTGGGGCTCGCGTTCTTCTTCCTCAAGTACGGCGGCGACTACGAACTCGACGAGGAGTAGTCGTCCGGTCCCGGGACGATCCGCTCGCTCGCCCGCGCGACCGCGACGTTGCAGCCGGCGGCAATCGCGCCGACCACCGCGCCGACGACGGTGGCGACCACCGAGCCGACGACGCCGACGATCGCGACCGTGATCAGGAACTCCGGATCCCGAAGCGCGGCGACCGCGCCGGCGACGAGCGCGCCTCCCGCCACGAGTCCGACGCCGACGCCCGCGGCCCCGATGCCGCCCCGCCGGAGGAGCGCCCGACGGGAGCCGTCGCGGTCCCGGAGGCTCCGCTCGGCCAGGACCCACCGGACCGCGGCGACGACGAGCGCCCACAGGTAGCCGAAGGCGGCCAGTCCGGGGACGGTGCCGGCCCCCGCGAGCGCGCCGGTCAGCCCGCCGGAGAGGTGTGCGGCCAGGACGACGACGAGCGAGAGCGCCGCCAGATCGAAGGTCGCCACGGTCCACGCCTCGAACCGACTGGCGCCGTCGGCCTCGGCCCGCTCGTCCCGGTCACCCATGGGCGAGCACCTCCGCGAGGGCGACTGCCAGCCCGAGGCCCCAGCCGGTGACGGCGTACAGGGCGCGGAGCCGATCGCGGTCGGGCGAGGCGAGTCCCGAGCTGGCCGCTTCGAGCCGTTCCACCGCGAGGGAGCGAACCGCGGAGACGACGACGAGGCCGATCACGACCGCGAGCTTGCTGCTCAGGACCGTCCCCCACCGAGTCTCGGGCCCCGGCGGTCCGAGCGCGCCGAGGTTGCCGACGCCGGTGGCGATCATCACGCCGAGGGCGCCCCAGAAGAGCCGTTCGTATCGACGGAGCGCCGGCAGGGGATCGGCCTCGTCGCCGCGGAGTAGCAGCCACGCGACGCCGACGCCCCCGAGCAGGGCGGCCATCCCGAGGACGTGTGCGAGTCGGACGAGGAGGTGGAGGGCACTCGCCATACCCCGCCGTACACGGACGGGGACCGTAACTTCCCGGGACGGTCACGCCGTCGGACTTCCGGCCGTTCGTCGCAGAAGTCTCAGAAGTCTCAGAAGTCTCAGAAGAACCCGTAGTCGTCGATCTCGTCCTCGTAGACGCTCTCGTAGCCGTCCAGCACGGTCTCGTGGTCGTACCGCGCGAACGCCTCGTTCACCGTCCGGCGGTCCTGCCCGGCGGCGGCGACGACCTCGTCGGCCAGCTCCTGGGGGCTCGTCACGAGCGCGCCCCGCTCGCGGCTCTCGACCAGTTCGTGGGCGCTGGAGCGCGCCTGGTACTCGACGATGCCGACACAGCCGCAGGCGAGACCCCAGAGCAGTCCCCTGGGGAACGGATCGACGGTCGCGGTCTGGGCGAAGACGTGCGCGCCCTTGAGGATCGGGACGAACTCCTCGGGGTCGAGCGCGCCCAGGAAGGAGACGCGGTCGTCGATCCGGAGTTCCGCGGCGGTCTCCTCGGCGGTCCCGCGCTCGGGGCCGTCGCCGACGACGACCGCGCGCCAGTCGCGGTCCCTGAGCTCTGCGAGCGCCAGCAGGAACGACTCGACGTTCGCGTGCTCGTCGAGGCGGCGCGCGTACACGAGGTCCGCGCGCGTGTCGACCTCGGCGTCGCGGACGAGGTCGAAGTCGATCGACTCGGGCACGATCTCCACGTCGTCGGCGGTCGCGCCGTACTCGCGGACGTCCGTCTTCACGAGCCGGGAGGGCGCCAGCACCCGACTGGCGCTCTTCGCCGCGCGCCGGCACATCCGCTCTGTGTCGTCGTCGCGTCGCGCCCACCAGTCGACGACGACCGGGACGCGGAGGACGCGCGCGGCCGTCCGCGCGGCGGCGACCTGCGAGGGCGGGCTGTTGGCGGCGTGGATCACGTCCGGATCGGCCCGCCGGAGGGCGAACGGCAGTTTCGACGCGAACGCCCGCGCGGAAGGGGTCTCCGTGACCGCGACGTACTGGACGTCGTGCTGCTCGAAGGCGTCGAGCGGTCCCTCCCACCACTGGGCACAGAGGAAGACGACGTCGTGGCCGCGCGCCGCGAGGCGCTCTGCGACCCGCCGCGCCCGCCGCGTCGCGCCGTCCGAGCGGCGTTGATCGGGATACAGCGAGACGAACGCGACGCGCATACCCGAGGGTTTCGTCCGGGCGATAAAAATCCTCGACATTCGGTCGGTCCGCCGCGCGCTAGCCACCGTCGCCGCCGTGCGCCGGCGGACCGGCGGCTCACTCGTCCATATAGATCGGCGCGGGCTCTTCGCTCGGTCCCGGCGGGGCGATGTCGGTCCGCTCGACGACGTTGCGGACGACCGAGTCGTCGAGGTCGTCGGCGTCGGGGGAGTTCACCTCGATCATATTGCCCGCAGGGTCCCGGATGTAGAACTGGACCGCGCCCGAGGGGACGACGTAGACCGGCGGCTCGCCGTCGACGAACCCCCGGTCGATCTGCGGCAGGGGCTCGACCGCGGCGCGCCCGTGGTCGCGGACGGCCCGGTAGACGGCCTCGAAGTCGTCGAGGTGGAGCGCGTGGTGATTGAACGCCGGGGGTTCGGCGTCGCTCTCGACGATGTGGAGCTGGAGGTCGCCGACCGCGAACCACTGCACCCGCTCTTCGAAGTCGGGCGTGGGAATGCGCTCCAGGCCGAAGACCGACTCGTAGAACTCGACTGACTCTTCGAGGTCGTCCGCGACGATGCTGACGTGCGTATAGCTTACTTCGACCACGGTGCGGGAGGGACGACAGGGGAGACCAAAACGGTTCGGTCGGCGCCGGGGGCGGGAGACCGGCTGTGGCGATCCGGCCCCGCGTCGATCAGCCCACCAGGAGCACGGCCGCGGCGGCGGACTCGACGTACTCCCAGGAGAACGCGTGGTTCAGGAGGAGGTACGTGACGACGCCGAGCGAGAGCGACAGGAGCCACGCGCCGGCGGCGATCCGGCCGACGCGGCGGTGCGGCGTCTCCGCGCGGAGCTCTTCGGGGGTGTGGGTCGCCCCGAGGACGATGGCGTACAGCACCACCGGCACCGAGATGATCGAGAGGACGATGTGGATCGCGAGCATCGCCAAGTACGGGTAGTAGACGAAGGCCGGGCCGACGAACTCCTTGGTCCCGCCGCCCCCGATCTTGGTGAGGTACAGCGCCAGGAAGACGAGGATCAGGACGAACGACGTCACCATCGCGGCCGCGTGTTTTCGCACCTCGTCGCGACGGATCCACCGCCACCCCGCAGCGATCACGAGGACGTTCACGGCGTTGACGAGGGCGATCGCGTCCGAGAGGGTGTTCACCGCCGAGAGCGATAGCTCGGGGAAGACGCTCTCGGGAACGACGCCGAGGAAGGTCCCGACGACGGCGGCGTAGCCGACGACCGAGAGGACAGCCGTGACCGCCAGCGGGTGCCGCTTTACCGCGTTGTCGGCGCTCGCAGTTGCCATAATGGAGCGTCCGGACTCGGCACTATTCCGTCTTCGGATCCGACTATGACTGGGGAGTGGTTTCTGAGACAGACAGCGCCGACAAGACCTCGGAAGCTCCCGGCGTCTCGACGGCTGCGACTCGCTGTGTCCTCGGCTCATTCACTCTGTTCGTTCGCCTGCGGTGCTTGCGTCGTCTCGCACATCGAGACGCCGGCCCCTTCCAGTCCCGCCCGTAGTGGATCCGCGGCAATCGACGCCTAACGCGTCTCACCTCTCTTCAGATCACGCCGGTAAACGCCGCGGCCTCGCGCGCGGCGGCGTCGCTGACGCCGTCGCCGAGGATCGTGTAGCGGTCGCGGATCGTGTGCGCGGTCGTCACCGCCTCCAGGAAGGTCTCGTCGTCGATGCCGAGTTCGGCGGCCGTCGTCGGCGCCCCGACGTCCTCCAGGGCGTCGCGGATGTCGGCCCACTCCCCGCGCTCGCCGGAGTGGAGGTACTCGGTCACGACGGCGGCGACGCCGACCTGGTGGCCGTGGAGCGCGCGCCCCGGGACCAGGCGGTCGAGCTGGTGGGAGATGAGGTGCTCGGCGCCCGAGGCGGGCCGCGAAGAACCCGCGATCGACATCGCGACGCCCGAGGAGACCAGCGCCTTCGCGACGAGCCACGCCGACTCCTCGAACTCGGGCTTGACCGCGTCGGAGGACTCGACGAGCATCTCCGCGGTCATCTGCGAGAGCGCGCCGGCGTACTCGCTGTATTCGACGTTCTTGAGCCGGTGGGCGAGCTGCCAGTCCTTTACGGCGGTGTAGTTCGAGATGATGTCCGCACAGCCCGCGGTGGTGAGGTCCCAGGGCGCCTCCGCGAGGATCTCGGTGTCGGCGACGACCGCGAGCGGCGGGTCCGCGGCGACCGAGTGCCGGGTGTCGCCCTCCGGGATCGACGACCGCCCCGAGACGATGCCGTCGTGGCTGGCGGCGGTCGGCACGGAGACGAAGCCGCAGCCCAGCCGGTCGGAGGCCATCTTCGCCGTGTCGATCGGCTTGCCGCCGCCGAGCCCGACGAGGTAGCCCGCGTCTTCGGCCTCCGCGACGTCGATGACGCGCTCGACGGCGTCGAAGCTCGCCTGGTCGACGGTGATCGTCGCGGGGTCGTCGAACTGCGCGCGGACCCGGTCGCCGGCCAGCTCGTTCGGCGTCGGGCTCGTCACGACGAGCGGCCGACCCGAGAGGTAGAGCTCCGCCAGCGCATCCGAGAGGTCGTCGAGGACGCCGTGTCCGACGAGCACGTTCCGCGGGAGCTTGATCCACGTCGTCTTCTCGAACATAGCTCACGTATTCTGCGGCGCGGCTTAGAAGATACTGGTCCGCGCTCGAAATTCACCCGCGACTCGGTGAATCTCCGAGCGCCGGCGGCCGATCAGAGGAACGTCCCGGCGCTCTCGGCTAAGAACAGCAGGCCGAAGCCCGCGAGGACGACCGCGCTCAGTCCCGCGACGATCGGCGCGAACGCCTCGACGCGCCGCTCGGCGCCGACGAGCGCCGCCGGGAAGCCGGTGATCCAGAGGACGATCCCGCCGAAGAAGCCCGCGACGAGCGCTGGCGAGCCCGTGGAGACCACGAGAGTCCCCGCCAGCGCGTCCCCGACGTAGGGCGTCTGCGCCAGCACGTCGACCGTGCCCGGCTGGAGCAGCCCCACGCCGATCGTGAGCCAAAAGAGGATCTGGTAGGGGTTCGTAAGCGCCAGCACGAACGCCTTCCGGAAGCCGGTCCCGACTCGCGGGTCCGACTCGTCGGCGGCGCCCGCGCCGGGACGGAACGACGATCGGACGTCGCGTGCGGCGCCGTACGCGAAGTACAGCATCAGGAATCCCCCGACGCCGATCATCGCCGCGCGCACGAGCGGGAACTGCTCGACGAACGTGACGACGCCGAGCGCGGCGAGCACGAAGAAGATCGCGTCCGCGCTCATCGCGCCGAGGCCGGCCTTGAACCCCGCGAGCCAGCCCCGGACGACGCTCTCTTCGGCGATGATCGCGTTCATCGGTCCGGGCGGGGCCGCGAGCGCGACCCCGAAGACCGCGCCCGCAGAGAGGGTCGCGAGGAGACTCGTCATTGCGCCAAGGGACGACCGGAATCGAGAAAAAAGGTCCGAAGCGGCTCCTTGAGGGCCGCACGCCGCCCCGCCTCACACGAGCGCGAGAACGGCCGTACTGATCGCGCTGACGACGGTCTCCCAGACGGAGAAGCCGGTCACGACCGAGAGCGCGGTGTCGAGGCCGAAGAAGGCGAAGAGCGCCGCCGAGGCGAAGTGGGCCTTCCGCATATCGACCCGGTGGGCGAAGGTGTGGAAGAAGTACGCGTTGGCGAGGCTGACGGGGACGATCGCGAGCATCTCGCCGACCCAGATCGCGGAGGTCGCGCCGTACTGGACGGCGAGGCCGACCGTGACGAGCTGGGTCTTGTCACCGAACTCGCCGGTCACCATCATCGCGAAGATCGGGACGAATCCGCCGAAGGAGCCCGACAGGCGGTCGATCGGCGCGGGCAGGTCGAGCCCCGCCAGGTCGGCGAATCCGCCGTCGGTTTCGGTCGCCCCGCTCTGTGGGTTCGGCCCCGACGGCGCCGAGCGATACAGGAGGACCGCGAACGTCAGGAAGAGCCCCGCGGTAATGGCGTCGAGGACGACCGGCGAGAGCGCCGCCTGGAGCGCGCGCCCGAACAGGATCTCGAGGGCGGTCCACCCGGCGAACGCCGAGCCGGCGGCCGCGACCACGACGAGCGGATTGTACCGCGTCGAGAGCCCCGCGATGATGAACTGGACCTTCTCGCCGGGCAGCACCGCAAGCTGTGCGATGAACGCGACGACCAGGATCTCGGCGTAGGTCGTCACGCGTCGGTCACCTCGGCTGGATCGGTCGGGGCCGCCGCGTCGGCGACGGGTCGCACGTAGATCGCGTCCGCGACGGACTCCGGCAGGCTCTGTTCGCCCTCGGTTTCGGTCCGGACTGTGAGCATCCCGAACGGGGCGACGTCGACGATCTCCAGTTCCGTGCCGGGGGTTACGCCGGCGTCTTCGAGGTACTCCAGTTCCTCCCTGTCGCGGTCGCTCACGCGGGAGACGACCACCCGATCGCCGACTTCGTGCGCCGAAAGAGCGGAGGCGCCGTCGTCTTCTATGGGTGCCAGGTCGGCCGAGGGAATGGGGTCGCCGTGGGGGTCGACCACCGGGTCGTCGAGCGCCTCGGCGACGCGCCGCTCGAACTCCTCGCTGATGTGGTGTTCGAGGGCGTCGGCCTCGTCGTGGACCTCGCTCCAGGAGTAATCGAGGCGTTCGGCGAGGTACGCCTCCAGCAGCCGGTGGTGGCGGAGCACCTCCAGCGCGACGGTCTCGCCCTCCGGCGTCAGCTCGGCGCCCTTGTACTTCTCGCGGGCGACGAGGCCGCGCTCCTCCAGTTTGTCCAGCATGCTCGTCACCGTCGCCGGCGTCTTCTCCAGCGCGTCGGCGACGGCGGAGGTGGAGACCGGCGGCCCCGACCGGGTCTGAATCTGATAGATCGTCTTGAGGTAGTCCTCCATCACGTCGCTCAGCATACCCTGATTTAGACGGCTCTAAAAATATTAGTCTATCGATCGAAACAATATCCTATGTCGAGTAGGTGCGATAGATGGCAGACGCTCGATCAGCGCTAACGCGAGAAAGTTAGATTCCTTTCCCCATCAGGTGGCTCCGGAGTACGTCTGCGGTTTTCGTCCCGGATTCGGTGTTGACGACGACGACGTCGTCGCCGGAGCCGAGCGCGCCGTCGTCGGCGAGCGTCCCGGCGCCCGCGAGCGCGACGCCGCCGGCCGCGCCGACCTCCACGCCGGCCTCCTGGGCCGCGACGACCGCGCTCTCCAGGCTGTCGTCGTCGTCGACGGCGACGAACGCCCCGCCGGTCGCTTCGACGGCCGCGAGCGCCGCGGCCGCGCCCTTCGGCTCCGGAATCTCCAGCTCGCCGACGATCGTGTCCGGCGACTCCCAGGGCTCTACCGTCTCGTCTCCCCGCTCCGCGGCGGCGACGAGCGGCGCGCAGCCCGACGGCTGGACGGCGTAGACCGGCGGTAGCGCGTCGATCAGGCCGATCTCTCGGAGCTCGCGGAAGCCCTTCGCGACGCCGGCGACGACCTCCCCGGTCCCTGCGGGGACGACGACGGCGTCGGGGAGGTCCCACGACGCGGACTCCGCGATCTCGAAGGCGACCGTCTTGAGCCCGTCGTGGCGGTGGGGGTTGTCGAACTCCTGGAGCGTGTACCACTCGGACTGCAACTGCTCGTGGAGGGCGGCCTCGGCGTCCGGGTAGCGGCCGCCCGCGACGCGCATCTCGCCGCCGTGGACGTTCACCATCGCCTTGTTGGAGAACGGCGCACGGGAGGGGACGAACGCGTACGAGCGGATCCCGGCCATCCCCGCGTAGGAGGCCGCCGACTGCCCCGCGTTCCCGGGCGTCGCGAGCGCTGCGAGGTCCGCATCGGCCTCGCGCGCCGCCGTCACGGCCGGCGCGAGGCCGCGGTCTAAGACCGTCCCCGTCGGGTTCCGGCTCTCGTCTTTGATCGACAGGCTCCCGAGGCCGGCGTCGTCGGCCAGCGTCGGCGCCGAGACCAGCGGCGTGCCGCCCTCGTCGGCCGTGACCGGATCCGAGAAGGCGAGCAGGTCGGCGTACCGCCACATCGACCGCGGTGCGTCGGCGAGCGCGCCGCCGGTCCAGTCGACGGTGTCGCAGTCGTACCGCGCTTCCACCCGCGCGCCGGCGTCGCTCTCGCCGGTCGCCGTCGCGTCGTACCGCTCGCCGGTCTCCACACAGAACAGACCGCGAAACGCCTCGCTCGTTCCCATACCGGTGCTACTGAACGGACGGCCAAATCCCTATTCATCCGGTCATCTGGGTGGGGCGGGAGCGCGGCCGCTCGACGACCGCGCCGTTCGACGGCCCCCGCCGACGACCCCACTCGCAGTCCCTATGTGGGTGCCGACCGAAGGACCGCGTATGACTCAGGATTCCGTCGCGGTCGTCGGGGGCGGACTAGCGGGCCTCGTCGCGGCGCGACGCCTCGCTCTGTCGGGCGCCGAGGTGACGCTGTTCGAGCGCCGGCCGTCGGTGGGCGGTCGCGTCCGCACGGAGCACCGGGAGGGGTTCACGCTCGACCGGGGCTTTCAGGTCCTCTTCACCGCCTATCCGGCTGTCCAGCGCGAACTCGACCTCGGCGCGCTCGACCTCCGGTACTTCACCCCCGGTGCGGTCATCGCCCGCCCCGGATCGCGGTCGGTCCTCTCGGACCCTCTCCGGGACCTCCGGGCGCTCCCTGCGTCGGTGCGGAACGACGAGGTGACGGGGACCGACAAGGCGCGGACGCTGCTGCTCAGACAGCACGTCGGCACCCGGACCGAATCGGAGATCTTCCGGAGCGCCGACCGGTCGATCCGCTCGTACCTCCGCGAGTGGGGCTTCTCCGAGTCGTACATCGAGCACTTCGTCGCGCCCTTCTACGGCGGGATCACGCTCGATCGGTCGCTGTCGACCTCGAAACGCGTCTTCGAGTACACGTTCAAGGCGCTCTCCGACGGCCGGATCGCCGTGCCTGCCGCGGGGATGCAGGCGATCCCGGCGCAGTTGGCCGAGCGGGCGGAGGCGGCGGGCGCGACGATCCGCCGCAACGCCCGCGTTCGCGCGGTGACCGACCACGGCGACGGCGCCACGGTCGAGACCGAATCGGAGGCGCTCGACGTCGACGCGGTCGTGGTCGCCACCGATCCGAAGGAAGCGAAGCGGCTCACGGGTGTCGACGACGTGCCCACCGACGCCCGCAGTTGCGTGACGCAGCACTACCGGCTGCCCGAAGGCGTCACCCCGACGACGCGGCGGAAACTGCTTCTCAACGCCGCCGACCCCTCGCCGAACACGATCGTGCCGATGTCCGAGGTCGCGCCCGAGTACGGGCCCGAGGGCGAGGCGCTGGTCAACGCGACGTTCCTCGGCGAGGCGGCGCTCGACCGCGACGCCGACGCCCTCGCCGAGGAGACGCGGCTGACGCTGGAGGCGTGGTACCCCGACCGTGACTTCTCCGAGCTGGAGCCGGTCCGTACCCACCGGATCGAGTTCGCGCAGTTCGACCAGCCGCCGGGCGTCCACGACACGCTGCCCGGGACGCGGGCGCCCGGCGGGCGGACGTACCTGGCAGGCGACTACACCGCCTGGTCGTCGATCCAGGGCGCGATGCGGAGCGGCCGCGAGGCGGCGCGGGCGGTCGAGCGCGACCTCTGAGCGCCTCGGCGGCGACGGGGACGCGCGGCTCGCGGCCGAGGAGACCGCCGGCGAGCTTCTCAGAGCAGTTGCCGGAACTCCCCCAGCGGCGGGAACGCGAGCGCTTTCCCGGCGTCGCCGTCGTAGACGATCGGCCGGGCGTCGTCCAGCCGATCGAGCAGCGGCGACTGGAGGTCCGACCCGCGCGCGTCGTTGATCTCGACGCCCGCGGCGGCGCGGGAGAATGCCGGCAGCATCAGCACGTCGGCGCCGCGGTGGGCGTCCGGCGCGTCGAGGAAGCACGGTCGGCGGCGTCCCTCGATCGCGATCGCCGGGTGGTCGTGGCCGATCACGTATCGGTCGGCGTCGATCTCCGGCCGCTCGTGCCCGTGACAGACGACGACCCGCGGGTCTTCGGATGCGACGTAGACGTCACGGACGCCGTCGCGGACGCGGTCGAGCGCGGCGTCGTGATTCCCGCGGACGAACACCGGCTCGCTCCCCGCGTCGCGGCAGGCGCCGGCGAGCTCTGCGACCGTCTCGCGGCTCCGCTCGGTGACGGTCCCGAACCGGTGGAGCACGTCGCCGGCGAACACGACGGTCCCCGGGTCGAACGCCGCGAGGCGCGCGTCGAGCCGGTCCCGCAGGTCCCGCCGCTCGCCGAGGGGGAACGCGACGTCCGAAGCCGACGCGCGGCCCACGTGGAGGTCCGCGACGACGAGCGCGTCCGCGTCAGGGAGGAAGACGCTTCGCTCCCGGTACTCGATCGTGTCCACGGCCGGTCTTGGGCGCCCGTCAGCAAGTCAGTACCGGCACGTCGCGGACGCTCTGCTCGTCGGCGTCGCGGCGGCTATCGGTGTGGCGAACAGGCGACACGGACCGGACTGAGACCCGGTGGGGCCGCGCGGCGCAGTGTGTCGCACACCCGCTGACGCGCCGCGGCCGCGACTACGTCACGGGCGGTCTGGCCGCCTCCCGGTATAAAAACGTCAGTCGCTGGCGTGTTCCCTGGCGGTCGCGTACGCCTCTTGCAGCCGCTTGAACTCGGCCTCAGAGCCGCCGTGGTCGGGGTGGACGGACAGCACGCGGTCGCGGTAGGCGTCTCGGACCTCCTCGACCGTCGCCGGCCGCGAGACGCCGAGGTGCTCGAAGGCGTCCTGAACCGGGTTCGATCGGTCCGACGCCGACTCGACGCCGACGGTCGGCACCTCGAAGGGGAGCCGCCGGCCGAGCGCGCGGACCGGCATCTCGTGTTCGCAGAGCACCGTGTAGGTCCCGGCGCGTTCGAGCCGGAAGTACGCCTGCGCGTCGAAGGTGAGCGCGACGTCCCGCTGGGGCAGGTAGAACTCGACGGTCTCGCCGCCGATCTCGTAGTCCTCCGCGAACGGCTCGTCGATGTCGCGGAGGTACCGCTGGATCTCCGCGCGGCGGCGGGCCGACCCGTCGATGCGTCCGGCCCTAGGCGTCGGCTCGTCGGGGAACAGGCGGCCGCCGACGAGGAACACGCCCGCGGCGATCACGGAGGCCACGCCGCCGCCGAGCAGCCCGAAGACGAGCCACGGCGGCAGCAGCGAAACCCACTCCGGAAGCACAGTCGGATCGTGGGGTGCGGTCCTAAAGAACTTCTCGCCCGTGTCATCCGTCACGGGGGCTTCGGGTCGTCTCGGGGATCGACCGAGCCGCCCGGCGGGAATTGAGTACTCGGAGCCGAGTTTGTTTAATTCACCGTTGCACGCTTCGGAAAGTACTTTAGGGATATCTGCGGAAATGCACACACTGATGGCTGTAGCTTGGCTGGACGACGTGCGGTCCACCGACGTCGATCGCGTCGGCGGGAAGGGGGCTTCGCTGGGCGAACTCACCGCCGCGGGGCTGCCCGTCCCGTCGGGGTTCGTCGTGACCGCCGGTACCTATCGGGAGTTCATCGAGGACGCCGGCATCGACGAGGAGCTGTTTTCCGCCGTCGACGTCGACCACGAGGACACCGAGGCGCTGCGCGAGGCACACGAGCGCGCACACGAACTGATTATGGAGACCCCGGTGCCGGACGACGTCCGCGAGGAGATCATCGCGGCGTACCGGGACCTCGGCGACGGCGAGCGGTTCGTCGCCGTCCGCTCGTCGGCGACCGCCGAGGACCTCCCGGACGCCTCCTTCGCGGGCCAACAGGAGACGTTCCTGAACGTCCGGGAGGACGCGCTGGTCGAGCGCGTCAAGGAGTGCTGGGCGTCGCTCTTCTCCCAGCGCGCGATCTACTACCGGAACCGCCAGGGCTTCCCCCACGAGAAGGTCGACATCGCGGTCGTCGTCCAGGAGATGGTCGACGCCGAGAAGTCCGGCGTCCTCTTCACCTCTCACCCCTCGACGGGCGACCCGCAGATCATCATCGAGGCCGCCTGGGGCCTCGGCGAGGCCGTCGTCTCCGGGTCCGTCTCCCCCGACAACTACGTGATCGACCGCGAGACGGGCGAGGTGGAGACGATCACCGTCGCCGACAAGAAGACGATGATGATCAAAGACGAGGAGACCGGCGAGACCATCGAGACCGAGGTCCCCGACGACAAGCGGAGCGTCCGCGTCCTCGAAGACGGAGAGATCGACGAACTCATCGAGCTCGGCGAGCGCGTCGAGGACCACTACGGGACGCCCCAGGACGTCGAGTGGGCGGTCCACGAGGGCGAGATCTATATGCTCCAGTCGCGCCCGATCACCACCATCGACGACGAGGACGAGGCGGTCCCCGACGTCGAGGCCGCGGGCGCGGACGGCGGCATCGAGGCCGACAGCGCGGACTCCGGCGACGTGCTCCTCCGCGGGCTCGGCTCCAGCCCCGGAATCGCCTCCGGCGAGGTCCGGATCGTCACGAAGCTCGACCACCTCGACCAGGTCGGCGAGGGCGACATCATCGTCACGGAGATGACGATGCCCGACATGGTGCCCGCGATGAAGCGCGCGGCCGGGATCGTCACCGACGAGGGCGGGATGACCTCCCACGCCGCCATCGTCTCCCGCGAGCTCGGCGTCCCCGCGGTCGTCGGCGCCGGCTCGGCGACCCACGACCTCGAAGACGGCCAGCTCATCACCATCGACGGCGACAAGGGGACCATCCGCGAGGGAACCGAGCCCGAGGAAGAAGAGACCGAGCCGATCGAGGACGCGCGCCCGAAGACGCCCGTGAAGCCGATGACCGCCACCGAAGTGAAGGTCAACGTCTCGATCCCCGAGGCGGCAGAGCGCGCGGCCGCGACGGGCGCCGACGGGGTCGGTCTCCTCCGGACGGAGCACATGGTGCTCTCGCTCGGCAAGACGCCGACGAAGTACATCGCGGACAACGGCGAGCGCGCCTACGTCGACGAGCTCGTCGACGGCATTCGCACCGCCGCCGAGGAGTTCTACCCGCGGCCGGTCCGCGTCCGGACGCTCGATGCGCCCACCGACGAGTTCCGGCAGCTGGAGGGCGGCGACGACGAGCCCAGAGAGCACAACCCGATGCTCGGCTACCGCGGCATCCGGCGCTCGCTGGACAACCCCGACCTCTTCAAGCACGAACTGGAGGCGTTCCGCCGGATCTTCGATATGGGCTACGACAACGTCGAGGTGATGTTCCCCTTGGTCAACGACGCCGAGGACGTCGCCCGCGCCCGAGACCTGATGAAACAGGCCGGCGTCGACCCCGAAAAGCGGACCTGGGGCGTGATGGTCGAGACGCCCGCGGCCGCGCTGGCGGTCGAGTCGATGGCCGAGGAGGGCATCGACTTCGTCTCCTTCGGGACGAACGACCTCACGCAGTACACCCTCGCGGTCGACCGCAACAACGAGCGGGTCGCCGACCGCTTCGACGAGCTCCACCCCGCGGTCCTGTCGCTCATCGGCGACACCATCGAGACGTGCCGCGAGCTCGGCGTGAAGACGAGCATCTGCGGGCAGGCCGGCTCGAAGCCGCAGATGGTCCAGTTCCTCGTCGAGAAGGGCGTCTCCTCGGTGTCGGCCAACATCGACGCCGTCCGCGACGTCCAACACGAGGTAAAGCGGGTCGAACAGCGGCTCATCCTCGATTCGGTCCGCTGAGCCGCCGCGCCGACTTCCGGCGCTGACACAGCCATCCTCACCTTCTCCGGCCGCCCGGGGCCGAATCGCGGGTCCGCCACCCGGGGTTCCCGTAACAGAATACCTAAACGCGGCGGGGCCGTACTCGTCGCTATGCAGCGGGCGGCCCCGCAGGAGTTCGACCGCGTTCTCTCGTCGATGTGTACGGAACCACACCCCGACGCGAGAGCGGCCGCAGAGCGGTTTCTCGCGACGAATCCCGGCGACCCGGCCACGTACAACGAGGTCGCGCGCTTGGAGGCCCGCGCGGTGACCGAACTCGGCCGGCTCGCCGGCCTCGACGTGCCGCCCCAGACCGCGCCCGCCGAGCGGCCGCACGACGCCGACGACTCCCAGACCGTCGACGGCGGCGCGGAGTCGGTGCCGACGCGCTCGGGCGGGGGCGGAAGCGGCGTCCGCGACCCCGACGCGGCGCCCCACGGCTACGTCACGAGCGGCGGCACCGAGGCCAACATCCAGGCTGTGCGGTCGGCGCGGGAGCGACGTGGCGTCGCGAACCCGAACCTCGTCGTCCCCGAGAGCGCGCACTTCTCGTTCACGAAAGCGGCAGACCTCCTGGAGGTCGAACTGCGGTCGGTGCCGACCGACGAGGACCACCGCGCGGACGTTGAGGCGGTCGCCGCGGCCGTCGACGAGGAGACGGTCCTCGTCGTCGGCGTCGCCGGCAGCACCGAGTACGGCCGGGTCGATCCGATCCCCGAGATCGCGGCCGTCGCCCACGACGCCGGCGCGTACTGCCACGTCGACGCCGCCTGGGGGGGCTTCCTCCTCCCCTTCACGGACCACGAGTGGAACTTCGCCCACGCGGGGATCGACTCGCTGACGATCGACCCCCACAAGTGCGGCCAGGCGGCGATCCCGGCCGGCGGGCTCCTCTTCCGCGAGGCGGCCGGGATGGACGCGCTCGCGGTCGACACGCCGTATCTGGAATCCACCTCGCAGGCGTCGCTGACGGGTACCAGGAGCGGCGCGGGCGTCGCGAGCGCCGTCGCCGCCATTGACGCGCTGTGGCCCGACGGCTACCGCCGCGAGTACGAGCGCGCCGACCGGCTGGCGCGCTGGCTCGCCGACGAACTCCGCGACCGCGGCTACGACGTCCCCGGCGTCGAGCTCCCGATCGTCGTCGCCGACCTGCGCGGGAGCACGTTCGAGGCGCTCCGGGAGCGCGACTGGCGCCTCTCGCGGACGGGCTCGGGGCTCGCGCGGATCGTGATGATGCCGCACGTAACACAGAGCAGCCTCCGGGCGTTCCTCGACGACCTCGACGCCGTCCGGTAGGCCCGATCGACGCCGACGCGGTTCCGCGATCGTTCCGAAACTCAAGACTTACCACCCCGTGCGTCTCACTCCCCGACACACGTGTCAGTCCCCGCCACGGCATCCCTCCTCGGACCGGTCGCGCAGACGGCCAGCGCCGTCGGCGTCGCGGTGGCGGGCGACCTCCTGCCGGAGTTCGGCTGGCTCACCCGGGCGGTCGAGACCGCCACCGGGTGGCCCGGCGTCGGCATCATCTTCGTCTACTCGTTCCTGATCGCCTTCGCGCTCCCGGGCGTGAGCGAGGTCGTCCTCTTGGCGCCGCTGGATCTCGGACTCGGCGAGGCCGGCCGGCTCGCGGTCATCATCCTCACGACCGGCGTGGGCAAGGCCGCCGGGAGCGTCTTCGCGTTTCACATCGGCCAGGAGGTCAAAGACTCCGGGCCGGTGATCCGCTTCCTCCGAAACTCCCGATTCGACGTGGTCGAGTGGTCCGAGCGGCGGACCGTCGAGATCGCCCAGCGGTGGGGCTACGCGGGGCTCGCGCTCGCGCTCTCGGTTCCGTTCTTCCCGGACACGCTGTCGATCTACGCGTTCGCCGTCCTCGAAGAGGACTACGCGAAGTTCGCCGCCGCGACCTTCGCCGGGAGCGTGGGGCGGCTCGTCGTGACTCTCGTCGGCGTCGGAACGATCCTGTCGATCGTCTAGACGGCGCCGGGACGGACCGCCGCGCCGACCGGCCGCGACTTCGAACCAGCGGGATTTTGGTCCCGCCCCGTTCATCACCGTGTATGAGCCACGAGGACTTCCCCACCGACGAGCCGACGGTGGTGACCTGCGGCCTGCCGTACGCCAACGGCGACCTCCATATCGGTCACCTCCGCACGTACGTCGGCGGCGACATCTACAGCCGTGCGCTGAAGCGACTCGGACAGGACACCGCCTTCGTCTCCGGGTCGGACATGCACGGCACGCCCGTCGCGGTCAACGCCGAGGAGGAGGGCGTCACGCCCGAGGAGTTCGCGCTCCGGCACCACGAGCAGTACGAGGCGACCTTCCCGAAGTTCGACGTCGAGTTCGACAACTACGGCCACACCCACGACGAGACCAACGTCGAGACGACGCGGGAGATCGTCCGCACGCTGGAAGAAGAGGGCTACGTCTACGAGAAGGAGATCCCCGTCGCCTACGACCCCGAGGCCGACCAGTGGCTCCCCGACCGCTTCGTCGAGGGCACCTGCCCGTACTGCGGCGAACACGCCCGCGGCGACGAGTGCGACGAGGGCTGCGGCCGCCACCTCGAACCCGGCGAGATCGAAGACCCCGTCTCGGCGATCACGGGCAACCCCGCCGAGTACCACGAGCGCGAGCACGAATTCTTCGCCGTCTCGGACCTCCAGGAGTACCTCTCTGGCTTCCTCGACCGACTGGAGGGCACCTCGAACGCGCAGAATCAGCCCCGCGAGTGGATCGAGGGCGAACTCCAGGACTGGTGTATCACCCGCGACATGGACTGGGGCGTCGACTACCCCGGCGACGAGGACCTCGTCCTCTACGTCTGGGTCGACGCGCCGATCGAGTACATCTCCTCCACGAAGCAGTACACAGACCGCGTCGGCAGCGACGTCTTCGACTGGGAGGACGCGTGGCGCGACGAGGGAGAAATCGTCCACATCATCGGCCGCGACATCATCCAACATCACACCGTCTTCTGGCCGGCGATGCTCCACGCCGCGGGCTACACCGAGCCCCGCGCGGTGATGGCCTCGGGGTTCATCACCCTCGAAGGTAAGGGCTTTTCGACCTCCAGAAACCGCGCCGTCTGGGCCGACGAATATCTGGAGGAGGGCTTCCGCCCGGACCTGCTCCGGTACTACCTCGCGACCAACGGCGGCTTCCAGCAGGACGTCGACTTCTCGTGGGCGAAGTTCCGCGAGCGCGTGAACAACGAACTCGTCGGCACGGTCGGCAACTTCGCGTACCGCTCGATGCTCTTCGCCGCCCGGGAGTTCGGCGGCACGCCCGACGCCGACCTGTCGGACGACGTCCGCGAGCGCATCGAGGCGGCGATCGACGACTTCCGCGCCGGCGTCAACGACTACTCCGTCCGCGACATCGGCGAGAGCGCGGTCCGCCTCGCGCAGTTCGGCAACGAGTACATCCAGAAGCACGAGCCCTGGAAGCTCGACGACGACGATCCCGAGAAGGCTCAGGTCATCCGCGACTGCGTCCAGGTCGCGACCGCCGTGGCCGTCCTGTTCGAGCCGGTCACGCCCGAGGCCGCAGAGCACCTCTGGGAGGACCTCAACGCCGACGGCGACGTCCACGCGGTCGGCGTCGAGGCCGCCCTCGACGCGCCCGGCGGGGAGTTCGACGAGCCCACGGAGCTCTTCGAGAAGATCCCCGAAGAGCGCGTCGAGGAGCTCAACGAGAAGCTCGAAGCGCGCGTCGCGGAGGCGACCGCCGACGACGAGAGCGACGACTCGGCGGCGGACGAGGATTCCGACGACGCCGCGGCCGACCTCGAACCGATCGCCGACGAGCGGATCGGCTTCGAGGACTTCCAGGACCTGGACATCCGCGTCGGCGAGATTCTCGACGCCGAGGGCGTCGAGGGCGCGGACAAGCTCGCGAAGCTGACCGTCGACATCGGCGTCGAGGAGCGCCAGATCGTCGCCGGCATCAAGCAGCTCCACGACCTCGATTCCCTCCCCGGGACCAAGATCGTCGTCGTCGCCAACCTGGAGAAGGCAGAACTGTTCGGCGTCGAGTCCAACGGGATGCTGCTCGCGGCGGGCGAGCAGGCCGACCTGCTGACGACCCACGGCGACGCCGAGCCCGGCACGAAGATCCGGTAGCCCGGTCCTCCGCGCCCGCCGCGACTCGCCCAATCTTTACCGACACCCGGGCACCGGCGGTCTTTTTAACTCGGTGTTGAGTATACCGTTCTATGCGAAAAGCGAAGATCGTCTGCACGCTCGGCCCGGCGTCCGACGAGGAGTCGACGATCCAGGCCCTCGCGGAGGCGGGGATGAGCGTCGCGCGGCTCAACGCGAGCCACGGGACGCCCGACCACCGCCGGGAGGTGATCCGGCGGATCCGCGCGGTCGACGACCGGACGGAGCGCCCCCTGGCGGCGATGGTCGACCTCCAGGGGCCCGAGGTCAGGACCGCGCCCCTGGAGGAGCCGATCCAGCTCGAAACGGGCTCGGAGGTCCGGTTCGTCGAGGGCACGGACGCGACGCCCGAGACCGTCGGGCTCTCGTACTCGATCGCCGCCGCGGAGCCGGGCGATACGGTCCTCCTCGACGACGGCCGCATCGAGACCACGGTGCTCCGCGTCGAGGACGACGCCGTCGTCGCCCGCGTCGACTCCGGCGGGAAGCTCGCCGGCCGCAAGGGCGTGAACCTCCCGGGCGTCGACCTCGACATCGACCTCATCACGGAGCGCGACCGCGAGGAGCTCCGCGTCGCCGCAGAGACCGAGGCCGACTTCGTCGCGGCCTCGTTCGTCCGCTCGGCGGCCGACGTCTACACCATCAGCGACGCGCTCGACGAACTCGGCGCGGACATCCCCGTCGTCGCGAAGGTTGAGCGCGCCGGCGCGGTCGAGAACCTCGATGAGATCGTCGACGCCGCCTACGGCGTGATGGTCGCCCGCGGCGACCTCGGCGTCGAGATGCCGCTCGAAGACGTCCCCATCATCCAAAAGCGGATCATCCGCCGGTGCCACGAGACGGGGACGCCCGTCATCACCGCGACGGAGATGCTCGATTCGATGATCCACGCCCGGCGGCCGACCCGCGCGGAGGCCTCCGACGTCGCCAACGCCGTCCTCGACGGCACCGACGCGGTGATGCTCTCGGGCGAGACTGCCATCGGCGACGACCCCGTCCGCGTCGTCGAGACGATGGACCGGATCGTCCGCCAGGTCGAATCCAGCGACGAGTACGCCGAGGGCCGCGAGGGGCGGATCCCGACGCCCGACGGCGACTCCCGCACGGAGGCGCTGGCCCGATCGGCGCGCTACCTCGCACGCGACGTCGGCGCGAGCGCCATCGTCGCCGCCTCCGAGTCGGGCTATACGGCCCGGAAGACCGCGAAGTTCCGCCCGGCCGTCCCGGTGGTCGCGACGACGCCGATCGATCGGGTCCGTCGCCAGCTCGCGCTCTCGTGGGGGGTCATTCCGACCTACTCGCCGTACCGCGACGGCATCGACCAGATGATGGACGACGCGGTCGACGCCGCGCTCGACGTCGACGCCGCCGCCTCCGGCGACACGCTCGTCGTCCTCTCGGGGATGATGACCGAACTGGAGGGCACGAACACGACGAATATGCTGAAGCTCCACGTCGCCGCCGAGGCCGTCGCCACGGGCCGGAAGGTCGTCGGGGGCCGGATCACGGGGCCGCTCGCGGTCTCCTCGGACGGCGACCTCTCCGGGGTCCCCGAGGGCGCGATCCTCGCGCTGCCGGCGGACTTCGACGGCGAGTTCGACGGCGACGCGGCGAAGCTCGGCGGGATCGTCGACGCGCGGCCGGGGATGACCGGCTACCCCGCGCTCGTCGCCCGCGAGCTCGATCTGCCGATGATCTCGGGCGCGCCGCTGCCGGAGCGGCTCTCGCCGGGCACGACCCTGACGCTGCACGCCGAGCGCGGCATCGTCTACGAGGGCGACGTGATCAGACACCGCCGCGAGCCCGACCGCGGGCGTCGCGGGCGGTAGGGATTTCCGGGCGCGGCACCTACCTCGGGTGATGAGCGATCACGACCCGGACCGCGACCGGACCGCCGAGGACGACCCCGCTCGGAGTCCGGTCGACTTCGATTCCGAGTCCGATTCCGACTCCGACTCCGGTTCCGATTCCGACCCCGACGCGGCTTCGACGATCGGCACCCAACTCGACGAGGGGCTGACGTTCGAGCGTCCGCCGATCGAGCCCGAGCGCCCGGAGCCGGAGAACGCGCTGTTCGTCGTGCTCGGCGTGCTCGGCACCGTCGCCCTCCTGGCGTCGGCGTTCGCGCCGGGCCTCATCTGACGGCAGAGAATTATCACTTCTGATGCTGTGACCGTAGCGCTTTATGTGGTATGCGGGGTAGCAGTGAGACAACCGACCCGCCGATGTCCCACGCTACGCTTCCCCTCACCATCGTTTGCTGCCTCCTCGTCGGTGCGGTAGCCCCGGTTTCGGGGCTCGCCGCGGTGCCGGCGGCGCCGGCGCCCGCGTCGGTCGCAACGATCGACGCAGGTCCCGCACGCGCGCAGACCGAAGAGGCCTCTGGCTCGTTCGGCCGGGACAATCTGACGGTGACCCGCGGCAACGAGGTCACGATTTCGGTCTCGCACTCGGGCCCCGCGAACCTCACGATCGGCGGCGCGGAGTACGGTTTCAACGTCACCGTCCAACTCGGCGGTAGCGGCTCGACCGAGGTCGTCCTCGACACCCGCGCGACGACCGCCGCGGACCCGAGCGAGTTCATCGAGGGCGGCTCGCCGACGATGCACTCGGATCCCCTCGAGGAAGCGATCGAGCCCGATGACTACCTCCTGCGGCTCGAAGTCGACGGCGTCGAACAGGACCTCGCCACGCTCACCGTCGAACCCCGCGGCGAGACGACCGCGGCGTCCTACCGCGCCCCGGCGTCGTTCACCCCCGAGGAGTACACCGGCGGCGGCGAGGACGGCGACGCCGACGTGGGGGCGCTGACGAGCCAGATGAGCGCGGGCGAGACCGTCGCCCGCGGCGACTACGCCGTCGTCCGGTTCGAAGAGAGCGGCCTCGAAACCGCGCTGAACGCGAGCGATCTCACCGGGAGCGCGGCCGCGAACGGCCTGAAGGTCAACTTCACCCAGACCGACCCCGGCCCGAACCACGCGGCCCGCGAGTACGTCGCGACGGCGGGCGCGAACGTCTCCGTGCTCCCGAACTTCGAGAACGACCGGATCTACGTGCTCTGGAACACGAGCGGCGTCCCGATCGAGGACCGGTCCGGGCGCAACCGCTACCGCGCGGCGCTCACGCTCACCGACGAGAGCGGCCTCGTCGCCTCGGAGACGACGCTCGCGACGACGGCGTTCACCCTCGAAGCGCCGTCGGTGTCGCTGTCGCCGACGCAGGACGCGACCCACTACCCGTGGGAGAACGACACCTTCACCGTCACGGGCCGGACGAACCGCGCGCCCAACACGACCCTCGAAGTCCGGCTGCGTTCCGACGACCCGAACGCCTTCCTCCAACTCCGAGACGCGACCGTCGGCGCCGACGGCCGCTTCGAGGCCGACTTCGACCTCGGCTCGGTCTCCCGGGGCGCGAACGCGACGCTGTGGGTCCGAGAGTACTTCCTCCAGACCGCCCAGGACGTCTACCTGGTCGCGCCCGATCCGAGCGTCCGGATCGATAATCAGACCGCCAACGGCACGTCGCTGACCGTCGCGAGCGCGGAGATCCCCTCCGGCGGCTTCGTCCGGCTGGAAGACGCCGACGGCGAGTCGGTCGGCCGGAGCGACTACCTCGAACCCGGCCGCCACGAGAACGTCGCGGCGGAACTGAGCACGCCCCTGTTCGAGACCCAGCGGCTCCGCGCGGAGCTGGTCCGTGCGGACGCGAACGGCTCCTACCGGGCGAACGCCGAGGCGTACGCCGACGACGGCGTCGTCGTCAACGACACCGCGGTGATCGACTTCCCGCCGGCGCCGACCGAGACGCCGGCGGCGACACGGACCGCGACGGCGACGGCGACGCCCACGCCGACCGAGACGCCGTACCCCGTCGTGACGCGGACGCCGCTCGCGCCCGCCGGCGCGACGCAGTCGAGTCTCCCGCTGTCGCCGGGCGTCGCCGTCGCCGCGGTGCTCGCGCTCGGCGCGCTCTTGGCCCGCCGCGGCCGCGGAGGTGAGCCGTCGTGATCCCCGAACTGGAGCCCGAAGAGTTCGTCTCGTTCCTCGGCGACCTGTGGCGCGAGCGCGGCTGGAACGTCTCGATGAAGGAGCGCGCCGACGAGACCCACTTCGTGATCGGCAAGCGCGGCGACGGCAAGCGCGGCGTCATCTACGTCTTCCCGACGACGACCGCGACCGTCACCGAGCGGCACCTCAAGCAGTTCGTCACGTTCTGTCGGAAGCGCGGCATCGACGTCGCCGTCGTCGCAACCCAGGGCGCCTTCGCGGAGGGGGCCCAGCGCATCGCCGGCCAGCGCGGGGTCCACCTCCTCGACCGCGAGACGCTCGAAACCACCGTCTCGGAGGGCGGCTTCGACGACCTCCTCGCCCAGTACACCGAGACGAGCGGCCTCGCGGCCGTCTTCGAGCGCCTCCGCGACGTCGGCGTGCCCGTGCCGGAGGGGCTCGAAGACCGCCTGCCGGACGTCGGCGCCGCGGTCGCGGGACTCCGGGCGACGGTCGGCCTCACCGCGGACGGATCGGGCGACGAATCGGACGGCGGCGACGGCGGGACCGACGGAGACCCTGGAGACGGATCCCGACTCGACCGCGTGACGGACCGGCTCGGCGGGATCGCCTCGGGGTCGGTGCCGGCGGGCGTCATCCCCGTCGTGCTCGTCGTCGCGTTCCTGATCGGCGCGACCGTCGGCCCGGCGGTCGGCCTCGGCGGCGGGCTCTTGGGCCCGGGCGGCGATGCGGGCCCCGGCGTCTCCGCGATGTCGACCGCGGGCGCGAACGCGACGGTCGACGCGCGGTGGAACGCCGAGACGCGCGACGGCCTGAGCGTCAACGGAACCTCCTTCGAGCCGCCCGACGGGCAGACGTTCCTGCTCGTCCGCCTGAACGTCACCAACGGCGGCGACAGCCCGATCCAGCTCCAGCAGTCGGCGTTCGCGGTCGAAGTCGCCGGCCAGCGCTACGGCAGACAGCCGCTCGAAGGCGTGACGGGCTTCCCGAGCGCCGGGCTCTTCGAGCCGGGCGAGAGCCGCGAGGTGTGGATCGTCTTCAGCATCCCGGCGGACGCAGAGAGCGCGACCCTCGTCTACGACGGCGAGCTGAGGCTCCGGTTCGAGCGCGACACGTCGATCACGCCCGAGGCCACCGTCCCGGACGACGGCTGATACTGTTCCGCAGACGACGCGGGCTCGTCGATCGACACCCGCGGTTCGAGCGCTTCATACTGTCGGACACAACTGTTTCAAGATATTCGCCGCCCCGGGCGGGAAATTCTTCACAGACTTGTGTCCGACAGTATCACCGACGTCGCTTACGGTCGTAGCGTTTGCAAGTCTTCACTCACTCGATCGCACGCTGTCGTGCGATCGGATGTGTAATCAATTGCAAACGCTACGATAGCGTGATCCCACCTCGCGTCCCGTGATAACGCTTAATCGTGCGCCATCCCAAGCCCGCGTATGTTCGACCGAGCGCTCGCGGTCGCCCTCCAGCTCTCGATCCCGCCCGAGACGCTGCCGCTCCTCCTTGTGGCGGCCGGCCTCGGCGTCAGCTTCCTCGAAGCGTTCGCGCCGGGAGCGCACTTCATCGTCCTCGGGATCGCCCTGCTGGCGGCCGGGCTGGTGGGGCTCGTGCTCGGGCCGCTGGCCTCGCCCGTCGTGCTCGCGGTCCTCGTGCTCGTCTTCGGCGGCCTGGCGCTCTACGGCTACCGCGAACTCGACATCTACGGCGGCAAGGGCACGGCCCAGACGAGCGACTCGACGAGCCTCCGGGGGCGGACCGGCAGAGTGACAGAGCGCGTCACGCCCACCGAGGGCGAGGTCAAACTCGACGACGGCGGCTTCAACCCCTACTACGCCGCGCGCTCGGTCGACGGCGAACTCGACGTCGGGACCGAAGTCGTCGTCGTCGATCCCGGCGGCGGCAACGTCGTCACCGTCGAGTCCCTGGAAACCGAGTACGACGAGATCGACCGCGCGCTCGAACGCGGGCGTCGCGAGGGCGCGGCGGACGCGGCCGGCGGCGACGGCGGCGGCTCCGGTGAGATCGACGCCGACCCCGGCGCTGATACCGACGCGAACGAGAGCACGGGGTCGGAGTCGGAGCCGACGGATGGCGAAGACCTGGACGTCGAGACCGAGCGGAACTGACGGTCCGGGCGTCCCGCCCCGCGATCGCCGGGATCGCGCCCCGCGCCTCTCGCGCCGGCCCGCGAATCCCGGAGCGGCGGTATTTAATTGCCCGCGCTACCAGAACGCAAACGACCCTGGTCCCCACCCCGTATGACCGACAGCGCCCTCCCGATCGACCGACGGACGCTCGCCGCGCTCCTGCTGCTCGCCGTCGCCCTCTCTACCTTCGTGTGGGCGTCGGGGGCGTCGGTGACGGACGGCGAGCCGCGAGTCAGCGAGAACGTGAGCGAGCGGTACCGCTCGATCGACTCCCTCGAAGCGACCCGGTCGGTCGTCGTCGAGCGCGATCGGAGCGTCTCCCGCACGGTCGCAGACGTGACCCTCGTTCCGGGCACCGACCGCGAGCGGGTCCGGTTCCGCGGCGATGGCCCGCGCCGGTACGAGCGCCGGCTCTCCAACGGGTCGGTCCTGTGGCTCTACGATGCCGACCGGCGAAACGTCACCGTCATCAACCTCACCGGCCCGCCGGAGCGCACGACGCGGGCCGCCCGGATTCAGCAGTTCGTGGCGGCGGCCGGGCTGACGGACGCGGCCGGTCGGCCGCAGCAGCCGACGGTCGCGCCGCTGCCGGTCGTGCCGCGCGACCGCGGGGCCGGACCGCGCCCCGAGGCCGCCGACACCTACACCGTCGACTACGTCGGGACCGACTCGGTCGACGGCCGGGAGGCGTACGTCCTCAGCGTCGCGCCCTCGACGAACCGCAGCGACGTCGGCTACCGGCAGCGGCTCTGGCTCGACGCGGAGCGGTTCTATCCGCTCCGGACCCGGACCGTCTGGACCGCCGACGGGGCCCGGCGGTCGGTGACGACCACCTACACGAACGTGACGTTCGACGCGCCGGTCTCGGCGGACGCCTTCTCGCCGGACTTCGGACCGAACGCGACGGTCGAGCGGCTGGAGACGCCGGAGACCGAGTGGTACCGGAGCGTCGCCGACCTCTCGGCGCGGAGTTCGATCGCGGTCCCCGAACCGTCGGTGCCGGCGGACTTCTCGCTCACGTACGCGACGCGCACCACCGGCCGCGTGCGGGGCGTGGGGCTCCGGTACGCCGCGGACGGCCGCCAGCTCACGGCCGCCAAGTACAACTTCACCTACGCGCCCGACGAGGGCGAGACGGACCTCGTCGTCGACGGTCGGCCGGCGACGCTCGACCGCGGCCCGACGACCTCGCTGTCCTGGTCGTGCGAGCAGTACCGGTACACGGTTCGGGGGACGGGCGTCGAGACCGAGCGGCTGATCGCCGTGTCCCGGTCGATCGGGTGTCCCAGCGGGTGAACGCTTTCGGGTCCTCGTCCCCGCGGCGCCCGGCGCGCGACGGCGTTTTCTGACCCGGAAACTGCGGCTGCCGTTATATTATCTCTCGAACCCTCCCGTCGAACGCGATGGACACGCGCTGCGGGCGCGAGGTGCCGCCCCGCTCACGTCCCCGCCGTCCGTCGTCGCCGCCGCGGTCGCTACCGCGGCCCCGCTGACGTGCTCTCGATCCCTCCGCCGGGCTCCCTCCGTGCCCCGGCACCGACGCTCGACTCCCGGCCCGCCGTCTGCGCGGGCAGCCCTCCCCAAATCGGCCCGCCGCGGGCGGCTCCGACGACTGCGTGGTGGAACTTCAGAGTCGGAAGTCCGGGGCGGTATTTATTCGGGCGGCGGTCCTCCGGTCGACGCGTGAGCGAGGACCCGGACCCCGGCGACATTCTCGACATCCTCAGCGACGACTACGCCCGGGCGATCCTCGCCGCAACGAGTGTCAGACCAATGTCCGCACAGCAGCTCGCCGACGAATGTGAGATGTCCGAACCGACGGTGTACCGGCGGGTCGAGCGGCTCCGAGAGCACGACCTCCTCGAAGAGCGCACGGAGGTCCGAAGCGACGGGAACCACTACGGCGTCTACGCGGCCACGCTCTCGGAGCTCTCGATCGAACTGGGGGAGGGGCGCTTCGAGGCCGACGTGACCCGACGCGAACCGGCGTCGTTCCCCGGCGAACGGGAGTCAGACACCGCGGACCGATTCAGGAAAATGTGGGAGAACCTCTGACATGCTCGGGCTGTCCGCGCTCGTCGACTGGCTGATCGTCGCGCTCGCGCTCGGGTCCACGCTCGTCGGCGGCTACGTGGGCTATCAGGCCTACCGCGGGTATCGCCGCCACGACAGCCGGACGATGCGAGCGCTCTCGCTGGGGCTGCTCTTGCTCACGACCGTCGCGTTCAGCATCGCCTTCGTCGGCTCCGTGCTCCTCCGGGAGGGCTACCTCGACCTCCGGTACCAGCGTCCACTGACACTCGTGACGCGGACTCTGCAGTTCCTCGGCGTCCTCCTCATCGCCTACTCGCTCCACGCTCGGAAGTGACGCGCCGCGCCCGCGATTCCCGGGCCGGCACCGTCGGCGGCCCGGACCGACGATCACTGTACCTCCGCTAGTCGGGGGTAACTTCAGATCGAGAAACTCCGCGCCGGGTCTCTTTGTGGTCCGATACGCAGTGGGGTGTACGATGGATTCGATGCGAGACCCGAACGACGTGCCGCGCGCCTCTCGGAACCGACAGCCCGCCCCCCGCGTGAGGTCGAGACGCGACGGGCGGACCGAGCGCCGCGAGACGCCGGCGTCCGGAGCGTGAGGCGATGTCAAGCCTGTTACCTGCCCACGGCTCGGTCGAGCGCCCCGCTCCGGACCGCACCGAGGTCGTCGTCGACGGGACCGGCTCGGGTGCGGTGCTTTCGGTCCTGGCCTCGGAGACGGCGCAGGCGGTCCTCTGTGCCCTCGACGCGGGGCCGAAGCCGGTCTCCGAGATCGCCGAGGCGGCCGACACGTCGCTCCAGAACGCGCGCTACCACGTCGAGCGCCTCCGCGAGGCCGGGTTCGTCGAGCCCGTCGACACGTGGTACTCCGAGAAGGGCCGCGAGATGACGGTCTACGGCCTGCTGGTCGATCGGCTCGTGCTCCGGTTCGAGTCCCGGTAGCCGACCGGATCGAGACTTACGGCCCCGAAAAACGACCGGCGACGGCTGTTCGGACGGCCGCCGGCGGCCGGCGATCGGCCCGGGCCAACGCTTATCACCGCCACCTCCCAAGGTCGGCTATGGCACTCGGTCCCGCGTTACTCCAACTCGGCATCGGGATCCCGACGATCGGGATCCTCGTGCTCCTCCTCGCGATCGTCACCGTCTACCAGATGGTCGAGATCGTCGACGCCTACGAGAAGAAGGCGCTGACGGTCTTCGGCGAGTACCGGAAACTGCTCGAACCGGGGATCAACTTCATCCCGCCGTTCGTCTCGCGGACGTACGCCTTCGATATGCGGACCCAGACGCTCGACGTCCCGCGCCAGGAGGCGATCACCCGCGACAACTCCCCCGTGACCGCCGACGCCGTCGTCTACATCAAGGTGATGGACGCCAAGAAGGCGTTCCTCGAAGTCGACGACTACAAGCGCGCGGTCTCGAACCTCGCCCAGACCACGCTGCGGGCGGTCATCGGCGACATGGAGCTCGACGACACGCTCAACAAGCGCCAGGAGATCAACGGTCGGATCCGCCGCGAGCTCGACGAGCCCACAGACGAGTGGGGCGTCCGCGTCGAGAGCGTCGAGGTCCGCGAGGTGAACCCCTCCCAGGACGTCCAGCAGGCGATGGAACAGCAGACGTCGGCCGAGCGCCGCCGCCGCGCGATGATCCTCGAAGCGCAGGGCGAACGGCGCTCCGCCGTCGAGCAGGCCGAGGGTGAAAAGCAGTCGAACATCATCCGGGCGCAGGGCGAAAAGCAGAGCCAGATCCTCGAAGCGCAGGGCGACGCCATCTCGACGGTCCTCCGCGCGAAGTCCGCCGAATCGATGGGCGAGCGCGCGATCATCGAGAAGGGAATGGAGAGCCTGGAGACGATCGGCCAGGGCGAGTCGACGACGTTCGTCCTGCCGCAGGAGCTCACCAGCCTCCTGGGCCGCTACGGCCGGCAGCTGACCGACTCCGACGTCCAGGAACAGGCGGGCCTCGACAGCCTCGACTTCGACGAGGAGACCCGCGAACTGCTCGGGCTGGACGACATCGAGGAGATCCTCGGCCAGATCGACCAGGCGACGGAGATGGACGTCGAAGAGCTCGAACAGGAGGCCGAGGCGATCAAGCAGGGCGCCGGCACCGACTTCAAGGACGCCGACGCGGTGATCCAGGAGGCCGGCACGGTCGAGGAGCCGTCGATCAAGGACCCCGACGAGGTCGTCGCCGAGGCCGACGCCGACGCCGCGGAGTCGGGGTCGCCCTCGCCGGAGCCCGAGGACGCGGCGGACGAGTCGTCCGAGGAGCCGGCCGTCGAGCGCGAGACGGAGTAGCCGGCTCGGCGATCCCGTCGCTATCGCCCCGAACGAAGCGCTTTTGTCCGCATCTCCCCTCTATCAACCGACTCGATGCCCAACCGGGAGGTCGACGAGGAAAAGCGGGCGACGCTCAGGCGCTTTGCGGCGCTCGGAGCGGCCTCGCCGCTCGCCGGGCTGGCATCCGGCACCGCGGCCGCGGACTCGGAGACCACGAGCGACGCCCGCGACGCCATCGTCGGCTTCGTCGCCTCCGCGCCCGGCGCCCACTTCTCGAAGATCCGCGACGACCTCCAGTTGGGAACGGGCGAGACCCAACACCACCTCCGGAATCTGGTCGAGGAGGGCGTCCTCGACTCCCGCCGCGACGGCGACTACAAGCGCTTCTTCCCCGCCGGTCGCTTCTCGGCGTTCGAACAGACCGCGCTCGGGTACCTCCGGCGGCGGACCCCCCGCGGGATGCTCATCGAACTCCTTCGGAACCCGGACGCCACGGGCGCGGACCTAGCGGCCCACCTCGACGTCTCGCGGGCGACCGTGAGCGGCTACGCGCGCGAACTCGACGAGGCCGGATTGCTCTCCCGGGAGGACGGCTACGCCGTCGAGCGCCCGGAGACGCTCCTCGTGCTCGTCGTCAGGTACGCCGACTCGTTCGGCGCCGACGCGGTCGCGCTGGCGGACGAGACCGACTCGCTCGTGCGGTATGACCCCTGACCGCGGCGCCGCTCACCGCGTCACCTTCCAGGTCGTCCCCGAGGAGTAGCCCCACTTCTCGATCGTCAGGCCGACGTCGCTGTCGAGGATCGCCCGCATGTTCGCGCCGACCTCCTTCGCGGAGAGCTCCAGGTCCTCGGCGATCAGGCGCGATTTGAAGTAGGTCCGCTCGTCCACGTTCGCTCGCAGGTATCCGAGGATCCGATCCTGCTTCTCGTTGAGGTTCGCGGTCGGGCTCGCGGCGGCTGTCGCGCTCATACGCACCAGTACATCCGCTCGGCCTATGAGGTGTTTGGTACGGTCGCTTAACCCCGCGCTGTGGTGCGGTTTCGGCGGATCGATCGCCCGTTTCGTTCCGCCTTCGGGCGCCCGTCGGTACAGTCGCCTAACACGGATTCGGAGCCGATCCGAGGCAGAAAGTTCATACCCGCTGCACGGCCAGAAGCCACCAATGGACGGTCCCCGCGACGGCTCCGGACGCGACTCGGCCCCGCGGCCTCATAGTGGTTACTCTCGTCTCTTACCGCCGAACGCCGTCACCGGGGGGTGGCGTTCGGCGGTAAACAGCGAGAGCAATCACTATCACGCCACAGAGAGCGGCGTGCGCGCCGACGGAGGCGACGCCGCGGACGGCGACGTCGCAGCCGATCGCGGCGGGCCGGAAGCGGTCTCGGTGAGCGTCGTCCTGCCGGCGTACAACGAGGCCGACACGATCGAGGCCACGGTCGAGACGACCCTGCGGACGCTCGCGTCGTTCCTGGCGCCGGGGTCGTTCGAGGTCATCATCGCCGAAGACGGCTGTGCGGACCGCACGCCCGAGATCGCCGACCGCCTCGCTTCCGAGGACGACCGCGTCCGCCACTTCCACAGCGACGAGCGACTGGGGCGCGGCGGCGCGCTCGAACGCGCCTTCGAGGCGGCCGACGGCGACGTGTTGGTGTACTTCGACACCGACCTCGCGACCGATATGCGCCACCTCGAAGAGCTGATCGAGCGCGTCCGCTCGGGCGAGGCCGACGTCGCGACCGGCTCGCGCTGGATCCCCGGCAACGTCGCCGACCGGCCGCCGAAGCGCGGCGTTCCCAGTCGGGTGTACAACGGCCTCGTGCGGACGCTGCTCCGGTCGGAGCTCCGCGACCACCAGTGCGGCTTCAAGGCCTTCAGCCGGGAGGCGTTCGACGACCTCAAGACCGAGGTCGAAGACGACCACTGGTTCTGGGACACCGAGATGCTCGTCCGCGCCCAGCGCCGCGGGTTCGCGGTCGCGGAGTTCCCCGTCGAGTGGACGCCGAAGGGCGACACGAAGGTCGACCTCGTCCGCGACGTCTTCGGGATGGGCAGCCAGATCGTCCGCACGTTCTGGCAGCTGTCGGTCCGCCCGAGGCTCTCCCGCCGCGTCGGCATCGTCGCGGGCGCGGTCTTGGCCCTCGTCGCGCTGGTGCTGATGACGCAGTACATCGACTTCGAGACCGTGCTCTCCGAGATGGGCGACGCCGACCTCGCGCTCGTCGGCGCCGCTGCGGTGATCTACGTCCTCTCGTGGCCGCTCCGGGGCTACCGCTACCGCGACATCCTCGCGGAGTTGGGCTACCACGAGACGGTGGGGTTCCTGACCGGCGCGGTGTTCATCAGCCAGACCGGGAACCTCGTCTTCCCGGCGCGGGCGGGCGACCTCATCCGGGCGTACGTGGTGAAGGCACGCCGCGGGATCCCGTACCCCTCGGGGTTCGCGTCGCTGGCGGCAGAACGCGTCTTCGACCTGCTGACGATCGCCTCGATGGCGGGCGTCGTCCTCATCGGCTACACCGCGACCGGCCAGACCGCGGAGCTCGCCCGGACGATCACCGGCGCGGAGGGCGCCGGCCGCGTCGCCGTCATCGTCGCGCTCGGCGTCGGCCTCGTCGCGCTGGCGGCCGTCGTCGGGATCGCGCTCTCGGCGCGGAGCGACCGCGACTTCGTCCGCGCGCTGGTCTACCGCGTGAGCACCGACTCCTACGCGGACTTCGTCGCGGGCGTGGTCGGCCGGTTCGTCGACGACCTCCAGACCGTCGCGGGGACGCGCCGCGGCTTCTCCCGGGTCGGCGCGGCGAGCGTGGCCGTCTGGACGCTCGACGTCGTGACCGCGCTCCTCGTGCTCGCGGCGTTTCAGCCGGGGCTCCCGCTCGTCGAACTGATCGCGGTGAGCTTCTTCGCGGTCAGCGTCGGCAACCTCGCGAAGGTGCTGCCCCTCTCGCCGGGCGGCGTCGGGCTCTACGAGGGCGCCTTCACCCTCCTCGTCGTCGGACTGACGCCGCTGTCGGCCGAGCTGGCGCTCGGGGCGGCCGTCCTCGATCACGCGGTGAAGAACCTCGTCACCGTGATCGGCGGCTACGCCTCGATGCTCGGGCTCAACGTCTCGCTGACGACCGCGGTCGAAGAGACCCGCGAGGTCCGCGAGCACGGCGAGGAGGCGCCCGAACTCGATTAGGTTAGTACAGGTCGCTCAGGAACGGGCTCGCGGCCGCGGTGACCGCGGCGGCCAGCGCGTCGGTCCGGGTCATCGCGCCGCCGGTGAACGCGCCCGCGGCGCCCTGCTTCTTCGCGACGTCGGACTCGCCGAGGACGTCGTCCATCACCGGCCCCAGTTCCTCGCCCGCGCGGACGCGCCCGGCGACCGAGTCCGGGAGGGGAAGGCTCGGTCCGGCGCCGACGCCCCGCCGGTCGCCGTCGTCGACGACGGCCCACATCACGAGGAGCGCGGGCTCGCCGTCTTCCTCTTCTACGCCGGCCACGCCGCCTTCGATCCCCACCCCGAGGTCGTGGCTGCCGGCGTCGAGGACCGTCGCGGCTCGGTTCTCCGCGCCCCGGCGCGTCTCCTCGCGGCCCGTCGGCTGCTCGGAGACGCCGGAGGGGACCGGCTCCGCCTCGACGGTCGCGTCCGGGAAGACCCGGGCCGTCGCGTCGCGCTTCACGGGGTTCCCGCTGCCGACTCCGATTCGCATACCGGCGGGTGGTGCGGCGCGGAGTATACGCGTGTCGCTTTCGCGGTCCGGCGGGCCGCTGGCCTCCCCTTCACTCAGCCGTCGCCGTGGAGCACCGCCGCGAGCCGCTCGATGCCGCCGACGAGGGCGGGACTCGGCTGATTCAGGAGATCGTCGTCGAACACGTGGACCGGCGCGTCGAGGTCCCAGCCGCGCTCGGCGAGGACGTCGGGGTCGACCCGGTCGCCGTGGCCGCAGTGGTGGACCACGACGTGATCGGGGTCGGCGCCCGCGACCCGCGCTCTCGTCACTTCTTGTGACCGTTCTCCCGGTTCGCAGAAGGGGTAGCGGCCGCCCGCGGCCGCGACCGCGTCGGGGACCCAGTTGCCGGCGGCCATCGGCGGGTCGCCCCACTCTTCACAGTAGATCACGGGCCGGGCGTCGCTCCCGCGTTCGGGGACGCGGCTCCGGACGGCCTCGATCCGGTCGCGCAGTTCCGTCGCGAGCGCGCTCCCCGCCTCGGGCCGGCCGACCGCCCGCGCGAGCGCCTCGACGGAGTCGACCACCGCCGCGAGCGTGTCGGGCTCGACGTGGCAGACGTCGTAGCCGCGGTCTCGGAGCTCGTCGCGGACCTCGCGCTGGAGGCCGTCGGCGGTGCAGACGACGTCGGGGTCGAGGTCGGCCAGCCGGTCGTAGTCGGGGTTCAGCCACCCCCCGACGACCGGGCGGTCGAGGTCGCAGTGGGCGGTCACGCCGACGACCGCCTCGCCGGCGCCCATCGCCGTCAGGGACGCCGTCGCGCTGGGCGCGAGCGAGACGATGCGTTCGGGCGCGTCGACGGCATCTATGTCCGTCTCTCTTCGGCCGGCCGCTTCGGACGGCACCATATCCGTTCGAGCGGGGCCGACGCGCAAGTGCGTTGCGGACGGCCGCGGAGTCGGGAGCGCGCTCCCGTCCCGGTGGTATATAAATTATCACGGTCGTTTTTCTGGGATGCCTCGGGGAGGGGCTGTGCGCGCCGTTCGGGCAGACGATTCCGAACGCTTTTTATAATCTCCGTCGGTGGAGTTGGTACGGACCGCTCCGGGCCTTCGTACTGATCCCTGGCACGGGGCATTCGTCGCGACACCGATGAGCGAGCAGAGTACCTACACTCGCGTGAACGCGAGAACGAGAGACGAATCGCGAACGAACGAGGGACGAGACGGCAGTTCGGCCGGCCAGCGCTGGGTCCGTCCCGACGAGGAAGAGGAGGTCGAAGAGGAATCCCAGGACGAAGAGCTCACCTGCCCGGAGTGCGGCGGCAACGTCGTCGCCGACGACGAGCACGGCGAGACCGTCTGTGACGACTGCGGCCTCGTGATCACCGAGGACTCGGTCGACCGCGGCCCCGAGTGGCGCGCCTTCGACGCCAAGGAGAAAGACCAGAAGTCCCGTGTCGGCGCGCCGACGACGAACACGATGCACGACAAGGGGCTGTCGACCAACATCGACTGGCGCGACAAGGACGCCTACGGCAACTCCCTCTCTTCGAATCAGCGCCAGAAGATGCAGCGGCTCCGCAAGTGGAACGAGCGGTTCCGCACCCGCGACTCGAAGGAGCGCAACCTCAAGCAGGCGCTCGGCGAGATCGACCGGATGGCTTCGGCCCTGGGCCTCCCCGAGAACGTCCGCGAGACCGCGTCGGTCATCTACCGCCGCGCGCTCGACGAGGACCTGCTGCCCGGCCGCTCCATCGAGGGCGTCGCCACCTCGTGTGTCTACGCCGCGGCCCGGATGGCGGGCGTCCCCCGCTCGCTCGACGAGATCGCGGAGGTCTCCCGCGTCCCCAAGAGCGAGGTCGCCCGGACCTACCGCTACATCGCCCGGGAACTCTCCTTGGAGGTCAAGCCCGCCGACCCCGAGCAGTACGTCCCGCGGTTCGCCTCCGAACTGGGCCTCTCCGACGAGGCGAAGCTCCGCGCGCGCCAGCTCCTGAAGAACGCCAAGGAGAAGGGCGTCCACTCCGGCAAGTCGCCGGTCGGCCTCGCGGCGGCCGCGGTCTACGCCGCGGCGCTGCTGACGAACGAGAAGACAACCCAGGCCGCCGTCAGCGACGTCGCCGACATCTCCGAGGTCACGATCCGCAACCGCTACCACGAGCTTCTGGAAGCCGAAGAGAGCATCGGCCTGGCCTGATCGACGGCCGCGAATCCGCAGCGCCGCCGACGTACCCGACTTCGGTCCCGACTTCGGATCCGGACCGGACCCGGACGTTCACTTTTAAGACCTCCCACCTCGTCGCCCACTGATATGACGCACACGCGACGCCGTGCCCTGATCGCGACGCTCGTCGCCGTCCTCGGCGCCAGCGTCGGCGTCGCCGGCGCCGGCCACCTCTACCTCCGGCAGTGGCGCCGCGCCGCCGCCTGGTTCTCGGTCGTCGTGGGCGCGACGATCGTGCTGCTCTCGGTGTTCGTCGACCCGGCGACGCTCAGCCTCTCGGACCCCGCCGCCGTCGTGAACGTCGAGCCGGCCGCGCTGCCGACGACGGTCACCGTGCCGGTGTTCGCGCTCTTGCTGTTGAACGCGCTCGACGCCTACCGCCTCGCCGCTCGCGGCCCACAGACCGCGGACGCGCCGCAGTGTCCCGCCTGCGGCGGCGAACTCGATCCCGAACTCGACTTCTGTCCGTGGTGTACGACGCGGCTCGAATGGGAAGCGGAGTAGTTACTTCTCGATGATGCTCTCTTCGACGGCCTCGCCGAAGTGCCGCGCGGTCTGTTCGTAGTAGAGCCGCACCTCGTCGCCCGCCTCTAAGTCGGTGACCGCCTTCCGCCCCTCGCGGGTGTGGACCTTGATCGTCTCGGCGTTCTGCAGGAGGGTCTCGACGCGGTCGCCGTCGACCTCGGCCTCGATCCGGAACATCGGGCGCTTTTCGATCTTCACGCGGCCGACGACGGCCTCGCGGGTCTTCCCCTCGCTGTCGACGACCTGGACCTCGTCGCCGCTCTTCAGTTCGGAGAGGTACTTCGTGCCGCCGTCGGGCGTCCGGACGTAGGCGTGGACCGCGCCGGCGTTGACGCGGAACGGCCGCGAGGCGACGTAGGGCGATTCGGCGGTCTCGGCGTGGACGAAGAACAGCCCGCGGCTCATGCTGCCGACGAGCATCCCCTCGTCGTGTTCCATCAGGTTCCCGGTGTCGACACAGACCCGGTCGGCCATCCCGGTGCGCTCGACGGCGGTCACCTCGGCCCACTGGAGGTCGAGCGTCTCGCGCTCGGCCTCGTCGCGGATCTCGACGGTCTTTCTGATCTCGTCGGGATCGTCAGAATCGAGGAGCACCCCGTCGGCGCCGAGTTCGAGCGTCTCGAAGGCGGTCTTTGCCTCCTCGGCGGTCGTCACGCCCGCGATGAGGTCGGTCTCCTCGCCGATGCGCGCGATCAGGTTTTCGAGGGGGATGATCGTCCAGTCCTCGCCGACGACGATGGTGTACTCCGCGTCCTGGGCGGCCTCCTCGGCGAAGGCCTCGTAGTCCTCCGAGAAGATCCGGACGTAGGCGCCCTGCGCGCGGTCGTCCTCGCGGCGGAGCGTCGTGAGGTCCGCCGAGCCGGCGAAGTCCGGCGGCAGGTCAGCCGTGCCGTCGCCCTCGCCCTTCTTGCCCACGATGTAGGCGTCGGCCTCGCCCTCGGCGTCGACGTCGTCGATGGGGGTCTCGTCGGCGTCTGCGTCCTCCTCGACGTCGTCGATCAGCGCGGTGCCCGAGTCGGTGCGGAACGCCGCCACCGAGACGTCGCCGAGCGAGCGGACGCGGTCGACGTCGGCCTCGTCGACGAGCACCCAGTCTACGCCGGCCTCGAGGCCGGCCGTGATCCGTCGCTTGCGTGTCTCCCAGTCGCCGACGGTGTCGTCGGCCTTGAGCCAGACGCTGCGTGTCATTACCGGCCCAACTCGGCCGGCGCGCTTGAACGTGGCGACTCTGCGGAGGCTTGCCGCGGCGTCAGTCGCGGAACGCCCCGTCGACAGCCGAGACCGGTCGCGGTTCGGCCGGCTCGCCCTCGGGCTCCCGGAGGCGGCGATGATACCAGACGACGTCGTGCCAGCCGTCCAGTTTGAATCCCGCGGCCGGGAAGCGGCCGACGCGCTCGAAGCCGCGGCGCTCGTGGAACGCCTCGCTCTCGGGGTTCGGCATTCCCAGCGCGGCGTAGGCCGCGCAGTAGCCCTGTCGCCGGAGCGTGTCGAGCAGGCGGTCGTAGAGCCGCGTGCCGATCCCGGAGCGGTGGGCCTCGTGGTCGACGTAGACCGACGTCTCGACGGCCCACCGGTAGGCCGGGCGCTCGCGGAGCTGGCTGCCGTAGGCGTAGCCGACGATCCTCGATTCGACCTCGCCGTCGCCCGTCGCGTCGCGCGGGCCGTCGTTCCCGTCGTCTTCCGCGTCGCCCTCTGCGTCGTCACCGACGACGGCGACGTACCACGGATACTCGTCGGCGTCGCGCTTCTCGCGGACCTTCGCCCGCACCTCCGCGACCGACGGCACCTCGGTCCGGAACGTCGCCGGCGAGTCGCGGACGTAGGGCGCGTAGATCCGCCGGACCGCGGCCGCGTCGTCTGGGGTCGCGGGGCGGAGGCGGACGTGCCCATCAGCGTCGTCGCGCATACTGTTCCGAGGGCGGCCGAGCGTAACCGCTCTTGCGGTTCGCGATTCCCGCCTCCCGCGCTTCCCGATCGCTCACCGACCGCGGGACGTCAGAGCGCGTACAGCGACGGGAGGAGCGAGAGTCCGACCAGCAGTTCGAGGAGGTTGTTCAGCGCGTGGAACAGCCAGGCGCCGACGAGGTTGTCGAAGCGGAGGCGGAGCCACGTGAGCAGCGATCCGAGGAGGGCGGCGTTGAGGACGCCGGCGACCCCGGCGGTGAAGGCGTGGACGACGGCGAACACCGCGAGCGACGCGGCCCCGACGACGAGCGGTCGGTGCCCCCGTTCGATCCCGACGCCGACGAGGAGGCCGCGGTACAGCAGTTCCTCCGCGACGGGCGCGACGGTGACCGCGCCGAAGCCCACGGCGAGCGCTCCCGCGGTTGTGGTCACCGTCGCCGGCGCGTACCGCGCGACGCCGAGCGCGTCCGCCAGTACCGTCGTCGCGGGCCACCCGACGAAGACGCCGAGGGCGGTCGCCACCGCTCCGGCGGCGATCTCGCGGGAGGACGGCGTCCGGAAGAGCGCGGCCGCCGCGAACGGCGCCGAGTCCAACGCGACGAACAGGCTGCCGACGACCGCGAGGTTCGCGACGCCGTACACGAGCGTCGGGAAGTGCGGCGGAAACCCCGGATCGGCGCCGCCGGCCGCGACGTAGCCCGCCGTGATGGCGAGCGCCGTCAGCGCGATCGGCGCCACCGCGGCGAGCGCCCACGCGGAGCCGACGGTCTCGAAGGCGCCGGCCGTCCGTCGGAGTCGATCCCCCGGAATCCGTAGCGAGGCGAGGGTCGGAGGGCTCATTCGGGCGTGACTGTATCTACGATGGCCCCTGAATCTATCGGTTGGCTATCACGTCAACATTGAGTCCGGATCGCGCGGTCGCCGGCGGTCCCGGAGAGTGAGCGTTTTACCGCTCGGCCGTCTTTGGCCCGCTATGACCGATCCGGCCGACATCTCCGTGACGCTCGTCGACGGCTACGTCGACGAGCCGGCGCACTTCGGCGTGCCGCCGTACATCTCCACGTACCCGCGCTATGCGGCCGGGGCGCTCGTCGACGCCGGCGTCCGCCGGGAGCGCGTCACCTACCACACGATCGACGAACTCCGCGAGGACCGGGGCAAGTGGGCCGACGTCGCCGACGCCGACCTCTTCGTCTACATCGGCGGGATGACCGTCCCCGGGAAGTACGTCGGCGGGACGCCCGCCGAGCCCGACGAGGTTCGAGAGCTGGCCTGGACCGCCGAGGGCGTCTCGGTGATGGGCGGGCCGATCCGCTTCGGCGTCGGCGAGGAGAACGCCGGCGCCCAGGAGATGGAGCGGCAGGACCTCGACTACGACTTCCTCGCGATGGCCGACGTCGAGGCCGCGCTCTACGACCTCGTCCGAAACGACTTGGAGGGCTTCGAGAACCGCTACCGCGACACCGACGAACTGGACAGCTGGGCCGAGAAGGGGGCGTTCGTCGTCGAACAGCACCCAAATCATCCGGAATACCTGATCTGCGAACTGGAGACGTCGAGGGGCTGTGCCTACCGCTGTTCGTTCTGCACCGAGCCGATGTACGGCGACCCCTCGTTCCGCCAGCCCGAGTCGGTCGTCGGCGAGGTCGGGAACCTCTACGACCGCGGCGTCCGGCACTTCCGGCTCGGTCGCCAGGCCGACATCCTCGCGTACGGCGGTGACGGCGAGGCGCCCAACCCCGAGGCGTTGCGGGAGCTGTACGGCGGCATTCGGGAGGTCGCACCCGACCTCGGGACGCTCCACCTCGACAATATGAACCCGATCACGGTGGTGAAGTGGCCCGAGAAGGCGCGGGAGGGCATCCGGATCATCGCCGAGCACAACACCCCCGGCGACACCGCCGCCTTCGGCTTGGAATCGGCCGATCCCGTCGTCCAGGAGAAAAATCAGCTGAACGTCACCGCCGACGAGTGCTTCCGGGCGATCGAGATCGTCAACGAGGAGGCCGGCTGGCGCCCCGGCGACGATCCCGCGGACGCCCCCACCCACGGCGACGGCGCCGCGAACCGCCTGCCCAAACTGCTGCCCGGCATCAATCTCCTGCACGGGCTGAAGGGCGAGCGCGCGGAGACGTTCGAGCACAACAAGCAGTTCCTCGAACGCGTCTACGACGCGGGCCTGATGGTCCGCCGGATCAACATCCGGCAGGTCATGGCCTTCGAGGGGACCGAGATGGCCGACGAGGGCGCCGATATCGCCCGCGAGCACAAGAAGCGCTTCAAGCAGTACAAGCGCGAGGTCCGCGAGGAGATCGACCGGCCGATGCTGCGCCGCCTCGCGCCCGTTGGGACAGTCCTCCCCGACGTCCACCTCGAATACCACCAGGACGGCCGGACGTTCGGCCGGCAGCTGGGGACGTATCCGCTCTTGGTCGGGGTTCCGGGCGAGCGCGAATTAGGACAGACGATCGACGCCGCGGTCGTCGACCACGGCTATCGGTCGGTGACGGCCGTTCCCTACCCGCTGGATCCGAACGCGGCCTCGATGGACGAACTCACGGCGATTCCGGGGATCGGCGACAGCACGGCGGGCGACATCGTGGTCAATCGGCCCTACGAGTCGGCCGCAGAGGTTCCGTCCCCCGAAATCGACTTCGCGACGTTCACCGGCGGCTATCCGGTCGATCGCCGGGCGGACTGACGAGCCGTCGTCTGGCGTCGGCGGCGGCGTTCGCGCCGTCCCTCGCCGAAGCGCTACCCGCGGTTCGTCTCGACCGCGGTCCCCCGAGATCGCTCCGCGTGTTCGACCCCGGCCGCCGGGTCGTCGACGGTGCCGTTCTCGGTCCGGACGAGCGTGTCGAGCCGCCGTTCGAACTCCTCGTCGGAGACCTCTCCCGCGGCGTACCGGTGCTTGAGTGCCTCCACGGCGTCGCTTCCGGCGGATCTCGTTTTCGTTTCCCGGCCGGATGGCGGCGCGAGGAGCGACGCCGCAGCGACGGCCGGGAGGGTCAGCGCGAGGATTCCGAACAGCGCGATGAGGGCGTTGTACACGAGCCCCGTTTTCACGCCCGAGATGATCGCCACCGCGGCGTAGGCACAGAGGGGAGCGGCGACGCCGGCGACCGCGGCGACCCGACGCCGCCACCGACGGCTGTCGGGCGTGTATCTGGCGAGCGTGCTCGACGGCGATGCGTCGCGTGGAGGGCGCATATTCGGTGAGTGTCGACACTCGCACAAAACTGTTTTCCGGCCGAGAGCGGCGTTCGCGACGCGCGAGGCCGGACGCAGTGGCGTCGTTACAGTTCCTCTTCGATCACTTCGCCGACCGCGAAGTTCGACTTCACTTCCGTGACCTCGATCTTCACGCGGTCGCCGACTTCGGTGTCGGGGACGATGATGACGTAGCCGCGCTCGACGCGGGCGATGCCGTCGCCCTGCTTGCCGATGTCCTCGATCTCGACGTAGCGCAGTTCGCCGGGCTCGACGGGGGGCTGGGGCTCCGACGAGGGGCGCTCGGTCTCTGTCGTCTCCGTCGTGGACTCGGCCGAGCGAGAGATGAGAGCGACGCGGTAGGTCTCGCCGGGATCGATCGATCCGGTCTCGACCTCGCGCTTCGGTACTTCGACCACGTATCGGTCCTCTTCGGCGCGAACGTCCGCGTTGAACAGACACAGGAGCTTATCTGAGATTTCCACCGTATAGACCTCCGGTCGTACATTCCCGCGAATCGTTAAAGTAGTACCGCCCGTCACACCGGTCCCGCAGGTCGGTTTTCGGCCGCGTGGCCTAGTCGCCGAAGTCGCCGAAGGTCGTCTGGAGCCCGGCCGCCATCGTCGACTTCCGCTGGAGGGTGCCCAGCGAGATCGGCAGGTGCTCTCCGACGCCGCGGACCGCCCCGCCGAAGGTCTCTGCGGTCCCGTACTCCTCGCCGAAGGCGTCGCGGACGGCCTCCCGCACCTGCCAGACGCCGACCGGGCCCCAGTAGTCCTCGGAGACGTGCCGGAGGACGAGCGCCTTGGCCTGTCGCCCCCGATCGTCGAGGTGTTCGAGGACGCCCAGGCGGGCGGCGTGGTACGCGCCCGCGGTCTCCTCGACGTAGCCCGTCCGCCCCTCGCGGCCCTCGCTGTCGGCGGCGAGGTACATCCCCGCCTCGGGGTCGGGGTTCCAGACGCTGCCGGGCGCCTTCATCTCGACGAGCTCGTACTCCCACTTGCCGGGCGCGAGGATCACCCAGAAGGCGTTGCCGAGGAACTCGTTGCGGTGGACCTCTACGCTCCCGATCTCGGGGTTCGTCCGGATCCGCCCCCGGAGGTACTGGCCGACGGTGTCGTCGACGGCGGTGATCGACCACCGCGTGGGGACGAGTCGGCGCTGCTGGGTCTGGCCGAGCGCGCCCGCCGAGAGGATCGTGTTGACGTCGTAGACGTCGAAGCCGCGCCGGTAGAGGTAGGTCATCGCGCCCTTGGCGTTCCAGTCGTCGTCCTCCAGGGTCTTCTCGACGAGTCGCGGCACGTGGGGGTTCTCCGCCAGCTCCGCGGACTGGGCTCGCGCGCGCGGCCCCACGGGCGTCGCCACGTCCTCGACGCCGACGTCGAGGTCGACGTCGGGCTTCTCGTCGAGGCCGATCTCGACGGTCACGGGTCGGTCCGCGATCGCGACCTCGCGCTGTGTCCCCAGAAATCCGTTCCAAGAGTCGGCGACGTTCGTCACCTCCTGGGCGCGGTTGGAGTTCAAAAGCGAGGTCCGCCGCGCGAAGACGTCCGAGATGGAGACGCCCTCGTCGTACCACGCGCCCGAGGTCTCGAAGCGCTCGGCGTCGTCGTCGTGGCCGACCGGCGAGAGCAGCCCCGTCGACACCTTCGGATAATTGGAGGTGCCGACGAAGATCGACGGCGAGACGCCGCCGTACAGCGAGTCGCCCTGGACGGTCTCCTCGAAGCGGTCCTGGAAGGTCTCGAGGTGGTCGAGGATGTCGTAGGACTTCTCCTCGGCGAGCCGTCGACGCTCCGCCCGCTCGTTGCGCTCGATGTCGACGTACTCCTCCAGGTCCATTACCTGACCGTGAGCCGGCGACGAATATGAACCTTCGGCGCGGCGGTCGCTCGCGAGCGTCGGTGCCGGCGTCGCTTTCCCGACCGTGAACCGAAAGTTATCTTGCACAGAATATGAATTACTAAGCAAGATAGAAGACACACGCGACCTCACGCAGGGCATCCGCGAACACCTCGGGCAGTTCTCGCTGCACGTCCTCTTGGTGTTCGCGACGGGGCTGACGATCGGATCCGAGCGCGCGGTCGTGCCCGTTCTCGGCCGCGACGTGCTCGGCGTCGAGTCGCTGTTCGTGATCGGCTCGTTCGTGGTCTCCTTCGGGTTCGTGAAGTCCGCGCTCAATCTCTACGCCGGCAAGTGGGGCGAGGAGTACGGCCGCAAGCCCGTGCTCGTGGCCGGGTGGCTGACCGCGCTGTCGCTTCCGGCGATCCTGATCCACGCGCCGAACTGGGCGTGGATCACCGTCGGCAACGTCCTCCTGGGGATCAATCAGGCGCTGACCTGGAGCATGGCCATCAACGCCAAGATCGACCTCGCGGGCCCCGACCAGCGCGGCCTCGCCGTGGGGATCGACGAGGCCTTCGGGTACACCGGCGTCGCCGTCGGCGCGTGGGTCACCGGCGTGATCGCCGCGCAGGCGGGCCTCCGGCCGGCGCCGTTCTACTTCCTCGCGGCGGTCGTCGTGGTCGCGCTCCTCGTCTCGGTCGTCCTGATTCGGGAGACCGTCCAGTACGCCCGAGCCGAGGGCGACGACGACCACCACGACGCGAACCTCCCGTTCCTCGCGGTCCTGAAGCGCGCGACCTACGGCGACCGGACGCTGTTCGCGGCGGCGCAGGCCGGTCACGTCGAGAACTTCGTCGACACGCTGTTCTGGATCGCCGTCCCGCTGTACCTCACGAGCCGCGGGCTCGGCCTCGACGCCGTCGGCGTCGTCGTCGGCGTCCACAGCGCGATGTACTTCCTCCAGATCGGAACGGGCGGCCTGGCCGACCGCGTCGGGCGCCGCTGGCCCGTCATCGTCGGGATGTTCGTCGCCGGCGCGGGCGTGCTCGGGATGCCGCTCGTCGAGGGCTACCTCCCGTGGGCGCTCCTCGCCGGCGTCTCGGGCCTCGGGTTGGCGCTCCTGTACCCGAATCTGATGACGGTCCCGGGCGACGCCGCGCACCCGACGTGGCGCTCGGCCGGGATGGGCGTCTACCGGATGTGGCGCGACTCCGGGTACGGCGTCGGCGCGATCCTGATCGGGCTCTCGATGGAGTTCCTGTACGTCGAGGCCGCGTTCTACCTGACGGCGGGATGATGTTCCTCTCGGGCGCGGTCGTCCTCCTGTGGATGGAAGAGACCCACCCGGAGTTCGGGACCCACGAGCCGCCGGCCCCCGCGGCGGAGTCGGGTTCGCCGACGAGCGACTGATAGTGATTGCTCTCACTGTTTACCGCCGAACGCCGTTACCAGGGGTGGCGTTCGGCGGTAAGAGACGAGAGTAACCACTATGAGGGCCCTCTCCTGTGGCCGTCGGCTCGTAGGTGGAAAAACCGCGACAGAACGGGCGCCTAACTGTGGATGCCCATCGCTTCGATCTGCTCTTGGTACCGATTCCGGATGGTGACCTCGGTGACCTGAGCGACGTCGGCGACCTCGCGCTGGGTCTTCTTCTCGTTGCACAGAAGCGAGGCCGCGTAGATGGCCGCGGCGGCGAAGCCGGTCGGCGACTTCCCCGACAGCAAGCCCTTCTCGGAGGTCGTCTCGATGATCTCGTTGGCCTTCGACTGGACCTCCTTCGAGAGGTCGAGCTCCGAGCAGAATCTGGGCACGTACTTCTTCGGATCGACCGGCTTCATCTCCAGGCCGAGCTCCTGGGAGATGTAGCGGTAGGTCCGGCCGATCTCCTTGCGCTCGACGCGGGAGACCTCGGAGATCTCCTCCAGGGAGCGGGGAATGCCCTCCTTGCGGCAGGCGGCATACAGCGCGGAGGTGGCGACGCCCTCGATCGAGCGGCCGCGGATCAGGTCCTCGTTGAGGGCGCGCCGGTAGATCACCGAGGCGACCTCCCGTACCGAGCGGGGGACGCCGAGCGCCGAGGCCATCCGGTCGATCTCGGAGAGCGCGAACTGGAGATTGCGCTCGCCGGCGTCCTTCGTCCGAATGCGCTCCTGCCACTTCCGCAGGCGGTGCATCTGCGAGCGCTTCCGCGAGGAGATCGAGCGGCCGTAGGCGTCTTTGTCCTTCCAGTCGATCGTCGTCGTCAGCCCCTTGTCGTGCATCGTCTGGGTCGTCGGCGCGCCGACGCGGGACTTCTCCTGCCGCTCGGAGTGATTGAACGCCCGCCACTCCGGCCCGGGGTCGATCTGCTCTTCCTCGACGACGATCCCCGTGGGCTCGTGTATCAACTCGCCGTCGCCCGTCCGGACGAGGTCTTCCTCGTCCATGTCCTCGATGTCGATGCCGTCTTCCGCTTCGTCCGCCTCGTCTTCACGTTCGCCCTGCCATCGCGTCCTGTCTGCGTCCTGTTCCCGCTGGCGGGTGGGCCGTGTCATCGCATTTTTATATTCGCTATCTCGATACAGTTAAACCCTCGGCTGATTCGGACCGAACGCTTCTTTCGTCCCTGCCGAGTTCGTCCGGTATGCCGAGCGTCAACCTCGATCCCGACGTCGCCCGCGAGCGGCTGGAAGCCGCCGGCGTCGAGGTCGAACCGGGCAACACCGACCACGAGCGGTGGCGCGCCGAGCGCGGCGACGCCAACGCCGTCGCCTACGACGACACGGTCGTCGTGCAGGGGTCGCGGCCGACAGATCTCCTCGCCGTGCTCCGCGAGGACCGGGGCGGCCGCGCGCACGTCTACTTCGACGGCGCCAGCCGGGGGAATCCCGGTCCGGCGGCCGTCGGCTGGGTGCTCGTCACGAGCGACGGGATCGTCGCCGAGGGGGGCGAACGGATCGGCGAGACGACGAACAACCGCGCCGAATACGAGGCCCTGGAGCGCGCGCTCGAAGCCGCCCGGGAGTACGGCTTCGACGAGGTCGACGTCCGCGGCGACGCCCAGCTGATCGTCCGGCAGGTCAGGGGCGAGTACGACACCAACAACCCCGAACTGCGGGAGCGGCGGGTCCGCGTGCGCGAACTGCTGGAGACCTTCGACCGGTGGTCGATCGAGCACGTACCGAGAGCCGTAAACGACCGGGCCGACTCACTAGCGAACGAGGCGCTCGACGATGGCTGAACGAAGCGACGGCGACACCGGACGGCACAGCGCGGACGGCGAGCGGAGCGAGGGCGACGAGGACGCCGAGGTCCCCGACGACGTCGTCGAGGAGGCCGAGCGGCTGACGCGGCTCGCCGACGAGGCCGCCGTGGAAGACGCCGCAGAGGCCTACCGCGACCGCCGGGACGACCTGGTGGCCGACCACGACTTCACGGCGCGCGTCCGCGACGAGGACGACACCCTCGTGCTCTACCCCGAGGAGTGGGTCGAGGACGGAACGGTGCAGTTCGACCGGATCGACGACACCGACCGCGCGGTCGAGGTGTCGCTGTCGGGGCCCGACCACGGGGCCGAGTGGGACGCCATCGAAGCGCGGAACGAGGCCATCGTAGACGCGATCGAGGCGGCACACGGCCCCGACCACGCCGCCAACGTCCGCGCGTTCGCGGACTTCATGGGCAATCACTATCTGAAAGCGGTGGACGACGCGACCCGCGACGAGCGCGAGGAGTTCCTCACGGAGTACTACCCACGCAACGCGTGGCCGTCGGAAAAACAGGAATCCATCGTCGCCGAGAGCGTCCGTCTCGCGACCGAGACCGACCTCGACGACGTGCCCGGAGCCTGAGTTCGATTACCGGTACGACTCGACGAGCTCGACGAGTTCGTCCGCGCGTTCGTCGTCGGCGACGAACTTCGCGAACATCCAGTCGAACTGATCGACGAGCGCGTCGTGGCCTTCCTCGGTGAGCTCGTACTGGTTCGTCCGCTTGTCGAGTTCGCTCTTTTCGACCAGTCCCATCTCGACGAGGTCGTCGAGGTTGGGGTAGAGCCGCCCGTGGTTCACCTCGGTCCCGTAGTAGGTCTCGAGCTGCCGTTTGATGGCCAGGCCGTACATCGGTTCCTCGGCCAGGATCACGAGGATGTTCTGCTGGAACGCCGTGAGGTCGCGCACCACACTTTCGGTGTCAGTAACTGTTTGTGCCTCTGACATACTACCGAAAATGCCGTCGGGATATTTAACACTTCTTAACTCACCATTTAGCCGCCACTAATCCGCCTCCTCCGACCTCAAATCGGCAGATAACGGGCGATATGTCGAAATATAATATCCGCCGCGGTCCGATTCTCGTCGCCTAACGGGACCCCACAGATATTCCTGAGATATTATTAATGACTCAGTACCGCACTCAGCGGCCGTGAGAAGACGTCACAGGGCCTCCGGCCCAACGGCGATGCGAAAGGACTTTTTGTTCGTTCGGTGACGTAGTAGGTATGACGAACCTCTGGGAAGACCTCGAAACGGGACCGGACGCGCCGGACGTCGTGTACGCCGTCGTCGAGTGCCTGAAGGGCGAGCGGAACAAGTACGAGTACGACAAGGACGTCCCCGGCGTCGTCCTCGACCGCGTGCTCCACTCGAACGTCCACTACCCCTCGGACTACGGCTTCCTCCCGCAGACGTACTACGACGACGAGGACCCCTTCGACATCCTCGTCCTCGTCGAGGACCAGACGTTCCCCGGCTGCGTCATCGAGGCCCGCCCCGTCGCCCTGATGCGGATGGACGACGACGGCGAGCAGGACGACAAGGTCATCGCCGTCCCCGACGAGGACCCGCGCTACGACGAGGTCCAGGACGTCGAGGACCTCTCGGATCAGCAGAAGGCCGAGATCTCCGAATTCTTCGAGACGTACAAGAACCTCGAGGAGGGCAAAGAGACCGAGACCCTCGGCTGGGAGGACGCCGCGGCGGCCAAGGACGCCATCGAGCACTCGATGGACCTCTACGAAGAGCACTTCGGGTAGTCTGGCCCCGACTCCGACACCGACTCGGACTCCGAGTCCGACACCGATTTCGACCCCCGTTCTTTCGCCACCCGTTCGACGCCGAGCCATAACTGCTGAGAATACCGCCCGCTCGCCGCGATGTGTTATGCGTATGGGTAATCTTTTGGGTGCGTGCGCACAAGATACGGACGTGATGTCAGCCGAAACCACGCGCTTCGGCGTCGCGCACCCGACGGTCGTCCCCGGCAATCATCCGGGCGCCGGCGACGCGGACGAGGCTCCGGCGGACGAGGACACAGAGCGCGCCGCCGACAAGTCGTCCTGAGGCCCCGGTTCAGAGTACTCACTACGAGTCGATCCGCGACAGCGCAAGCTCCTTCGCCGTGTCCCCGTCGCTCGGCTCCGACTCGCGGAGCTCGATCTCTGCGACCCACTTGATCTGCTCCCAGCAGTCCGTGCCGGACTCGGTGGGGACGAGCCGCGCCGGTCCGCCGTGTTCGACCGGCAGCGCCTCGCCGTCGAGTTCGGTCGCGAGCACGGCCGTCGCGAGCCTCTCGATCGGGAAGGAGCACGCGTACTCCCCGTCCATCGCCCGGACGAGCGCGTGGCTCGCCGCCGACGTCGGATCGGCTCGATCGATGAGGGCTCCGACGCGGACGCCCCGCCAGGTGAGGTCGGCCGCGGTCCAGCCCTCCACGCACTCGAAGTCCTCCTCGAACGTCTCGGCCGGAAGCGCCGCCACGTCCGCCCTGTCGAGGTCGAGCGGGCTGTCGACCGCCCCGGTGACCCGGAGCGTCCACCCCTCGGGATCGACCTCCTCGGGCACCTCGTGTGATTCGAGTCCCGTCACGCGGACCCGTCGGTTCCCCGCGGCCAAAACCGTTGCCGCGAACGGGTTCGGGACGGCCCGGTGGCGGCCGGCGGACGGGCCGAGGGGAACCGTTTTTACTTGCGCCGGGACTACGAGGAGTGATGGCTACCTGCGACGAGTGCGGGAAGCACGAGAACATGCCGTACCAGTGCCGCCGGTGCGGGGACACGTTCTGTGCTGAACACCGCCTCCCGGAGAACCACGACTGTCCGGGCCTCAACGACTGGAACGACCCCTCCGGCGTCTTCGACAGCGGCTTCGACGACTCCGTCCAGAACCGCGGCGGTCGGTCCTCGTCCGCGGGGCTCAGAGAGCGGCTGTTCGGCACCGGCGGCCCGCTCGGGTACTTCCGCGGGAACATGAGCTACGTCTTCCTCGGCGCGATGTGGATCACCTTCGCGCTCCAGTACTTCGTCTTTCCCTTCCTCCTGGGCGCGGGACCGCGGAGCGCGCTCTGGCAGGCCACGTTCGTCCTCTCGCCGGGCCACGTCGAGTACGTCTGGACGTGGCTCACCTCGATCTTCGCCCACGGCGGCTTCACCCACATCGCGTTCAACAGCATCGCGCTGTACTTCTTCGGCCCCGTCGTCGAGCAGTACCTCGACACCAGGCGCTTCACGGCGCTCTTCTTCGGCGCGGGGATCGTGGCCGGACTCGCCCAGGTGTTCTCGACGCTCCTCACCGTCGGCCCGTTCGGCGCGGGCGTCGTCGGCGCCTCGGGCGCGATTATGGGCGTGCTCGGCGTGCTCACGGTGCTGAATCCGAACCTCAAGGTGTACCTCTACTTCATCATCCCGATGCCGCTGTGGGTGCTCACTTTCGGCTTCGCGGCGTTCAGCATCGTCGCGGGCTTCGGCGCCGCCAGCGGCGTCGGCGTCGTCGGCGGCAACGTCGCCCACCTCGCGCACCTCGGGGGGCTGATCGTCGGCCTCGCGTACGGCGCCCGCGTGAAGGGCCGCGTCGGCGTCCCGAACTCCCTCCAGTTCGGTGGCGGCGGCGGTCCCGGTGGCCCGGGTGGCCCCGGCGGCCCCGGTGGTCCGGGCGGCCCCGGACGGCGACCCTGAGATGGAGCCCGTCCGCCCCGAGTTCGTCCCCGACCCCGACGCGAGCCGCGCGGAGATGGAGGCGCTCCAGCGCGAGGTCGCCGCGGCCGCCGTCTGGGAGGACGACTTCGAGTTCGCCCCCGAACGAGTCTCCGCGCGCGGCGACAGCACGTTCGCCGAGGCCGCAGGCGACTCGACGGAGCGCCCGCTCGTCGCCGGCGTCGACCAGGCGTTCTTGGAGGACCGCGCCGTGAGCGTCGCGGTCGTCCGCCGCGGCGACGAGGTAGTCGAACGCGCCCACGCGGTGACGGACCTCGAAATCCCGTACATTCCGGGCCTGCTCTCCTTCCGCGAGGGCGGTCCGATCCTCGCCGCGTTCGCCGAACTGGACGCCGACCCCGACCTCGTCGTCTTCGACGGCAGCGGTCGCATCCACTTCCGACAGGCGGGCTTGGCGACGCACCTCGGCGCGACGCTCGACGTCCCGAGCATCGGCGTCGCGAAGGGCCTGCTCTGTGGCGCGCCTGACGACGACCTCGACGAGCGGCCGGAGGGCTGGCGGACGCCGATCCGCGCGGACGACTCGGTGGAGAACGCCGCGGACGGCACCGTCATCGGCCACGCGCTCCAGTCGCGGCAGTACGACACCCGGCCGGTCGTCAATCCGATCTACGTCAGCCCCGGCCACCGCGTCGCGGTCGGGACCGCCGCCGACCTGGTGGGGCGGCTCTGTGACGGCTACAAGCTCCCGGAGCCGACGCGGCTGGCGGACGCCTACGCCGACGACGTGAAGGCCGAGTACGCGTAGGGCGGTACAGCGATCGTTTGATAGTGATTACTCTCACAGTTTACCGCCGAACGCCACCCCCGGTAACGGCGTTCGGCGGTAAGAAACGAGAGTAATCACTATGAGTCTCCACAAGGGCCTTTCCGTCCTGCCGCGTGTGTCCGCGTATGCGACGCGCCAGCGCCGTTGCGGCGACCCTCGCGCTCCTGTTGCTCACCGCCGGCTGTCTGGGCGGCGCGCCGTCGTCCGGCACCGACTCGGCCACGCCGACCGAGACGCCGACCGACGCCGCGCCGTCGGGAAGCCCGACGCCGACGCCCGATCCGACGCCGGGCGCGACGCCCACCGACGAGTGGACCTCGACCGAGCGGGCCTCGGAGGTTCCCGACGCCGACACGGAAGTGAACCTGGAGAACCGGTGGAACCGGAGCGTCGAGATCCGCCTTCGCGTCGTTCGGCTGGCGACCAACGAGACGGTCCACGAGGGGACCTACACCGTCGAGCCGGGCGCGGAACGCCTCGTCTACAACCTCGCGGAGGCGAACCCCGACGGCATCGAGTCGTTCCGGATCGTCGCGACGGCGTTGAGCACCACGAAGCGCGTCACCGTCGAGACGAGCGCGTGTTACGGGAACGTCCACGTCGAGATCACCGAGGAGGGCGAGCTCTACCCGTACTACGCGATCTGTTGATCCGACGCGGTCGCCGTCGCTGCGCGTTCTGGCTCCCACGGGCCCTTTCGCGCACCCGTCGCCGCGGAGCCCCGCCGCTCTGATAGTGATCACTCTCATCAGCCTCGACAGTCGTCCCGTGCCCGCCTCTCCACCGACTCGAAAACACTTATTCGTGCGCTCGCACTCCCAACGCGTATGAGCGAAATCGTTGTCAGCCTCCCCGACGGCTCGGAACTCTCCGTCGCGGAGGACGCGACCGTCGAGGACGTCGCCTACGAGATCGGTCCCGGGCTGGGGCGGGACACGGTCGCGGGCGTCGTCGACGGCGAACTCGTCGACAAGGCCGACCCCGTCCACAACGGCGCGGAGGTCGTCATCGTGACGGACCAGAGCGACGAGTACCTCCGCGTGCTCCGCCACTCCGCGGCGCACGTCTTCGCCCAGGCGCTCCAGCGCCTCTACCCCGAGGCCAAGCTCGCGATCGGGCCGCCGACCGACGAGGGCTTCTACTACGACGTCACCAACGTCGATCTCGACGCCGACGACCTCGCGGAGATCGAAGACGAGATGGAGGCGATCATCGACGAGGACCTCCCGATCGAGCGGGAGCTCCGCGACCGCGAGGCGGCCTTCTCGACGTACGCCGACAACCCCTACAAGCGCGACATCTTGGAGACCGAGGCCAAAGGCGAGGACCCCGTCTCCTTCTACGTCCAGGGCGACTTCGAGGACCTCTGTCAGGGCCCGCACGTCGACTCGACCGGCGAGATCGGCGCCGTGACGCTGCTCAACATCTCCTCGGCGTACTGGCGCGGCGACGAGGACAACGACACGCTGACCCGCGTCTACGGGACGGCCTTCGAGTCCGAGTCCGACCTCGAATCGTACCTCGAACGCCGCGAGGAGGCCAAAGAGCGCGACCACCGCAAGCTCGGCCAGGAGCTCGACCTCTTTTCGATCCCGGACATCACGGGCCCCGGGCTCCCGCTCTATCACCCGAACGGCAAGCGGATCCTCGACGAGCTCTCCGAGTACGCCCGCAGTCTGAACCTCGACGCCGGCTACGACCCCGTCGAGACGCCGCACCTGTTCCGGACGGAGCTGTGGAAGGAGTCGGGCCACTACGACAACTACGTCGACGATATGTTCCTGCTCGACGTCAACGACGAGGAGTACGGATTGAAGCCGATGAACTGTCCGGGCCACGCGACCATCTTCGACCAGAAGTCGTGGTCGTATCGGGACCTCCCCGTGCGGTACTTCGAGGACGGCAAGGTGTACCGGAAGGAACAGCGCGGCGAGCTCTCGGGGCTCTCGCGGGTGTGGTCGTTCACCATCGACGACGGCCACCTGTTCTGCCGGCCCGAGCAGATCGAGGCGGAGGTCAATCAGGTGATGGACCACATCTACGAGGTGCTGGAGACCTTCGACCTCGACGCCCACGTCGCGCTCGCGACGCGCCCGGAGAAGTCCGTCGGCGGCGACGAGATCTGGGAGCAGGCCGAGTCCCAGCTCCGGTCCGTCCTCGAGAACCAGAACATCGACTACGACCTCGAACCCGGTGACGGCGCCTTCTACGGCCCGAAGATCGACTTCGCCTTCGAGGACGCCCTGGGTCGGAAGTGGGACGGCCCGACGGTCCAACTGGACTTCAACATGCCCGAGCGCTTCGAGCTGTCCTACACGGGCGAGGACAACGCCGAGCACCGCCCGGTGATGATCCACCGCGCGCTGTACGGCTCCTACGAGCGCTTCTTCATGGTCCTCATCGAGCACTTCGACGGGAAGTTCCCGCTCTGGCTCGCGCCCGAGCAGGTCCGGATCCTCCCGATCAGCGACGACCAGTTGGGCTACGCCCACAGGGTCAAAAACGAAATCGGCGACTTCCGCGTCGAGGTCGAGGACCGCTCGTGGACGCTCGGCCGGAAGATCCGCGAGGCCCAGGAGGACCGCGTCCCCTATATGGTCATCGTCGGCGACGACGAACAGGAGGCGGGGACCATCTCGGTCCGCGACCGGAAGGAGCGCGAGCGGGGCGACGTCGACGTCGAGACGTTCCGCGCGCACCTCGAAGACGAGTACGCCGCAAAGCGCGTCGAGCCCGACTTCATCGGGGAGTGACGATAGACGTTTGAAGATCAGTCGGCGTCGTGGCCGAACTCGGCGACGACGCTCGCGCTCCGGCACTGGTACTGCAGCCCGAAGATCCGATTGACACCGCAGCCGAGCGACCGCGGGAGCCGCCGCACGAGTCGGTGACGGAGGCTGTCCGGGTGGAAGCCGACCCGGCCCATCCGGCCGCCGAGGCGGTGGTGGATCGTCCGGTGCTGGACCAGCGCGAACCCGGCGAAGATGCCGAGGAAGCCGAGGACGGTCGTCCCGCTCACCGCCTGCCCGAGGAGCGCCCAGCCGCCGAGGGCGGCAACGACGGGCTGAAAGTAGCCGACGAGGTTGGTCTCGCTCGGGCCGATCCGCGCGTGGAGCGCGAAGTAGAGCAGGAAGCCGATCACGCCGGAGGCGACCGTCAGGTACGCGAGCGCCGCGAGCGCGGTCGGCGTCCAGGCCACGTCGGCGGGCGACTCGCCGGTGGCGACTGACCCCGCCAGGAGCGCGAGCGAGCCGACGAGCATCGCCCAGCCCTGCATCGACACGTCCGCGAGCGTCGTCCGGAGCGGCGTCGACAGCACCGATCCGAGCGCGAAGCTCGCGGCGGCGACCAGCAGGAGGCCGATGCCGACGGCGTCGGCCCCGAGCAGATTCGTGGGGTCGAGGTCCGCGACGACGGCGACGCCGACGAGTCCGAGGAGGAAGCCGCCGGCCGTGACCGCGTCCAGCGAGTCGTCGAGGACGAGCGCCGCGAAGACGGCGGTCAGGACCGGCGAGAGGCTGACGATCACGGCGGCGACGGAGCCCGGCACCGCGGCCTGGCCGAGGTACAGGAGGGCGTGGTACGCCGCGACGAGGAACCCCCCGACGACGGCGACGTTCAGCCATTCGGCCCGGCCGCGGGGGCGGATCCGCTCCCGCGTGACCGCCGCGTAGCCGAGGACCAGCACCCCGGCCAGCGCGTACCGCGCCCCCGCGAAGAACAGCGGCGGCACGGCTTCCAGTCCGGCTTCGATGGCGACGAACGACAGCCCCCAGATGGTCGCGAGCGCGCCAAAGAGGAGGGCATTCGGTGAGAGATATCGGGAACCACTGCGTCGAATCATAGAGATATCTCTTCTAAATGGCGTAAATATTTGAATTTTACTACAAAATAGAAGTGATAAATAGTTTCAAATTTCAAATATTGCCATTTTTCTCGTGTGAATCGATGTCTCGGTCGGTCGCGGACGCCGCGGCCTCCCGCGGGTAGCGTTCAAGTGCGTCGACTGTCTACGGGATGTAGATAGTGCAGGTGACAGACACCGAGGTCGCTCCGGCGGTGAACGTATGACCCAGGACAGTCGCGTCGTCGTCGCGAAGCGGGTCGACGGCGGCGACGACGCCGACCTGAGCGAGATCACAGAGCTCGCGCGCGCCGCGGGCTACGAGGTCGTCGGCACGCTCTCGCAGTCGCGCGACGAGGACGCCGCCTACCACTTCGGCGAGGGGAAGGTCGACGAGCTCGCGGCGCTGGTCGCCGAGACGGACGCCGAGGCCGTCATCGTCGACAACCGCCTGGGTCCGTACCAGACCTACAACATCGGCGGCAAGCTCCCCGAGGGCGTCGAGGTGATCGACCGCTTCACGCTCATCCTGGAGATCTTCGGCCAGCGCGCGAACACCCGCAAGGCCCAACTGCAGGTCGAACTCGCGGAGCTCCGCTACGAGCTTCCTCGGGCGGAGGCCAAGACGTCGCTGGCCAAACGCGACGAGCGCCCCGGGTTTATGGGGCTCGGCGAGTACGACGAGAGCCGCGAACAGGACATCAAGGCCCAGATCTCGCGGATCAAACAGGAGCTCGACGCCATCGCCGACAAGGAGGAGACCCGCCGCGAGCAGCGCCGGGAGTCGGGCTTCGACCTCGTGGCGCTGGCGGGCTACACCAACGCGGGCAAGTCGACGCTGATGCGCCGGCTGGCCGACGACCTCGACGTCGGCGAGAACGAGGGGCTCCACCCCGATCTCGATCCGACCGCCGAGTCCGAAGACCGCCTGTTCACCACGCTCGGGACGACGACGCGGCGCGCCGACACCGGGACGCGGGACGTCCTCCTGACCGACACGGTCGGCTTCATCTCGGATCTGCCGCACTGGCTCGTCGAGTCCTTCGAGTCGACGCTCGATTCGGTCTATCGCGCCGATCTCGTGCTCCTCGTCGTCGACGCCTCCGAGTCGATCGAGGAGATGCGCGAGAAGCTCGTCACCTGCCACGACACCCTCTACGAGCGGAACGAAGCCCCGATCGTCACCGTCCTCAACAAGATCGACCGCGTCGACGACGACGAACTGCGGGAAAAGCGCGAGGCGCTGTCCGCGCTCGCGCCGAACCCCGTCGCCGTCTCGGGGCTCACCGGCGAGAACGTCGACGAACTCACAGACCGGATCGAGGCCGAACTCCCCGACTGGCGCGAGGAGCGACTCCTCCTGCCGCTGTCGGACGACGCGATGAGCCTCGTCTCGTGGCTCTACGACCACGGGCACGTGCGGGAGGAGGAGTACACCGGCGAGGGGGTCCTCGTCGAGTTCTCGGCGCGGCCCGCCATCGTCGAACAGGCCCGCGCGAAGGCGGGCGAGATCAGGCGCGCCGACGCGCCGGACGCGGAGACCGAGGCCGCTCCCGTCGCGGACGGCGATGGATCCGAGTCCGGGGCGAGCCTCGACGGCCGGTAGGCAAAGTGATCAGTCGTCGGCCGACTCGCCGGGCCGCTGTTTCTCCTTCGTGACGACGTGGACGTCGTCGATCCGGGTGTCGGGGTACTGGCCGGCTTCGTCCTTTTCGGCCGCTTTGACCATGTCCCAGACGACGTTGAGTCCCGTCGTGACGCCCTCTAAGGCCTCCATCTCACAGCCCGTCTTCCCCGTGGTCTCGACGGCGACGGTGAGGACCACCCGCTCGTCGCGGACGTCGAAGTCGGTGTCGACGTTCGTGATCGGGATCTGGTGGCACATCGGGATCGTCTCCCAGGTGTGTTTGACGGCCTGGACCGCGCCGATCCGCGCCGTCGCGAGGACGTCGCCCTTGCCGATCTCGTCGTCGCGGATGGCGCCGATCGTCGACTCGGTCAGGTGGATCGTCCCGCGGGCGACCGCGCGACGCTCCGTGTCGGGCTTGGAGCCGACGTCGACCATCTGGACGTCGCCGGTCTCGTCGACGTGGGTGAGCTCCGGTTCCTCGTCCCCGTCGCCGGCGTCCGATCGCTCGTCGCTCATTCGTCGTCCCCCCACAGCGCCGCGGGCAGGCGGTCGATCAGATCGGTCGCGACCAGCCCGTAGCCGTTCTCCTCGACCGCCGCGTCCCCGGCGCAGCCGTTCGCGTACGCCGCGACGGCGGCCGCCTCGAACGGCGGCAGGACGCAGGCCAGCGCGCCGGCCGCGCCCGCGAGGACGTCGCCGGTGCCCCCGACGGTCATCCCCGGATTCCCCGTCCGATTCACCCGCCGGTCCCCGCCGTCGGCGATCACGTCGTAGGCGCCCTTCACGAGCAGGACGTGGCCGAGGTCGGCCGCGAAGTCCGCGACGAGGTCCGCGCGCGTCCGCCAGTCCTCGTCGGTCTCGCCGCCCATCTTTCGCAGTTCGCCCTGGTGGGGCGTACAGAGAAGCGTCGCGTCCGTGTCGACGGTCGGGACGACTTCGAGGGCGTCGGCGTCGACGACGGCGGTTTCTTCGTAGGCGTCGAGGAAGTCGCGGACGGCCGCCAGCGTCTCCTCGTCGCTGCCGAGTCCGGGACCGAGCACCGTGACGTCGTGTGCCGACGCGAGGGTGAGGAGTTCGCCGACGTGCGCCGGCGTGAGGTGGTCGCCGTCGTAGGGTCGGAGGATGAGGCTCTCGCTGTAGCCCTGGATCTCGCGGGCGACCGACGCGGGACAGGCGACCCTGACGAGGTCCGCGCCCGCCCGGAGGGCGGCCTGCGCGGCGAGCGCCGGGGCGCCGGTGTAGGGCCCGCCGCCGACGACGAGCACCTCGCCGAAGTCGCCCTTGTGGCTCCGGTCGGGCCGGCCGAGCGCGAGCAGGTCGCCCGGCCCGGTGAACAGCTCTGCGGCCTCGGGGATGCCGATGTCCGCGACCGTGACCGCCGCGTCGACGGCGTCGAGGCCGGGCTTTTCGTCGTGGAACGTCACCACCCGGTCGGCGTCGACGGCGACGCCCGCGGCCTCGCCCGTGTCGGCGTCGACACCGGAGGGGACGTCGACCGCCACGACCGTCGCGTCGGCGTCGTTGATCGCGCTCGCCGCCGTCGCCTCGGGTTCGCGGAGCGCGCCGGTCACGCCCGTCCCCAGCATCGCGTCGACGACGACGTCGGGGTCGCCGAGGTCGAGATCGGCCGAGTCGGTCACCGCGCGGGCGTCGTACTCGGCGTCCCGGAGCGCCTCCCAGTTCTCGCGGGCGATCCCCGTCGCGATCGTCTCGGGCCGGCCGAGCAGGTGGACCGCGACGTCGTAGTCGTCGAGGAAGCGGGCCGCGACGAGCGCGTCGCCGCCGTTGTTGCCGCGCCCCGCGACGACCGCGACCCTCGCGCCGGGGTCGGCCGATCGACGGACCGCGCGCGCCACCGCGTTGCCGCTCGACTCCATCAACTGCTTCCGGGGGACGCCGAGGGCCTCGGCGTTCCGATCCACCGCGGCCATCCGCTGGCTCGTGATCATCGCCCGACCCTCCGAGCGAGAGCGGCTAAAAAGCCGCGGGTGGGGGCGCCGCCGGCTTCGTTTCAGCGTGATCGATCCGATCACGCGTGAGCGGATGTGTGTCGGAAATCCGAAACGTTTAGGGTAGCGAGGCCGGTATCGCGTGGTATGTCGGGGCTACTGCCGTCAGAGACCGACGGGCGTGCCGGCGAGGACGACGGCGACGTCCGCGTCCTCCCGCTGGAGGACGACGAGGCCGCACGCCTCATCAACTGTCTCTCCTCCGACACGGCCCGCGCGACGCTCTCGGCCCTCCAGGATCGTTCGGCCACCGCCTCCGAGCTCGCCGACTCGGTCGGAACGTCGCTCCAGAACGTCCGCCACCACCTGGAGAACCTCCGCGACGCCGATCTCGTCCGCATCGTCGGCACCCGGTACTCCGTGAAGGGACGCGAGATGAAGGTCTACGCGCCCGCGCGCGAGTCGTTCGTCGTTTGTGTCGGCGATCCGCCCGAGGACGATCCGGGATACGAGTAGGTCCCCGCCGCGTTTCGGCCCTCACCCGCACCCTCAAATAGGGTGACGGATCCACTCACCGACACCGATATGAGCGCGGCCCAGCGAGTCCCCGACGTGAGTTGGCAGGCGGTCTTCGGTCACGACGAGCCCTACCCGGAACAAGCCGACGGCATCGACGCCACGATCGACGCGGCCGACGACGACGGCTTCCTGGTCGTCGAGGGGGCCTGCGGGACCGGCAAGACGATGCTCGCGCTCACCGCGGGGATCGACCGCGTCCGCGACCCCGACTCGAAGTACGAGCGCGTCCTCGTCCTGACGAGCGTCAAGCAGCAGCTCCGCCAGTTCGAGGCCGACCTGGAGGCGATCAACGCGAACCTCCCGATCGACTGGCGCCCCGTCTCGGGGCTGACGCTCGTCGGCAAGGCCGACGTCTGCCCGTACAGTCGCGAAACCGTCGCCGGAGTCGACGACGAGACCGTCTACGACCGCTGCGAGGGGCTCCGCGAGCGGACCCGCAACCTCGTCGGCGAAGACGGTCAGACGTCGACGGGGACGCTCGTCTCCGAGGCGAAGGCGACCCAGACCGGCCTGTTGGACACGGGGGCCACCCAGGGCCCCGACTACTTGTCGACGGCCGGCGAGCCGACGCCGTTCCTCCCGGAGACCGCCGAGTACGCCGACACCGAGTACTGCCCGTTCTACGCGACGTTCCTCGACGACCTCCCGGAGGACGGCGACCCGGTCGAGGCGGTCCCCTTCGACCTGACCGACCGCGGCCACATCGACACCGACGATCTGGTCCGTCTGAGCGCCGGCTACGGGACGTGCCCGCACTCGGTGATGGGCGCGGTCCTCCCGCACGTCGAGGTCGTCCTCGGGAACTACTACCACGCGTTCGACCCGCAGACGGTCGGCTCGTTCACCGGCGCGCTCGTCGACGACGCGACGTTCGTCGTCTGCGACGAGGCGCACATGCTCGAACCGCGCGTCCGCGACCTCGTCAGCGACGGGGTCGGCCTGACGACGCTCCGGGACGCCGAACAGGAACTGACGCGCGTGATCCAGCCCGTCGAGTTCGACGACGCGGGGAAGGACGCGGCGGGCGGGAGCGAGACCGGGAGCGCCGACGCCGACCTCGTCCGGGGCGAACTCGCGGACTCGGACGTGACGCTGCGGGAGCTCCGGGAGGTCAGGGCGTTCGTCTCGGACCTGCGCTCGGAGATCGACCGCCGCGTGAAGGCCCACCTCGACCGCTCGCTCCCGGACTGGCGGGCGGACCTCTCGCGGCTGGAGGACGACGAGATCCCCCTCCGCGACCCCGAGGCGCCCGCGGTCGACGACCTGACGGAGTGGGCCGACGACGCCGGCTACGACGGGGGGACGTGGGTCCGCGCCGAATCGGTCGGCGCCGTGGTCGCGCGGATCCTGAACGAGGCCGAAGACGAGGACGTCCGCCGGGCCGCGCCCGCGGCCGGCCGCGCGCTGGCGAACTGGAAGCGGTGCGATCACGTCTCGTACTTCCGGGAGATCGAACTGGAGCGGACGTGGGACGAGACCGAGTCCCGAAACTCCTGGCGCCGCGCCTACAACGCCCGGCTCGCGCTCCACAACTGCGTTCCCGGCGAGGCGATCGCCGAACGGCTCGGGGAGTTCGGCGGCGGCGTGTTGATGTCGGCGACGCTCGAACCGATGGACGTCTTCCGGGAGGTCACCGGCCTCGACGCGCTCGCCGAGCGAGGCCGACCGGTCGAAGAGCGGACCTACGGGCTCTCTTTCCCGGCGGCGAACCGCGCGTCCTTCGCGGTCGACGTCCCGAAGTTCACCCACGAGAACCGCGGGCGGCGGGGCGAGTCGAACCCGACGCGGCGGGCGCACGTCGACGCCGTCGCCGAGATCGCGCGCTCGCCGGGGAACGTCCTCGTCGGGATGCCGAACTACGGGGAGGCGTCGTGGATGGCCGAGGCCCTCGCCGATCGGCTCGACCGGCCGGTCCTGCTCGACGAGTCCTCCGGCGACGACGCGACGGAGGCGCTCAAGGTGGAGTTCTTCGGCGGCGAGCCGAAGGTGCTCGTGACGAGCCTCCGCGGGACGCTCACCGAGGGCGTCGACTACCGCGGGGACCGGCTCGCGGCCGCCGCCGTCTGCGGCGTCCCGCTGATCGACACCTCAAGCCCCCGGACGCGAGCGCTCCGGACGGCGTACGACCGACGGTTCGGCGGCGGAGGGTCGGACGGTCGGAACGGACGGAGCGGTTTCGAGACGGCGCTCACCGTCCCGGCGGTCCGGAAGGCGCGGCAGGCGATCGGCCGCGTGATCCGCGGCCCCGAGGAGGTCGGCATCCGCGCGCTGATCGACGCGCGCTACGCTCGCGCGTCGTGGGACAGCGTCCGGGAGTACTTACCCGAGACAGAGCGCGAGGAGTTCGATCCGGTGAGCCCCGATATGCTCGGGTACGGCGTCGATCGCTTCTGGTCGCGCGCCGGCGAGGAGTAGCGACGTCAGACCCGCTATCCGTCGTACTCGGCCTTGCACTCGGGAGAACAGAAGTGGCGAGAGGCGACGCGGCCGTCCTCGACCCAGGTGACGACGCGGTGGGTCGGCGACTGGATGATCTTCTCTCCGCAGGCCGCACACTCCGGAGCGTCGGCTTCGTCGACGTCTTCTCCGAGTTCGGAAGTCGGGTCTACCATTCTCTCCGAGTCATTGGCGCTCCGGCCCACTTGATACTGTCGAACGGCCGGGAGCGCGCCATCGCGCGCCGGCCGCCGCGCGGGCCGGTGCGGTGCCCGCCGGGGTTTCTCGCCGACAGTAGTAGTTTAATACGTCCGAAGCCTGGCTACGGGTGTGGACTGAGATGTCCGATCCTTCCGGCCCCCCAGAGAGTCGCAGTTCGGCGCCGCACGCAGAGCACTCCGCGGTACGGACGCCGGACGGCCGATTCGAGCTTCGCTGCGTCGTCGTCCGCTACGAGCGGCGACCGGACCGGTGTACGGTCTATCCGCGGCGCGAGAGCTGCTGTGAACACGTCGACGCGTGGTTCTCGGCCGACGCCGACGCGTTCGTCCCGCTCGACGAAATGCGCTGAGGGGGCGGTCGGTACACGGACGTTTTTCGCCGTTCAGACGTTGATGTCCTCGAACTCCTCGTTGACGATGAACCGCCCCTGCGGGGTGAGGTCGACCGGCGGCTCCTCGTCGGTGATGAGGTCGTCCTCGTGGAGCGATTCGAGCCTGGCGTCGAGTTCGGCCTCGCCGATGTCGAGCAGCGACGCCAGATCGATGTCCTCGCCGGTGGAGTAGAGGCCGACGAGCACCTCAAGTTCCTGTTCTTCGACCTCGACGTCGCGGACGTCGCTCTTGATCCAGTGGTAGATCAAGCGGAGGTACCGCCCGAGGATGTTCATCTTCCGCCGCGAGGTCATCGAGATCTCGGAGGTGACGGTCTGGCCGTTCTCGACGTGTTGGACCGAGAGGACGAGCAGCGTCTCGTCGTCGTCGGTCGTGCGCTCCATCACCTCGAAGAAGATGACCGAAGCGAGGTCGATCGAGAACGGTTCGTCCTGATCGGTCTTGATGTCGCCGCCGGTGAACGAGACCGACTCGTAATCGAGGTGCAGCCCGGTCTTTCGAGTCGGGGTGTCCATCACGCGGCCGCCGACCTTGGCCGGGTGGGTGACGAGCGCCGTCGAGCCGTTGAGCGTCGCTCGGAAGAGCAGAAGCGAGAACTTCTCGATCAGTTCGCGGTCGCCGCCGATGACGGTCGTCCGGCGGTAGTCGCCGTCGATGTAGCCGACCATCACGGTGTAGTCGAAGAACTCCTCGACTTCCGGGGGCACCTGGCCGACCGCGATGTCGAAGATCGAGGTGATCGGCACCGTCGTCTTGGTCTCCGAGGTCGCGAGGACGAGCCGCCGCCCGCTCATCAGGACGCGTCCCTTCACGGGGTCGAAGGCGGCGTCGCCGCCCGCGACGAAGTTCGCGACGAAGTCGACGACGATCGACTCCCCGTCGGGCGTCTTGGGTCGGTTTTTCCCCGTCGATTTGGATTTGGATTTTGCCTTGGATTTGGATTTGGCGTTCCCGTCCGCGTCGCCGCCGGACGCCGATTCGTCCTTGCCGCTCTGCTTCCGGTAGGCTTCGAGCAGCTCCGACCGGCCCTGCGCCGCCTCGCCGTGCTCGGCGCGCTGGTCCGTCCCCTCGTCGGATCCCGTCGCCGTCATACGCTGATCAGCCCCCCGGCGAGCGACGACGTCAGGACGGCGCTCCCACAGCCGATCCATACGAGGACGACGAAGTGGAGGTAGGCGTTCGTCTTGTGGCCCCCGTCGACCATCCGGATCATCAGCGACGAGAGGACGGCGTTGAAGAGGATGATGAGCGAGAGGAGGTACTCGATGATGGGGATGTCGTAGACGCCCGCGTATATCAGCTGGCCGAACTCGAACTGCGCGAGGTTCATACTCGACGAGAACGTCGCGAGAATCTCGACGATCTCCAGCCCGATGAAAAAGGAGAACGACGCCGACGCGGTGATGCCGTACAGGACCCCGATGAGCGTCACCGTCTTCTGCTGGCGCTGTTGGCGGAGCTTGATGACCTCGTTCATGTTGTTCGAGATCAGTTCGCCCAGCTGCTTCGGCGTCCCACCCATCTGTCGGCCGACGAGGTACATCTCGGAGAACTTCTGGATGAGGTACGAACTCGTCTCGGCGGTAAAGAGGAACCACGACCGGTCGGGTTCGACGCGCATGTTCAGCCGGACGTAGAGCCGGTCGATCTCCCGCGACAGCACGCCGAAGTCCTTCTCCCGGAGCGTCTCCAACACGGCGCGGGTGGTCGACTGCTTCGCGCTCTCGGAGGCGCCCAGCGCCCGGATGAAGCCCGGGTACTCCTCGTCGCGTTCTTTGATCGCGTTTTCGTGGTGTCGCGCCACGAGCCCGGGCACCGCCAGCGGCGTCACCGGGGCGGCGATCAGCACCGGGATGGGTGTATCGAGCATCACCCGCTGGACCGCCTGTCCCACCGGCGTCAAGCCCATCGTTCCGACGCCCAGAATCGTGATGAAAAGGAGGCTCAACGCGACGGCGCCGTAGAGCGCGATGTCGATCTGGCGGTCGATCTTCGTTCGGTACTCGTCCTGCTGGTACCACAGCGGGTCGTACGGCGACATCGTCCGGATGACGAAGTAGAACCCCAACTGGACGAAGACGAAGAGCACGATGACGGCCGCGATCGTCATCGTGGCGTCGGTGCCCGTGAGGATCGGGAGCACGATCGCGTTGATGATCGCGAACGTCATCGAGAGAATCATCGAGAGATAGAGGTCCTTCATCACTTCGAGGTTCCCGAGCGCGCCCTCGTAGACGGTGATGTACTTCTGGATCATCGTCTGCTGTTCGCCGAGCAGGAAGTCGTCGAGGCTCTGGCCGGCGTTCAGCGAGTACGCCAGCCGGTCGAGGAAGTCGCCGAGTTCCTTCGAGGGAACGACCCGCGCCCGCCGCCGGAGCGCGTCGTCGAGCGACTGATTCCAGGTGTCGACGAGCTCTGTGATCCGCCGCATCTCGACGGCGAGCTCGCCGTACTCCTCCTCGCGGCCGAGCTGTCTGAACACGGCCACGCGGTCGATGTTCGTCGTCGAAAGGACCGTCAGGTGCGTGATGACGAGGTGGAGTTGGTTTTCGAGCCCGCGACGCTGCTGCTCGACGAGGAGCCGCGGGTACAAGAGGCCCGCCACCAGCATCAACAGCCCGAGCAGGAAGATCGGGATCCGCACGAGCACCGGCAGCGGCAGCAGCACCGCGCCAGCGACGCTGACGGCGAAGAGGACCGCCGTCGGCAGGAGGACCGTGAGCGCGTACTTCCGGTTCTCCATCGGCATCCGCTCGTAGGAGTCGATGACAGACGAGAAGAAGCGCTCTAGCTGCTCCCGCTGGGCGCTGAGGCCGACGTTCGTGTCGGTGCCGCCGGAGCCCGAGCCGGCTTCGGTCTCGCTCATCGGTTCGCCTCCGTCGCGGTCGATTCCTGCTCGGCGCGTCTCATCCTTCGATCCTCGTCATATCGAACGGGAGCCCTTCCGTGCCGTCCCGCTGGAAGTCCTGAATGAGTTCGTTGACCTCGTGGTAGCCGACGATGTTCTCCTGGATCGCCCGCCGGATGATCTCGGTTCGGAACTCGATGTCCTCGTAGATCTTCCGGGTGTCGTCGTACCCGAGCAGCGTGGCGATCTTCTCCTCCATGATGAAGGAGTTGTTCCGCCCCTGGAAGACGATCTCGTCTTCGACGGGGTCCCAGTAGAACGCCTCGCGGGTGACGACGCCGCCCATCTCCTTGGAGTAGCCCTCGATCTCCTGGACCGAAGTCACCCGGCGGAGCGTCTCGTTGCCCCGCTTCACCCGGTTCTGGAACAGCGCGATGTCACAGTTCGACATGAACGTCTCGGGGACGTTGATCGGGTCCCCCGTGAACCGCTGGATCATCGAGACGATGTCGGACGCGTGGAAGGTCAGCATCACCGGGTGGCCGGTCTGGGCCGCCTGGAACGCCATCCGACCCTCCTCACCACGGACCTCCCCCACGATGATGTAGTCGGGGCGGGAACGGAGCGCGGCCGCGACCAGGTCGAACATATCGACCTCCGAGTCGGCGCCGCGCCCCTCACGCGTGAGGAGTTGCTGCCAGGTGTCGTGTGGCGGCAGCACCTCGGCGGTGTCCTCCGCCGTGTAGATCTTGGAGTCCCGCGGGATGAACGACGTGATGGCGTTGAGCGTCGTCGTCTTCCCCGAGGCGGTCTCGCCGACGACGAACACCGTCCGCTCGTTTTCGAGCGCGATCCAGAGGTACGCCGCCAGCTCCGGGGAGAGCGTTCCCCACTTCGTGATCTGGAACACCGACAGCGGGACGTCGTCGCCCTGACGGATCGTGAGCGAGGAGCCCTTCAGCGAGACGTCGTCGGAGTAGATGATGTTGATACGCGACCCGTCCGGGAGCGTCGAGTCGACGATGGGGTGGGCGTCGGAGACGGGGTCGCCGATCCGCTCGCCCATGTTCCGGAGCCAGTTGTCGAACTGCTCCGAGGAGTCGAACTCCACGGTCGTCTCCAGCAGCCCGAACTCCCCGTGGTCGACGTCGACCTGGCGGGGCCCGATGACGTGAATGTCCTCGTTCGCCGGGTCGCGCATAATCGGTTCGAGCGGTCCGAGCCCGACGATGTCGCGGACGAGCCGGTAGCGGACTTTCTCGTAGGTCTCCTCGGTTACTTCGAGCGGCCCGAGTTCGAGCCGCTGGACCAGTTCGGCCAGCCGTCCGTGGTCTTCGGTCTCTAGGGTGACGATCTCTTCGAGCAGTTCCTGGATCCGCTCTTCGTATTCTGTGTCCTCCGTCGGCGCGGGCTTTGCGACCGACCGTTCGAGGAGCTTGTCTTTGACCTGGCCGAAGAGGTCCTGTTCGTTGTCGTCGAGCTCCGGCTCGATGGTGTAGTACTTCGTCGTCTCCCCGAAGTTGCCGTAGACCTGGCAGTAGACGGGGCCGCCGAGGTGGTAGATGATGTTCGGCCGCCGCGACTCGTAGCCGTCCGGCTCGTCGACGAGCATCGGGAACTCCCCGGTGATCTGCCGGAAGCGCTTGAGGTGGTCGCGGAGGTGGCCCCACTGTTGTGCGTGCCGCTTCAACTCGCTGTCGATGCTCGCAGAGCCGTGTTCCGTCGCCATCAGGCAACACTCCTGGACTCGATGACGATGCCGATGCCCGAACGGACCGAGAAGCCGACCCGGTCGCCGACCTGCTGGCCCATCCCGGCGAAGCGCTTCACAAAGATGTTCCGTCGGACGTCGTTACCGACCTCGACCATCTCCAGTTCCAGGTAGACGTCCGCGATCGACCGGAACGGGCCGATCGCCTCCTCGTCGACCGTCGAGGGGTCGACCGTGAGCACGATCGTCTTGCCCTTCGTGGTCAGATCGCGGAAGAAGGAGATGATCTCTAAGGCGGCCTGCCGCTCTTCGTTCTGGCGGACGAGCGCCTCGAACTTCGGGTCGTTCCGGAGGATGGCGTCGAAGGTGTCGACGATGACGACGTCGCCCTCCCAGAGCGTGTCGGCCTCCATCATCCGTTTGAGGAACTGCTTGCGCTCGTCGTCGCTCTCGCCGCCGGTGAGCGCCCCGCGGGCGTCGATCTCCGCGGGGATGAAGAGGATCTGCTCGTCGAGCAGGGGCTTGACGACGTCGTAGCTGAGAGAGTTCATCTGGTCGAGGAAGCCCCGAACGCCCAGCTCGGTCGAGATGAGCGTCGTCACCACGTCCTCCTTGGTGAACCCGTAGGTGAACCGCTGTGAGAGGACGCTCTTTCCGGCCCCGTAGTCGCCCTCGATGAGGACGATCGAGCCCTTGGGGATGCCGCCGCCGAGTTCCTTTTCGAGCCGGTCGTGGTCTTTCAGTCCGAGCGAGTATTGGTTCGATGCCATAGATTAGACGTTGAATCTGAAGGTCTCCTCGTCGCCGTCGACGACGAGCGTGACCCGGTGGTCGCCGTCGCCGAGGTTCGGAGCGCCGATCTCGACCCTGACGACCCCGTGCGGCGTCCACTCGTCCGGATCGCCTTCGCCGTCGACGAGCGTGACCGTCACGTTCGTCCGGTACTCCGCGTCGACGATCACGTCGAAGGTTTGGTTTGTCGCCGGTAATGTCCGCCTGCCGGTGTTCTTTACGTACAGCGTGATGGTGTCGTTGCTGTAGACGGTGCCCTCGGAGTTGCTGATCACCTCGAACTCGGTCGCGATGTTCTTCGCGACGTCGGCGCCGCGGTCGTCGAGCGCGCCGCTGATGCCGGTGACGGTGTCGATGAGGACGCCCGCGACGCCCGCCGCGATGACGATGCTCGCGATGAAGAGGATCAGGCTCGGGACGGAGACGTCTGCCATCTAACTCCCCTCCACCGTGGTGTTGGTCGACGAGACGCCGTTCTGCGCGACGACCGTGACGCTGTCGGGCTGTGCGACGTTCGTGACGGTCAGCGTGAGCGTCTGACCGGTGGCCCAGACATCGGTGTCGGCGTCGCCGTCGACGGAGGTCTCGTCCGGGACCACGTACTCGTTGTCGACGAGGAGGCTCGTATCCGCGACCGACAGGGTCGTCGTCCCGTCGTTCGTCGCGTTGACGACGAGGTCGTTGTTGCCGCTCGCGTTGTAGACGACGCTCGTCACGTCGATCGCCGTGTTCCGGCGGTCGAGCAGGTCTTCGGACTTCTCGTCGCGGGCCTCCGAGAGCTGCTCTGCGCTGCCCGCGGCCGCCGTGTAGAGCGTGCCCGAGGCGATCAGGACGCCGAGGAAGATGACGGCGGTCGACCCGCTAACGCCGAATCCCACGGGACCCACCTCCGAGCGCCGACAGCTCCTCGAGGAGCCGCGACTCGTTGACATCGCCGGCGAGTCGGCTGATGTACGTCAGACTCTCCCTGTGGTGTTCGACCCGCAGGTCGCGCGGGCGTTCGGTCTCCCCGGCGGTGGCGGCGTTGCGGACGTGCTCGCACATCGTCCGCTCGACCTCCTTCGTGATCCATTCCTGGGACCGGTACTGTCGCAGCGCCCGCGCCGCGCCGATCGCTCCGCCGACGTCGACGAGGAACCGCGTCCACTCCAGGACGACCGATTCCGCCGTGTACCGCGCCGGCAGTTCGGTGAGGTACGCGTCGGATCCGGCGGCCGCCTGCTGGCCCGTTCCGTTCGTCGCCGGCGTCTGTGACGATGCCGCTTCAGTCTGTTCGGCCTGCATCGATGCTGTCGATTCCATCGTTCCGTTTTGTGCTGCGTCCGCCGCCGACTCGGTCTCGGTCTCGGCTCCGTCATCGCTTTCTGCCTCGAAGAGCGACTCGTCGGAATCGACCGCCTCGGGTTCGCCGTCCGCTTCGGCCTCGAATCCGTCGCCGTTTTCGAGTTCGTCGCCGACGTGGTTCTGCATCTCCTCGAACTCGTCTTCACGTTCGTCTTCGCCTTCCGCGTCTCCCTCGGCGAGTTCGCCCTCGGCCTCGGCGTCCTCTTCGTCTTCGAGGTCGTCCCAGCCCTCGTTCTCTTCGTACTCCTCTTTCAGATCGTCGAAGCTGGCGCCGCCGCCGGCGCCGCCATCGTCGGCCCCGTCGTCGTCTTCGTCGAGGGCTTCGGCCGGATCGGCCCGCTCTTCGTCGGCGAGTTCGTCCTCGGCGGCGAGTTCCGCTTCGTCCTCTTCGGCGTCGAGGTCGCCGAAGTCCTCGTCGAAGAACGACTCGGCGTCGGCGTTGGCGACCTCGCTGTCGAGGTCCTCTTCGCTCTCTTCTTCCATCTCGAAGAGGCCGAACGCGCCGTCGCCTTCGAGGCCGCCCATCTCGCGGGCGTCGTCGACGAAGGGGTTGATCCCGCGGGTGACCATCTCGTAGATGTCGAGCAGCTTCCGGATGGTCTCGTCGAGCTCTTCGACGGTCTCGCCGATCTGTTTGTTCTCCTCGCGGACCGTGTTCATCCCCGAGGAGATGGAACTGACCTCGTTTTCGAGCTCGGAGATGCGGTCTTCCATCTCGGCGATGGTGTCGGCGTCGACCTCCGAGCCGCCGAAGTCGTCGCCGCCTCCGCCGCCGTCGAAGCCGCCCATCTCGCCGTCGAGGCCGTCCATCCCGCCGTCGTCGAACCCGTCTCCCATCCCGTCGCCGAGGTCGTCGCCTCCGCCGTCGTCGAGGTCGCCCATATCGCCGTCGAAATCGTCCAGATCCTCGTCGAAGCCGAGCCCGTCTGTGGCGAGCGTGTCGGACTCCTCGTCGTCGCCGTCCATCCAGTCCATCACGCCCATTCCGATCCCTCCCGGTCGCCGAATTCGGCCGGTATCCGACACGACTGTCGCGGCGGATCACAGCCTCCTACGGACCGAATCGGGCCGCCCGTCCGCCCGGTCCGGTCGTCCGGTCTCGATGGAACAGGTAGCATTGCTCTGAATGTCCCAGCATCGGTACAAGAAGGTTCGCTCCAAATTATCGCTCGTGATAGAACCGGTGTGGCGGGGTTTCGGTGTCGCCGCTCTGTCACCGAATCCAGGGGCGAAGAATTATCCGGGTGCGGGACCGACGCATCACCTAACACCTACCAGGGAGTGATCTCACGTATGCCAGAATTCGTCAAGACCGGCGTGGAGGGGCTCGACTCGATCCTCAACGGGGGTATCATCGAGAACGCGGCCGTCCTCGTCAGCGGAAATCCCGGTACCGGAAAGAGCCTGCTCGGCCTCCAGTACCTCTACAACGGCGTTGATATGTTCGACGAAGGCGGTATCTACCTCACCTTCGAGGAGACGAAAGACGACATCAGCCAGGCCGCCGAATCGATCGGCTTCGAGAAGTGGGACGAGTTCGTCGAGGAGGGCCGCATCAAGATCTACGACAAGCGGACGCTGCTGCGGAGCGGCGACTTCTCAGACACCCTCGATACGATCCTCGACGACCTCCAGGACACCCAGTACGACCGGCTCGTGTTGGACTCGCTGACGATGTTCCAGCTCTTTTTCGAAGACGAGAAGGAACAGCGCCAGTACCTCCTGAAGTTCATCGACATCCTGAAAGACAGCGGGCTCACCTCGATTCTGACGATGGAACAGTCGGCGGTGTTCCCTGAGACCGAGATCGGCCTGGAGAACTTCCTGACCGACGGGAACATCTACCTGATCCAATCGCCCGCCGGCTCGACGTCGAACCGGTACGTCTGGGTGGCGAAGATGCGCAAGCAGGCGATCAAGAACTCGATGTTCCCCCTCGAAATCGAGGAGGGCGGGCTCAAGGTGTACGAGCAGGCCGCCGGCTTCTCGATGGTCGGCGAGTCGGCGCCGATGTTCGGTGACGGTGACGCGGGCGGCGGTGGCGGATTGGAGTAGGCTCTCTTCGTCTGCGCGCTTTTCGCCCGTTGACGACGGCGTGAACGTCTCGTCGGTCAGTTACTCGAATGGCGTAGCGCAGCCGCTCATCGGATGACGTCCGAGAAAAAGGTGGAAATCGTTCGTCGTCGGTTCGGGGAACCGTGCCGGGTTAGAGCTTGACGGGTTCGCCGGGGTTCTTGCCGGCGAGTTGCTGGGGCATCGTCAGGAGGACCTGGGTCGTGCCGCCCGTCCGGCTCGTGATCTCGAGGCGGACCTGTTCGCCGGTGTCGAGACCGCCCGATTTCGGTTCGATTTTGACCGTATCAATTGTCACTTCATATCGGTCCGACGCACCATTCAGCACGCCGAACGACCCGTCGTCATCGGTAACTTTGGTCAGACGGAATTTCGTGTCCGTACCATCGTTTTGGCCGTCATCAGACACCGATTCGCTGGCATTGGTCAGCGTTTGGACGGTGTCCCCACTGAGGTACTTGATAGAGGTGGAGTTCATATCCACGCTACTGGAGCCGGCGGCGAGTCGAACGGTCATCGTGATGTTGGCGATGTCCTCGTTGCTGCCGACGGTCCCGTGGGTGTTGATGACTTCCACGCGGTTCGTGACCTTGTTGACGCTCTCTTGGCCTGCTTCCTCGGCGGTCGCTTGGAGGAAGCCGGCGGTGTTCACGAGGACGCCGGCCGCGATTGCAGCGACCAGGACCATCGCGATGAACACGATGAGCGTACCGATACCGACCTGACCGCGGTCGTCGTTGTCGTCGTTGAATAATTTTTGGAACATTTGTCTCACCTATAGGGGCACCGGATCGTTGTCCTCTTGACCGGCGAGTTGCTGGGGCATCGTCAGGATGACCTGCGTTGAACCGCCCGAGCGACTCGTCAGTTTGAGTTCGACGGATTCACCGGTCTGGAGTCCGCCACCGCTTCCCTCGACGAGCGAGGTGTTGATGACGATCTCGTAGCGGTCGGCCTGACTGTTCAGAACCGGGAACGAATTGTCGCTGTCGTCGTTGAGTGCGTACGCGGTGAATTGGGTCGAGTTCAGCCCATATCCACCTGATTCAGCAGATACGTTGATATCGCTCGCTGTGCCGTCCGACGAGGTGTTTTTGAAGACCAAATTTTCGGCAGTGGTACCACTGACGTATTTGATAGTGGTACTTTTGAGCGAGACACTGCCGGAACCGGCAGCCATCCGAACCGTGAGGTTCAGGCTATCGACCGCGAATCCGCTCCCGGTGTCGTTGACGATACCGTGGGTACTCACGACGTCCATACGATTGGTGACCTTGTTGACGCTCTCTTGGCCAGCGTCCTCCGCAGTCGCTTGGAGGAAGCCAGCCGTGTTCACCAGCACGCCGGCCGCGATTGCAGCGACCAGCACCATCGCGATGAACACGATGAGCGTACCGATACCGACCTGACCACGGTCGGCGTCGTTGTTTTCGAACATATTGTGTTGTCTCCAGTCTGGCCCCTACCTCCTCCCCGGAGGTGAGGACCGTCGAATTGACAGAATCTCGGTCTGTACATAATGGTATGGATCCAGATATCAGATGTGATATTATAGTTTCAAGACCTGAAACAACGATATCTGCCTACAACAGGTAATTATGCCCCCAATTTTCTATCCCACGATCACGATCGGCACAGAGAGAAACCGGGCGTGTCTTCAGTCGGCCCGGACTTCGACGAACGGATAGCCATAGGGGCGCACTGAACACTCACATGTGGCTCTCGAGGTACGCCCTCGCACGCGCATATCGTCGATGCGAGTCACTCTCGTCGCAGTAGCAACGCGTCCGAGATCGTGCGCACGCAATTATTCGCTGGAGATCTGCCGCCAGACGTCGTCGAGCTTGTTCTTCACTTCGGGTCGGTCCGTGACCTCGATGTTGAGTTCGTCCTCGTTGAACTCGATTATGATTTCGTCGACTTCCCGCCGGTAGACGTTGGTCCGTCGGTGCTCGTCCGAGAGAACGCGGTCGTGCAATTCCAGCAGCCCCGCCCCGGTGAGCTCCTCGATCCGACGATAGCAGGTCGCGATCGGGATGTCGAGCATATCGCTGAATTCCTGGGCGGAGTGGGCTTCGTCGGCAGCGCGCAGGATGTCGGGATTGTACTCGTTCCCGAGCGCTGAAAGCGTCCTGTCGGACTCCATAGGTACTCGACTATTCTGCGTGGAATTACCTCAATGTGACGGTCGTTGAAATATCGGTATTGATACTGAAAACTGACGGCGAGAGCGTCAGTATCGTTGATTTACCGATGATTCGTTCGTTCACAGTCGACTCGAAGGGCTCGACTCGACTTCGCACAGCGCAAATCGAGTCTGTTCCGCCGACCGAGCGGAATTTTGCGCCTGCGATGGCCTTATTATCGCGCCGACGACACCACGAGGTATGGCCCCGGCGGACCCCACAGACGACGCGCACCCCCACGCGCGTGAAGATGAGGGTGTCGTCAGGCCCGACGAACTCGACTACACCGCCTCCGAGCGGGTCGCAGAGCTCGACGAGGGGCGGTACGTCGTCGCGACCGACAACGACGAGACGCCTTCGGTCGACGATGGCGACGAGGAGGCGGTCGAGGACAGGGGCAGCCTCGCCCGCCAGCAGATGGCCCGCTACGTCTCCGAACGGGACGCGGACTACGGGTTCGCGCTCACCGCGGCGTTCGACGGCGAGGTCGCTCACCACGAGCACTTCTCGGACGACGTCGCGACCGCGTTCGGCGAACTGACCTCGTGGTACGTCGATCAGATCGACACCGACGCCTCGACGCGAAAGGCGCTCGCGATCCTCCTCTTGGCGTCGGACACGCAGGTCGCCTATCCCACGAAAGCGCTGGCGTCGGTGCTCGACCGACACGGTCTCAGCCTCGACGATTCGATCGCGGACCTCGTCAGCGCGCTCCGCGGCGAGGGGCTCCAGATCCCGTCGGACCCGCCCGAGGAGTGAGCCAGACCGCTCCGTTCGGCCGTCGCTCTGCTGTATCATCACTGATAATGGGGGCGATGCGTTTATACAGCGTTTCTCGGAAGGGGAGATATGGCACGCAGCGTACTGGTGGTCGACGACTCGGCGTTTATGCGGAACCTGCTGAAGCAGCTGCTGGAAGACGACCACGAGGTCGTCGGAGAAGCCGAGAACGGCGTCGAGGCGGTCGAGCTGTATCGGGAACTCGACCCCGACGTCGTCACGATGGACGTGGTGATGCCGATCCGCAACGGGATCGAAGCCACCTCCGAGATCAAGTCGATCGACCCCAACTCGTCGGTGATTATGTGTACGTCCGTCGGACAGGAAGAGAAGATGCGGGAGGCCGTCGAAGCGGGCGCGGACGGCTACATCACGAAGCCGTTCCAGAAGCCCAACGTCCTCCAGGCCATCGACGACGTGGTGGGCGTCGAAGCATGAACCTGGACATCCAGTCGCTTCGCACGTTCAGTAACCTCGCGCACTCGGGCGCCGAAGAGGCGGCCGGCTCGCTCACGACGCTGACTGGGTTCGACGCGCGCGTCACCGTCACGAAGATCGAGATGGCGACCAGAGACGACGTCGAGCGGGAGTTCCGCGAGCGCGACCTCGTCACCGTCCACATCGGCTTCTCCGGGGCGATCGCGGGCCACACGATCTTGGCGTTCGACCGCGACCGCGCGGTCGAACTCGTCGACGCGCTCGTTCCGGGGGCGTCCGACGACCCCGACAGCGAGCTCGCGACGAGCGGGCTGAAGGAACTGGGTAACATTATGCTCGGCGGCTTCATCGACGGCTGGGCGGACTTCCTCGGCGAGGGGATCGACATCACCACGCCGACCTACGTCGAACTGGACGCCAATCGATCGCTCCGGGACGTCGTCGACGGACCCGCGGCCGGCGACGGCGGGGCAGCCGCCGCGAACGGGACCGGCGGCGCCACCCCGTTGGAGACCGAACTCGACACGGGCCACGTGCTGGCGTTCCGGAACCACCTCGAGACGGTGAACGAGGAGGCGGGCTTTTACATCTACATGCTTCCCACCCACGACTCCGTCGAGACCATCGTCGACGCCGCCGGCGAGGACAACGACGCGATTCCCGTCGAGACGTTCACCTCCTTCTCCCGGATGATCTCCGAAGGCGCCGGGCAGGCCTCCGAGGACCTGACCGCGATGACCGGCATCGACACCTCCGTCGACGTCAGCCGGCTGAGCTTCGTCCCGGTCGAGGGGGTACCGATGGAACTGACAGACGAGGCCCGGCGCGGGGTCGTCCTCGAATTTATGGGGACGCCTTCCGGGTACATCGCGATCCTGTTCGACCACGACTCCGCCGAGAGCGTCGCCGACGCGCTGATGCCGGGGATGGACGCCGACCCGGCGATGCGGCAGAGCGCGATCCAGGAGATCGGCAACATCGTCACCTCCGGATTCCTGGACGGCTGGGCGAACGCCCTGGAGACGACGATCGACATCTCGCCGCCGACCTACGTCGACGACATCGCCTCGGCGATCGTGGACCCGCTCGTGACCGAACTCGCGCGGACCCAAGACTACGCGTTCCTCATCGACTCCGCGATCGTGACGCCCGACGAGACGTTCACCTGCGACATCTACGCGCTGCCGGACGAGCGGGAACTGCGCGCGGCGTTTGACCAACTCGCGCCCGAACCCGAACCGAACTGAGGCCGCGATCCGGTCTCCCTGTGGCCCGGCCGGGCCATCTCCCTCCGAACAAATCAATGAAGGTATACACGACTGACCGATCGACCGATCGATCACGCAGCGAGCGCGTCAAGGTCGGCGTCGCCGACTACGCCGTCGCCGAGACGGGCTCGGAGCTGGTGACGAGCGGCCTCGGCTCCTGTGTCGGGATCGCGCTCGTCGACCCCGAGGCCGGCGTCGCGGGCCTCGCCCACGCGATGCTCCCCAGGGCCAGCGACGGCCGACACGAGACCGACGGCGGAAACCGCGCGTCGTCGGACGGCCCCACGCCGCCGTCCGAGACCCCGAACGAAGCGAAGTACGTCGATACGGCCGTCCGCGGCCTCCTGCGCTCGATGGTCGACGCCGGCGCCGACCGCTCGCGCGTCGAGGCCCGCGTCGCCGGCGGGAGCGCGATGTTCGATTTCGACTCCGGCGAAGGCGGGATCGGCGAGCGCAACGTCGCCGCCGTCGAGGAGGTCCTCGCGGACCACGACATCCCGATCGTCGCGACCGACGTCGGGGGCGACCACGGCCGGTCGCTGTCGCTGGACGCTGCGACCGGCGCGCTGTCCGTCCGTCGGGCGCACGACGACACCCGCGTACTCTAAAGTTCTCGCTACTGAGCCACAGGGGCGAATCCCGCCTCCAGAAATCGAATCTGATAATTTCGCAGGTACGTTTATGAACGCGCCACGAAATCGTCGAGTGAGACCACAGCGGCGGGCGCGCCGCGACAACCCAGGCTATGACCATCGATCCCGACGACTACGACCTCCGAGAACTCAGGCGTATCGCGGACGAGCGGCGGAACGACCGCCGATCGGACGACTCCGACGACGCGGGCGGCTCCCGCTCGCGGTCCGAGGACCGCCGGCAGTCCAACGGCCGCGACTCGCTCGATCGCCCGGACCGGCGACGGCGCGATCGCCGCCGCGACGGCCACCACCGCGGTAACGGCACGGCCGACCGGCGCCGCAACGGCCGCGACGGCCGCGACGATACCGAGCGCCGCAACGACACCGACGGCGACGTCTCGGTCCGGCCGCGCGAGGACGTCACGCCGCCGCGGCGCGGCGACTCCGACCACGCCGACGGTCACGACGAGGTCGTCCGGGCCGACCAGATCGCCCGGGACCTCGGCTTCGGTCGCAACGGCGAGACTCGCGACGGCCGATTCGACTACAGGCGCCGGGACCGCGGGCGCTCGAACGGCGTCTCGCGTCCACGGTCCGGTCGCGGCGACTTCGATCGCCACGACGACGTCGGGCGGTTCCAGTTCGACACCGAGATCCGCGAGCGGCCGCGCGGCCGCGCCGGCGAGGCGCTCCGCCAGAATCAGCTCGAACAGCTCCTCGTCCACGAGACGGCCGCCGCCGAGCGGCTCTCGAAGCCCTACCTCACCACCCTGCCGGACGCCTACGCGGCCGAGCGGATCGTCTTCGACTGGCTGGAGTTCCTCGTCCTCAAGGGCGGCTTCAAGCGGACGATGGACGCCATCCGGTATTACCACACCGTCGACTGGCTCACCGAAGACGTCGAGGCCGAACTCCAGGACTACCTCGTCGGGTTCTCGGGCGAGGTCACGGACACCTCCGAGTTCGACGTCGACGACCACCACCTGAGTCTCGTCTACATCGCGCGCCTCTCGTCGATGCAGTAGGGTCGACGCCCGCCGATTCTGTCACTTCTCTGACCAACAGGGTTTTTAATCCGTTGGCGCTCGGTTCCGGTATGGCCGACGAACAAGACGCGCCGTCCGAGGACGAGACGGACGACAGCGCAGCGGAGCCCGAAGGGCCGACGCCGGTCGGCGTCAAGCTCGGTAGCACACGAACCGTTCTCCAGTACGTCCGCGACAACGAGGTCACCACGGTCCGAACGCTGACCTGCCTCGCCACGTTCGAGGACGCCCTCACGGGCGAGGAACAGGTCCTCTTCGGCGAACAGGCCGCCCAGGAGTACCCCGACAAGGTGGAGTATATGCTCCGTTCGGGTCTCCCCGAGGACGACGAGCGCGCGGAGCTCGCCGCGAAGTTCTTCAACGAGGTCGTCGCGAGCGAGGGCCTCGACGCCAACAGCGCCGTCGTCTACGCGATCCCGACGATCGACAACGAGCCCGGTCTGGAGAACCTCAACCGCGTGATCGAAGAGAGCCCCGTCGGCGACGCCCTCGTCCGGAGCTTCCCCGAGTCGCTCTGCGGCGCGATCCCGGCCTTCGGCGACGACCTGGAGGCGATCGACGAGGTCTTCGCCGCGGTCAATATGGGCTCGACGAACCTCGAAGCCTCGGCGTACCGCCACGGCGAACAGCTCTCGCCGTTCGTCTCCGGCGCGGTCACGGGCAACGAGGTCGACCGCCGGATCGCCAACGCCGTCGAGGAAGAAACCCAGGGTCGGGTCAACATCGACCTGACGACCGCCCGCGAGTACAAGGAAGAACACGCCGACTTCGACGACTTCCAGCCGTTCACCGACGTCATCCAGCAGCCCGGCGGCGGCGCCCACGAGTTCACGATCGAGCGCTCGGTGATGGAGCCGCTCTCGGACTACGTCGACGACGCCGTCGACGAGGTCGCGAACAACTTCCTCGCCCAGCTCGCGAACGACCACATGAAGCCCTACCAGCTCGCGCTCTCGAAGCCGATCGTCCTCACCGGCGGGATGGCCTGCATCCCCGGCATCGTCGACGTCTTCGAAGAGCGCCTCTCGGCCGAACTCGACCGCGACGTCGACTGCATCGCCGCAGACCGGCCGGACCTCGCGCCCGCCGAGGGCGCCCGCCGGATCGCCGAGCGGCTGATCGACTGACCGGCTGATCGACCGATCGACTAACTGGCTGATCGACCGATCGACTGACCGGCTGATAGATCACGGCTGGCGACCGGCGGGCGGATTCCGTCGGTCGATTCTCACTCCCTGGCAGTCACCCAAACGACTACCCCGCGGGTCGGCGTATCCTCGCGTATGTACGAACGCATCCTCGTTCCGACCGACGGCAGCGACTGCGCCGACTACGCGGTTGAGCACGCGATCGACATCGCCGAGCAGTACGGCGCCGAACTCCACGTCCTCTCGGTCGTCGACTCCCGCGACGTGAGCCACAGCGCGCCCGCGATCAGCCCCCAGCAGGTCGAAGAGACGCTCCGCGAGCGCGCGGAGTCCGTCGTCGAGGCCGTCGCCGACCGCGCCGCCGACGCCGGCGTCGAGGCGGTCACCGCCGTCGAGCCCGGCATCCCGGACGACGTCGTCGTCGACTACGCCGTCGACAACGACTGCGACCTGATCGTGATGGGGACCCACGGCCGGACCGGCCTGGAGCGGTACCTCCTCGGGAGCGTCACCGAGCGGACGGTCCGCCGTTCCGCGGTCCCGGTGCTCACGGTCCGCGCGAGCGACGAGTAGCGCGGCGTCGGTGCCTCGGCCGCGCTCGACGAGCGGCCGCGGCGTCCCGAGGGCGATATATATACGCCCCGAGGCCTATCTCAGGGTATGGAGCTCCGTCGCCTCCTGCGCGGGCGCGTCGAGTGGTCCCGCCTGGAGGAGGTCGCCCGCGAGATCCGCGACCGCTACGGCCGCGAGGAGGTCCGCGTGCGGTTTCTCGACGCCGACAACTGGCTGTCGACGCCGATGGTCGTCGACGACCGGTGGTTCGTGAAGGTCATCTCCCAGCAGAACTCCATCGTCCACGCGCTCTTCACCACGGGCCGGAACCTCGGGGCGTTCTCCTCGGGGACGGAGGGCTTCTTCGAACACTTCGCCACCCCCGTCGAGATGGCCCGCCACGAACTCGAAGCGACGGAGCGGATGCGCGAGGTCGGCCTCAACGCCCCCGAGCCGGTCGAGGCCTTCGAGGTCGACGGCCTCGGCGTCCTGGTGCTCGAATACCTCCCCGACTTCCGGACGCTCGACGAACTCGACGAGGAGGCGGAGGCCGACCTCGCGCCGGCGCTCTTCGAGGCGCTCGCGACGATGCACGACCACGAGCTCCTCCACGGCGACCTCCGGGCGGAGAACGTCCTCATATTGGACGGCGAGATCTACTTCATCGACGCCACGAACGTGCGCGAGGAGGGCGCGCCCGACGCCAAGGCCTACGATCTGGCGTGCGCCCTCGGCGCGCTCGAACCGCTGATCGGCGGCAAGCGCACCGTCGACGCCGCGGAGTCGGCCTTCTCGACCGAAGACCTCCTCGCCGCCGCGCGCTTTCTGGACTTCGTCAACATCCGACCCGACCACGACTTCGACGCCGCCGTCCTGAAAGGCGAGATCGACAAGCGCGCGTCGTCGCCGTAGCGGTCGCTTCGGCCGGTCGAAGTCGAATGGATTGGCGCGGCCGGAGCGCGGAAGGGAGGTGGCGGGAGCGGGCGCACAGTCTCCCTCTCCGGGAGGAGGGAGCTGAACGCGTGGCCACAGCGGACCCCGAGCACTGTGGCGGATGCGGCGGGTGTGTGCCGACTTCGACGAGAAAAGCGTCGGTCGTCGGCGACAGGAGATAGCGCGGCGACGTCAATAAACCCTCCGGGATGTGCCGACGCTCCGAGCCGCCGCCACGCGCCGCGATCGGGCCCTCATACTGATTACTCTCGTCTCTTACCGCCGAGCGTTGTCAACGGAGATGGCTCTCGGCGGTAACAAGTGAGACTAATCAGTATCACGCGTCGGCTTCGACCGCCCGGCGAAGCGCGCGTTCGAGGTTCTCCAGTTCGGTGTCGAGGTTGCGCTTGAAGAAGCCCTCGACGCCGGGGACGCGGCCGTCGACGACGAACTCGTTGACGAGCCTCGCGCCGCCCTCCGTGGGCTCGATCGTGTGCTCGCCGGTGACGCGCAGCACCGAGGACTTCCCGACGAACTTGACGTACTTCGGGGGGTCGCGGGTGACGTCTTCGGTCTCGACCCTCGCGGTCGAGTTCACGAGCGGTATCGGGAGCCGGACGTGCCACGTCGCGGTCCCCGCGTCCCGGTCGACCTCGTAGCGCTCGACGACGCTTATCGCGTCCGCTCGCTTGCTGGGGTCGGCGATGAAGTCCCACACGGCCTCGGGATCGGCGTCGAACTCGAAGACCCGCCGGACGCGTACCGTCATACACACTCCTCGGTGGCGGAGACAAAAAAGGCCCTGAATCGCGGCGGGGCCGCCCGTTGTCAGCTCCGGGTGACGCGCCACGTCGTCGAACGGGCCCGGCCCCACTTTTCGATCTCGACGTCGTCGGACTTCTCCGCGAGCCGCGGGAGGCGAGCGCCGACCTGCTTGGCCGAGAGGCCGATCGCGTCGGCGATGTTCTTCGCGCGGAAGTAGCGCTCACCGGCGCCGACGCTCTCGCGGAGGTAGGCGACGATCCGTCGCTCCTCTTCGGTGAAGTCGCTCATCTCGCTCCCTCTAGGGACGGTCCGGTCTTAAGCCTCTCGTCCGTTCGGACGCTCGCCGGCGCTCACCCGAAGAGGTGCGTCGCCGAGACCGCCAGCGACGCGGCGACGACGGCGACGGCGAACCCGACGGCCGCGAGCAGCTGCGCCCCGGTCAGCCCCGCGGCGAACATCCCGGCGACGCCGAACAGGGCGACGATAGAAAAGAGGACGGTCAGGCCGAATCCCTTGTCCGTGGTGGCGGAAGCAGTCTCCATACTCCGTCGGTCGACCGGTCGCGACTTAGTTCATACGACTCCGGCCGCCGCCGGCCCGACGCCCGCTCGGGCGGCCTCTCCGACAGCATCTTTAGGGCCGGTCCGCTCCGGAGAGACGATGCTATCGCTCCTGGTCTTCGGGCGGCTCCGGACCGTCGTCGGCGCGCTGCTCGTCGTGGCACTCCTCGTCGGCGGCGCGTTCGCGGCCGGAGTCGTGGGCGTCCCCTCCGTCGCGGGCGTCGAGAACCGCTTCGGCCCCGTGAACGAGACGACCACGGTCGTCGAGACCGACCTCGTCGTGTCGAACCCGAACCCGATCGGCGTCTCGCTCGGCGGCCTCACCGTCGACTACGACGTGCGCCTGAACGACGTCTCGCTCGCGAGCGGCGTCAAGGAGGGGCTCCAGGTCGGCACCGGCAACACCACTGTCCGGTTCCGGACGGCCGCGCGGAACGAGCGGATCCCGCCGTGGTGGGTCTCACACGTCCGCAACGGCGAGCGGACGACCGTGACCGTCGATACCGCGGTGGAGTCGTCGACGCTCGGCCGCACGGTCGACCCGCCGAACGTCACCCGGCAGGTGGAGACGGACCTGCTCTCGCAGTTCAACTCCTCGGAGACCAGGCCCGTGAACGCGAACCGGCCCTTCGTCTCGGATCCGGTCCTCTACGTGAACGAGACGCGCGCGCAGTGGGGGACCGTCACCGACGCCGAGACGCCGATGCGGCTGGACTTCGTCGTCTACAACCCCAAGCCGTACCCGATCGGCGTCTCCCGGCTCGGCTACGACATCACGATGAACGACGTCGCCGTCGGCAACGGCACGACCGACTCCGAGTACGTGATCCCCCCGAAGTCGTCGCGGACGGTCGAGGCGACGGTGTCGATCCGCAACGACCGGATCGACGAGTGGTGGGTGACCCACCTCGAACGGAATCAGGTGACAGACCTCCGGGTCGAGTTCGCCGCGCGCCTGGAGTTGTCGACCACGGCGATTCGGGTCCCGCTGGACTCGCTGACCTACACGCGGACGATCGAGACCGACATCTTCGGCACGAAACCGAGAGTCGAAAACGGGACGGCGACGTCGGAGACCGCGACCGCGACGCCGTCCGAGGGGACGAGTGACGACGCGGCGACCGAGACCGCGTCGCCGACGCCGACCGCCGCCCCGACGCCCGATTCGACCGAGACGGCGACGGCGACTCCGACGCCGACCGCGACCGCGTCGAGCGGCGATTCGGGGACCACGACGACCGACGGCGGGCTGATCGAGATCGGGTAGGTATCTCAGCCGATCGTGACGTGTTCGGACTCCTCGTTCAGCGCGAGGTTCGCGGCGATCTCGGCGTTCCGCATCGCGTACTGAGCGGTCTGCTGGAGGCTGACGAGGACTTCCCGGACCTGCAACAGCTCGTTGTTCTCCATCTCCGGGAGGTCGTCGAGGATCTCCTGTTCGCGGTCCCGCAGCTGGCGGAACAGCGTCCGGCACTCGACGGTCTTGTCGTAGTCGCGCTCGACGACCGACTGCACCGCCGTCCTGGTGAGCTCGTCGACCTGGTCTGTGAACTCCCGGATCCGCCGCATCGTCCCGGAGTCGATGTCGAGGGTGTGGCCGTCGGCGTCCATCACGATGTTGGCGATGTCCTCGGCGTTGTCGGCGGTGAGTTCGAGGTTCTTCGCCACCGAGCGGTAGCCGATGAGCGGGAAGCCGGATTCGAGGCCGACCGCCCGCGCGAGGTTGGGGTTCTGGTAGGCGGTGAAGATCAGGCGCAGGAGGAGGACGAAGATCTTGTTCGCCTGCCGCTCGCGGTTCAGCGCGCGCTGGGCGAGGTCGGTGTTGCCGTGCGCCAGCGCCTTGACCGCCTCGCCGCGCATCGTGCTGCCGGTGTTCTCCAGCCGTTCGAGCAGATTGTTCAGCGTGAAGTCCTCGGGATCGACAGAACACCGAATGGCGATCCGGTCGGGCGTCTCCTCGATGACGCCGAGGCCCATCAGCTGGGTCTCGGCCTTGTAGACGGCGTTGATGTGCTCGGAGTCGAGCGCGCCGTCGCTCTTTTCGATGTGGATCACCCGCCGCCCGAGGACGTACTGGGCGACGATCGCGCGTTCGAGCGAATCGGCGTCGAGGCCGTCGGCGCGGATCGTCGCCGAGGAGTCCTCCTGGCTCGCGGACTCGGGAAGGACCGTCAGCGTGCCCTTGCCCCCCATCCGGAGCGACACCTCGTCGCCCTTCTCGACGTTGTGCTCTTTGGCCCACTCCGCTGGAAGGGTCATCGCCAGCGTCGAGGGGCCCAACCGCTGGACCTTACGTGTCTCCATACGCCTCTACTGGCTTCGACTGACCTTAATTCTCACTATATGCTACTTATATCTATACAAATCTGATGTGGGTGTTAAATGCCGTTGGAAGCGTGTGGACCCTCGGTTCGTCCGGGCGTCCGTCGCTCACGCGATCCGCATCATCCGCCGTTCCACCCGGCCGACGCGGACCTTCGTCCACCCGCGGAGTTCCGCGTCGAGGTCGGGGTCGTCGGTGTCGACCCGGAGTTCGCCCACGGTGTCGAGCTTGGACCTGGAGGCGACGATTTCGAGGTCACAGCGGCGGATCACCGCGGGCGAGAGCTGGGGGTTGCCGCGGCCGAACACGAACCCCTGGCCGCCGATCGGCGAGACGACGATGACGTTCTCCTCGCCGAGCGCGTCGAGAATCTCCGACTCGGTGGCATCGAGCGCGAGCACCTCGCCGCCGCGCCAGACGTCGACGCCGAGCGGCGAGCCGTCGAAGCCGAGCGCGTCCTTGATCGCGCCGACGGTGCTCCCCGGCCCGAGCACGAAGGTCTTGTCGCTCGCGCGGATGTCGTCGGCGACGCCCTCGGCCAGCGCCTCCACGTTGCCGCCGCCCAATTGTTTCGAGGACTGCAACTCCTCGGCGACGGGCACGAGCGGGACCGCCCGGAGTTCGGGGTGGACCGCTCCCTCCCGGTAGTCGTCCTCGTCGATGTCCATCACCTCGCGGCGCTCGGTCCGCTCGAACGTCCGAACGACGTGGGCGGCGTCCTCGGGGGAGACCGCGAACACCGACGAGTACACCTTCACGCCCGCGGGCACGCCGAGCATAGGCGTCTCGGTTCCCTCCAGCGCCTCGGCGACGTCCGCGGCGGTCCCGTCGCCGCCGACGAACAGCACGAGGTCGACGCCGGCGTCGACGAACGCGCGCACCGCTCGCTCCGTGTCGGCGGCCGTGGTGTCGTCGCCCTCGGGCGCACCGAGGACCTGCGGGTCGAAGCCGGCCTCGCGGGCGACGTCTCCGCCCATCTCGCCGCCCCAGGTGAGCAGGTCGACGTCGTCGCGGTCGGCGAGCTCCGAGAGCGCCCGCCGCGCCCGGTCGGGGGCCCGCGGCTCGGCGCCACGGCGGCGGGCCTCTGTGACCTTCCCGTCGGTGCCCTTCAGGCCGACGCGGCCGCCCATCCCGGCGATCGGATTGACGACGAGCCCGATTCGCATACCCGAAGCGAGTGGCGAAGCGCGGAAAAGGCCGCCGGTCGGCGATCGCTCGCGGACCGGCGACCGCGACGCCGGATACTGAACGCTTAAGAACGCCGCCCCGGAAGCGTGTGGTATGCTCCCGCTCGCAATCACCGGCGAACCGTTCCCGATCGCGGAGACCGGTGCGGTCGTGCTGCTCTTGAGCCTCGCTATGGTCGTCGTCTGGATCAGACTGCTCGGCCGCTGATCCCGTCTCGCCGCGTCTCTTCGCCGCCTACTCTTCGTCCGCGGTCAGTTCCACGCGCGCTTCCAGCCACGCCGCCGCGTCCTCGACCTCGTCGGCGTCGGTCGAAGTGAGTTTGATCCGGACCGACTCGCCGGGGTAGCTGCCGACCGTCACCTCGAAGCGCTCGCGGAGTTCCCCGAGGCGGTCGATGAGTTCGCTCTCGGGTTCGTCGACGTCGACGACCGTCGAGTGGGTGCGCTCGCCGGAGAACTCCTCGGCGACGCGCTCGAACATCGCCTTCATCTCGTCAGGGACGCCCGGAAGCACGTAGATCCCCTCGACGACGGTGCCGGGGGCGACGCCCTCGTCGTTCGGGAGCATCCGGGCCCGCGCGGGCAATTCGGTCGTCCCGTCGACGAGGTCGCCCGCGGCGTAGCCGCCCTCCTCCCGCAGCCACCGCTCGGCCTCCTCGTGGGGCTCGACGTCGCGGCCGACGGCGGCGGCGACGGCCTCCATCGTCACATCGTCGTGGGTCGGCCCGAGCCCGCCGGTCACGACGACCGCGTCGTACTCCGCGCGGTACTCGTTGACGACGCGAGCGATGTCGGCGACGACGTCGGGGACGGTGGTGATCCGCTCGACGCTGACGCCGCGGGCTGTCAACTGTTCGCACAGCCACGCGGCGTTCGTATTCACGGTGTCGCCGGCGAGGATCTCGTCGCCGACGGTGACGATTGCGACGCGCATACCGACACCTGGGCCGAGGCGGACAAAAGGGGCGCGGCTCGATCGAGAGCGCGTGGCCCGCCGAGAGAGCGCGCCCCGCGCGGCCGCTCAGCGCATCCCCGGCGGCGGACCGTCGTCGTCGTCGATCTCGGTCTCGACGTCGATGCCCATCTCCCGGCGCTGCTCGCGCAGTACCTGGATCTGCCGGCGGTAGTACAGCAGGCCGCCGACGCCGACGAGCGCGACGAGGGCGATGATCCCGCCGAAGATGTAGAGGTCCCGCTGGAGGTAGAACTGCACCGAGACCGTCTCGGCGGTCACCGGCTCGTCCCAGACCACGTGGACCCGGCTCTCCTCGTCGATCGACGTCTCGTAGTTCCCGGGCCTGACCTGCCCGAAGACGGGGAAGTCGATCCGGCGGTCCGGGGGCAACACGACCTCGTAGGTCCCCTCGACGTACGTCGGGAGGGTGAACCGCTTCATCGTGCCGCCGCTCGTGAACGCCAGCGCCCCGCCGCGCGGCGGCGCGTCCGAGGGCAGCGTGACGATCGTCTCGTCGCGGGTCTGCCTGATCTCGCCCCCGCGGGCGCGGATCTCGCTGCCGGTCACGACGGTCCCGTTGGGATAGCGGTAGCGGACCGCCTGCACCGGGAGGGGGGTCGTCCCCCCGAAGCCGTCGCGGCGGAACAGTTCGAGGGTCGTGCCGTTCGTCTGCAACACCGCGCGGAACTGCGTGTTCGGCTGGATGGTGACGTGGGCCGTGCGGTTGGACTCCCACGTGTAGTTGGCCGCGGGGTCGCTGTCGATTCGGTCCTGCGGGACGGGGCCGGTCCCGATCCCGAGACAGCCGCTGGTGGCGGCCAGGAGGGCGAGGCAAGCGGTCGCGAGCAGGAGTCGGCGGTTCATAGTGGCCTTCCGTAGTCGATGTGCGTCGTCGGAGCCGTCAGGTCAGGACGCACTTCAGCTCCGAGCGGAGATACGAGCCGATGCTGGCGAGCAGCCCCGGCGGGTCGGTGTCCGGCGGACAGACGATGCTCTGTTCTAGGAGTCCCAGGCGCTCGACCGTAACGATGTCGGCCGCGTGGCCCGCGCGGTTGACCGTCGCGCGGACTTCGCCCCGCGTGGCGCTGTTGACGTTGACGCGGCCGCTTCTCTCCTCGCGGGTCCACTCGTAGAGGCGGTCGCGCTCGGCGTCGGCGAGGCGCGAGGGCTCGCCGTAGACGAACCGGATCGGGAGGTGCTGGACGACGCCGAAGCGGTCGCGCACCTGAACGGGCGTACCCGCGCCGAGCCCCAGTTCCTCGGCGGGGATCCGGATCTCGGTCCCGTTGCCGGCATCGAGGGTCCAGCCCGCCTCGTCCCAGGATTCGAGCGTGCCGACGTAGGTCTCGCCGGCCTCGAACTCGGGGGTGATCTCGCCCCACGTCTCCGCGAGGGCGTTGGCGGCGACGGTCGCGTCCTCGCCGGAGAGCGCGACGTCGAGGAAGTCGTCTTCGCGGACCTCGACCGCCCAGTCCACGTCGAGGTCGCCGACCTCGTTGTCCACGAGGGAGCCGAAACTGTCGAGCGCGCGCTCGCGGGCGTCGCCGCTCACGTAGCACTTGGTCGCTAGGACGACCATCAGTCGCCGTGGACCTCGACGTTGAGTTCGTCTCTGAGCTCTTCGATGCGGCGCTCCATCGCCTCGACCATGTCGTCGTTGTCCATCGGCTCAAGCGGCGCGCCGGTCTCGGGACACTGGAAGCCCTGCTCCATCGCCTCGGAGAACTCGAAGCGGATACCAGCGGGCTCGGAGAGGTAGAACTCGTGGGTGCGCTCGTACTCCAGCCGCTCTTCGAGCGCCTCCAGCAGCCGCTCCATCTCCTCGCGGAGGTTCTCGGGGATGTTCTCGTAGTGGAACGTCCAGAGGTAGGTGAGCCACCCGGAGTCCTCGTCGCGGACCCGGCGGTACTCCGCAAGGTCGTTCTCGTAGAGAATAAAGAGCGCGCGGCGGACGTCGTTGAGCTCGAGACCCAGCTCCTCGGCGAGCTCCTCGTCTGTCACCTCGCCGTCGGGGGGCGCCGCGGCGACCGGCATCCCCGTCGGCCCGACCAGCTCGTGGAGGTACTTCTGGATGACCGGGTCGTTCAGCAACTCCTCAAAAGCCATTACGCACAGTTGCGCCGCTCAGTCGTTTTAAAGTTGCGGATGGCGGGGTCGTGAACTCATAATGTCTATTGTCAGTCGTTGCCGCTGGTTCGCCGAAACGGGGCGGCGAACCAGCGGTAAACAGTGACAGTAGACATTATCAGAGTGTCTCGCTGGGCGGGACTGCGCCGTGTTCGGTTAGCTCCCCATCGAAGGAAACGAGCGTGGCATCGACCGCTTCCGCGGCCGCTAAGATGAGTGCGTCCATCGGATACAGTAGCGTATCCGACTGCAACTGATTGGCGGTCATCATATCCGACGCGTCCGGAAACGTAACCGTCGTTCGAGATGCGATCCGGCTTTCAATTCGGTCGATCTGCTCCCGTTCGAACTGTTTCTTTTTCGCCAGCACGCTCCGGAGCTCCATCAGATTCAGAATCGATATGTGTAGCCCCTCCGCCTCATTCAGCAGTTCTACGGCGGTTTCGGACCGCTCGGTGTCGCGGGTGACGGCCGCAACGAGAATGTTCGTATCGAGGAAGAGCCTCATATCCGCTCACGGACGTCACGGACCGCCTCGACGGAGTCGACTTCGACATCGACCGCCAACTCCGCCAACGAATCACCGAGCGGAACCGTCGTGTCGTCGGTCGGATCGGGATCGAGATATTCCCTGAAATCGTCTGCAGTGAGGCTCATACAACGCGATTGTGTCGCTCGTCGCAAAAGCCTGCTGGTGAGTTGACTCATACTGTCGGACACAACTGTTTCAAGATATTCGCCGCCCCGGGCGGCGAAATTCTTCACAGACTTGTGTCCGACAGTATCAGGGATCGCTCTCCTCTCCGTCAACGTCGACGACGCGCTTGCCGCGCGCCTGCGGGAGTACGCGACGATCGGCGCCGGGCCACTCCCGGTCCAGTTCCCGCCCCTCGAACAGCCGGTCGAGAAAGACCGCGAGCCCTGCGACCTCCGAGTGGGGTTGGTTGGTGACGCCGACGTTCCAGTCGGCGTGTTCGTACACCTCGAAGGGCACCTTCTCGCCGCCGACGACCACGAGCAGCGGCCCCTCTCGGTGGGCCGCTCGCACGTCTTCTACGACGTCCTGGATCCGCTCGCCGTACATCGTCAGGTGGACGACCGCGCCGGACCACTCCCGGATGGTCGCGTCCAGCTCCGCGGTCAGTTCGACCTCGAAGGGGCCGCCGAACCGCCCCGTGATGTCCGCGACCGTCTCCTCGGACTGCCCGGCGTTGTCCGGGAAGATCACGCGGTCGGCGCCGAGGGCCCGCGCGGTGAGCCCCACGTGGGTCGTCATCCGGTCGTCGCGGCCGGGCCGGTGGCCGTACCGGAGGACGGCCACCTCCGATTCGCCTTGCATACCCCCACCGAGACGGCGCGGGGCTAAGGGGCTTCGGATGGCCCGGTCCCGGTCCCGGTCTCGGTCGGCCGTCGCCTCGGCGACCCAAATTCAAACGATCGTTTGAGCCACCACGAGACACTTTGTGTCGGTGCCGAATCGTCGCGTATGCCACGACGCGCACTCGCCGCAGTCGGCGTGGTCGCATTGGTCCTGCTCGCGGGCTGTTCGGGCGCCCTCTCGGGCTCCGCCGCGGACGCTCCGCAGTCCCAGGCTGGAAGCACGATCGAGGTCTCCGGCGTCGGCAGCGCCAGCGGACAGCCGAACCGCGCGGTCGTCCGCGTCGGCGTGGTCGCGACCGCCGACGACGCCGTGACCGCCCGGCAGCGACTCGCCGAGAACGTCTCGCGGATGCGCGAGGCCCTCTCGGAGATGGGCCTCACCGACGACCAGGTCACGACCCAGTACTACGACATCGGCCGCGACTACCGGCCGCCGCGGCGCGAGGGCGCGGAGCCGCGGGTCCAGTACCGCGCGACCCACGAGTTCGAGATCACGCTCTCGGACGTCGACCGGGTAGGCGCGGTCATCGACACCGCGGTCCGGAACGGCGCGACGAACATCGACGACGTGTCGTTCACGCTCTCGGCAGAGCGCCGCCAGCGACTCGAACACGCCGCCCGGAAGTCCGCGATGACCGACGCGCGGCGGAAGGCCGAGACGCTGGCCGAGGCGGCCAACCTCACGATCACCGGCGTCCACGTCGTCCGCGTCGAGGGCGGCTCGCCGCGCCCCGCTGACGTCGAGTACGCCGCGACGGCGACGCCCACCGCGAACGCCGGCACCGACGTCGAGAGCGGCCCGGTCGACGTCGTCGCGACCGTGCAGGTCGTCTACAACGCGACGGCCGCCTGATCGGTGTCGACGACCGAACGGTACGGCTTTTACCCGCCCGCCGCGTAACCGCGGGCGTGCAGTTCGTCGGCTACGACACGGGCGGTCCGGGGCTCCTCCTCAGCGACGCCTCGTCGGACGACACCGAAACCGATCCCGGGGCGTCTGCCGACGTCGAGTACGTCTCCTTAGAGTCGGGCACCGAACTCGCGTACACCCTCGGCGAGCGCCACTGCGCGGGGGCGGTCACCGACGACGGCCACGTCCCCTGTCCGGAGCCGACCGCGCCCTACTGTCCCCAACACGCCTCCACGTGGGTCTGCGCCAAGTGTACGGGCACCTGCCTGAAGGACGAGATGGACTGCGTCGAGCCGCACGCGATCTACCTCGCGGCGTTCGCGCCCGACGCGTTCAAGGTGGGCGTGACGAAGGAGTGGCGCCTCGAAACCCGGCTCCGCGAGCAGGGCGCCGACCGCGGGGCGCTCCTCGCCGTCGTCCCGGACGGCCGCATCGCCCGCGAGCGGGAGGCCGAGATCGCCGAGGAGATCCCCGACCGGATCCGCGTTCCCACGAAGCGCGCCGGGCTCCACCGCGACGTCGACGAGGCGGCCTGGGACGCGCTCTGTTCCGAGTTCGATGTCGACGAGGACGACCGCTTTCGCTTCTCCTACGAGCTGGACCTCCGGGACCGACCGGTCGCCGAGACGATCGCCACCGGCGTCGTCCGGGGCGTCCAGGGTCGCCTCCTGGTCCTCGATCACGCGGGGAGCACCTACGCCGTCGACCTCCGGGACCTGGTCGGCTACGAGGCCGCGCCGGAGGCGACCACCCGCGACGTGCAGGCCAGCCTGGGCGCGTGGGGGTGAGAACGCCGTTAACGGGGCGTTACCGGACCGGGATCTGCTGTACCCGAATTAAACGGCCTAAATCCGACTGAATCCGGTGCCACGACCGTCTGTATAAATGGTCGTTCGGCCCCTCCCTCCGAGCGCAATGAACCGCAACGCAATCGCGACCGCCCTCGTCGCGGCGCTGGTGCTCGTCGCCGGCTGTTCGGCCGGCACCACCGGCTCCGGCGGGGACGTCGCGACCGACGGCACCGCCACGGCGATGGAGTCGACGAGCAGCTCCGGCAGCGGCGGCACGGTGAACCTCTACATCAGCGACCAGCGGAACGACATCGAGGACTTCGAGCACCTGAACGTCACCATCACGCGCGTCGGCTTGCTTCCGGCGGGCGAGGATGACGCGGACGAGTCCGACGACGACGCTGATGGGTCTGCGGACGGTGGCGACACCGAAACCGAGACCGAGGTCGACGACGACGCGAACGAGACCGAGACGGAGGTGACCGTCACGTCGGCCGCGTCCACCGAGGAGATGGACGACGGCGAGGACGCGGACGACGAGGGCGGGTCCGAGTGGATCGAATACGAGGTCGACAACCGCACGGTCGACCTGACGCGGCTCAAGGGCGCGAACGCGACGCAGCTGTCGTCGTTCGACGTCCCGAACGGCACCTACGAGAAGGTGTTCGTCTACGTCTCCGGCGTCGAGGGGACGCTCAAGGACGGGAGCGACCAGCGCGTGAAGCTCCCGAGCGGTAAGCTCCAACTGAACTCGGAGTTCACCGTCGGCGCCGGCGAGGAGGTCGACTTCGTGTTCGACATCACCGCGATCAAGGCCGGCCAGAGCGGGAAGTACATCCTGAAGCCGGTGATCTCCGAGTCCGGGACGGACGTCGAGATCGACCGGGTCGACGAGGACGAGGACGACGATGACCACGAGCGCGGCGGGCAGGCGGCCGACCGCCCCGACGGCGAGAGCCGGGCGCTCGACGCCGGCTTCGTCGGGAACGTCACCCGCGGCGAGAACGCGACGCTCAGCGTGACGCAGAACGGGAGCGCGGTCGCGAACGCCTCGGTCTCGGTCAACGACGAGGCGATCGGGACGACCGACGCGGACGGCACGATCACGTTCTCCGTCCCCGAGGACGCCGAGGGGCTCTCCGTGAGCGTGACGAAAGGCGAGATGGAAGGCGAAGTCGAAATCGAATTTGCGTCCGATTCGGATTCGGAGGCCGGATCGGATCAAGGGCAATCGAACGGCCAGCAGACCGCGACGGCCTGACCGCGGACCGCCTGATCACGGGCGGATTCAGCCGCCCGACCCGTCCTCCGTTTCTTTTTCGGTCTCTCCGGTAGTGTCGGCGTCGGCGTCGGCGTCGGTGCCGGCGCCTTCCGCGTTTTCTGCGCCGTCGCCGTCGTCTGAGCCCTCGCCATCGCCTGCATCGTCCGCCTCGTCCGCAGATTCGAGCTCCGCGTTCGGCGCGTTCTGCTTGACGCTCTCGACGCCCTCGCGGGCGTTCCGCCGCTCGGCGTAGCCCTGGCCCGAGTCCGCGAGGACGTTCCCGTTGCGGTGGCAGAGTCGCCAGCGGTACTCGCCGCCGCGGTCCTCGTAGATCTCGAAGGCGGCCTCGCCGACGTCGAGCACCCGCGCCTCGGGCGCGTACTCCCGGAGCGGACTCGCCACTCGGCTCGGCAGGAACAACGCCAGGCCGAGTACGCCGAGGACGGCCCCGAGAGCGAAGAGCCAGTAGCCGCGGACCTCGTCGCTCGTCTCGGGTCGTCCGACCCCTCGTCGATACCACCGCGGAAACGTGCCGTCGTCCGAATCACTCATCATCGACCACGAGGGATACATCGCCGAGCGAGTAGCTATAGCTCGGGGACAGGTCAGACCGTCGCGGCCGCGGCGCTCGGCGGGCGCTCGACGGAGCCGCGGCTCGGGAGTCGATGCCGAATGAATGGTGGACGGCGGGATTGCCCGGCGTTCCGGCACGGGGAATCCCGGTCGCCTCCTCCACCCCGCGATCCTCCGAGCGACGAACGTCCGTCGGTCCGCTGCTCGCTTCCGCGCCTGACGGGGTACCGACGACGAACCGCGGGAGACCGACCCTGCGGCCGGCGTCCGCGGACCGCCGTCCCCGAAGGACGAGGCTTCGACGTTGGCTTCCGGGGCCCGCGCCGGTCTGACCGGACGCCCCCGGGTTCGGTCCCCGCTGAAGGCCAAAGTCGCGGGTGGAGAGCAGGGCCTAGCTGCCCGACCTAGTCCATCCCGAGGTACGCCGGGGCCACATAAGGGGCTTTCGACTCTTCGATCCCCCGATCGACGGACGGCGTGCGGGTGCGGATGGTCAGTTCAGGACCCGCCGGGCGTAGCTGGCGGCCGCGATGGCGGCGACGGCGGCGCCCGTGACGACGACCCACCGGTGGGTCTCCAGCCACGCGTACTCCGCGGGGAAACTGAAGAGGAGCGTCGGGTCGATCGCCAGCGCCCAGAGGAGCGAGAAGAGCACCATCGCGAGCCCGGAGACGAGCGCGACGCCCGAGAGGGTCGCGGGGTCCGACCGCTCCTGGGCGCCCGCGAGGAAGACGACGACGTCGAGCAGCGCGAGCACGCCGACGATCGAGACGCCGATCGGGCCGGCGGCGTAGTACTCCGCGACGCCCGAGCCGGGTGCCGATACCACGAGCGCGGGCGCGAAGACGACCCCCGCGAGCAGGAGGCAGACGACCGCGCCGACCTTCGGCGCGAGGGAGTCGAGGCCGAGGTTCATATCGGCAGTGGGACGGGCGGCGGTGTAAGGGCTTCGAGAGGCGCTCGCGTCCGCGAGCGGAACCGACCGAAAGGGAAACGAGTAAGCCGTCGCCCTCTCGTGTCCGACTATGGAGCGCGTAGCGATCATCGGCGCGTCGATGACCCAGTTCGGGCAACGCGAGGAGTGGATCCGCGGGTTGCTCGCGGAGGCCGGAGGCGCCTGCCTCCGGGACGCTTGGGTGTCGGCCGACGCCGTCGACCACCTGTACGTCTCGAATATGGCGAGCGGCGAGTTCGAGGGCCAGACCGGCGTTCCGAACGCCCTCGCGCACGACCTCTCGGCGGTCCCCGCCTACACGGCACGGATCGATCAGACCTCCTCGTCCGGCGGCGCGGGCGTCTACGCCGCCTGGCAGTCGGTCGCGTCGGGCGCCTCCGAGATGACGCTGCTCGTCGGCGGCGAGAAGATGACCCACCGCTCGACGGCCGAGGCGACAGACGTCATCGCCTCGCTCACCCACCCCGTCGAGTACAAACACGGGATCACGCTCCCCTCCTTCGCGGGGCTCACCGCGCGGCACTACCTGAACGAGTACGACGCGCCCCGGGAGGCCCTGGGGAAGGTCGCGGTGAAGAACCACAAGAACGGCGTCGACAACCCCCACGCCCAGTTTCGGAAGGAGGTCGACCTCGATACGGTGCTTGAGTCGCCGATCGTGGCCGACCCGCTCCGGCTCTATGACTTCTGTCCGATCACCGACGGCTCGGCGGCGCTCCTCCTCTGTCCCGAGTCGGTCGCGAGGGAGTACACAGACGAGTACGCGGTCGTCTCGGGCATCGGCGGCGCGACGGACACCCACGTCGTCCACGAGCGCGCCGACCCGACGACGATGGGCGGCGTCGTCAACTCCGCCGAGCAGGCCTACGAGATGGCGGATGCCTCTCCGGACGACGTCGACGTGGCCGAACTCCACGATATGTTCACCATCCTGGAGTTCCTCCAGTCCGAGGACCTGGGCTTCTTCGAGAAGGGCGAGGGCTGGAAGGCCGTGGAGGAGGGCGTCACCGACCGCGACGGCGACCTCCCGATCAACACCTCCGGAGGTCTCAAGTCGAAGGGCCACCCGCTCGGCGCCTCCGGCGTCGCGCAGGTCTACGAGATCTACAAGCAGGTCGTCGGCGAGGCCGGTCCCCGCCAGGTCGACGCCGAGACGGGCCTGGCCTGCAACGTCGGCGGCTTCGGGAACTGCGTGACGACCGCGATTCTGGAGGGACAGGTATGAGCCAGGAGACCGAGGACTCAGGCGACGAGCCGACGATGGAGGCGTACCGCTACCCCGACGGGAGCATCACCTACCCGGGCCACCCGTACGGCCCCGGCGGCGAGGAGCCGACCGGGACGGTCGACCTCAGCAGGTACACCGCCGAGGTCGTCACCTGGACGACGTCGACCGCGACGCCGCCCGGGGTTCGGGAGCCGAACACGATCGCCATCGTCGAGTTCGACGTCGACGGCGAGCCCGTTCGGGCGATCGGCCAGGTCACGACCGACGAGGTCGACGTCGGCGACGCGGTCGAGCCGGTGTACTGCGAGGAACTCCGCGACCCCGAGGCGGGCATCCGCGAGCCCGAGAGCCAGGAGTGGGACGGCTTCCGGTTCGAGCCCGTCGAGTAGGTCGCCGGGACTCCGGCACGCACGCTTTTCACCTCCCCGCGCGTCGGTTCGCGTATGAGTGATCTCTCCTACCGGCGGCTCGGCTCGACCGGCACGAAGGTCTCGGAGCTCTGCTTCGGGACGTGGCGCTTCGGCCGCGAGACCGACGGCGTCGTCGAGACGACGAAGAGCGAGGCCCACGACCTGCTGGACGCCTTCGCGGACCGCGGCGGCAACTTCATCGACACCGCGAACGTCTACGGCACGCCCAGCGGCCGCAGCGAGACGTGGATCGGCGACTGGCTCGCCGGCCGGGACCGCTCGAAGTACGTCGTCGCCTCGAAGGTCTACTTCGACTTCGATCCCGACGACCCCAACGGCTCGGGCCTGTCGCGGACGCACATCCGAGAACAGATCGTGGGCACCCTCGACCGGCTCGGCACCGACTACCTCGACCTCTACTACATCCACCGCTGGGACGAGGAGACGCCGATCGAGGAGACGCTGTCGACGCTGGACCGCCTCGTCGAGGAGGGGAGAGTGAACTACCTCGGCGCCTCGACGATGGCGGCCTGGCAGCTCACGAAGGCGCTGTGGAAGTCCGAGGTCAACGGCTGGGAGCGCTTCGAGGTCACCCAGCCGCTGTTCCACGCCGGCTACTACGAGGACGTGAAGGAGTACCTCGACGTCTGCGGCGACCAGGGGCTGGCGGTCTGCCCGTACTCGCCGCTGGCCGGCGGCTTTCTCACCGGCAAGTACGAGCGTGCGGACTCCGGCGATCCCACGGACGTGATCGCCCCGGACGGGTCGCGGGCGTCCCTCGACGACCGCTTCAGCGACTACTACCTCTCCGAGCGCGGCTGGCACGTCCTCGATGCAGTCCGCGCGGTCGCCGACGAGGAGGACGTCTCGCCCGCGCAGGTGGCGCTCCGGTGGCTGATGGACTACCCCGACGCGACCGTGATCCCGATCGTCGGCGCGCGGACCGTCGACCAACTGGAGGAGAACCTCGGCGCCGCTGCCGTCGATCTCTCCGATGCCCAGTGGGACCGCATCTTCGAGGCCCGCTACGACGAGGAAGGGCGCCGCTGGGGCCACCGCTGAGAAGCCGCGCTGCCGCTCGCACCCGACCCTGTCAGATCTCGTCGCGCACGCGCCGCGTGATCGCGTCGACGTCGTAGTCGTCGTCGGCCTTGTCCCAGACGACGTCGCCGTCGACGGCGACCGTCAGCACGCCGTGGTCGCCGGTCACGAGCGCGACCCGGTCCAGCCGGTCGCCGAACTGTTCGAGCAGCGCGTGCTGGATCTCCTCGGCGCGGTCGAGGAAGCCGCAGGGCACGCAGTATTCGATCTCGATCGCCGTCATACCCGGGTTCTCGACGCCGCGGCCTGTTAAGCGCGTCGCGCGCTTCGGAGTCAGACTTTTGGTAGTTGATACCATAGTTCGAGATTGGTATGTGTTACCACTCCCAGCGACGGGCCGCGCTGGCCGAGCAGGAGCACGACGCCGAGGTGGTGGCCGACCGAGACCGCACCGCATCCCGAACGGGGGACGACCGCGACGCCCCCGCGGACCCGGACAACTTCGTCGAGATCGACGAGGTCGCAGAGCGCGTCGACGACGCGGCCGACGATCCGGGAAGCGTCGAGACGGAGCCGAAGCCGGTGGGATTCGCCTGAGAGCCTCCCGCCGGATCTCGCCGACCCCTTTTCACCGACGGAACCGGTCGCCGACGACCGGCCGCCAGTACAGGAGCGCGACCGTCGCGAAGAAGACGACCGTCGAGACGTCGTAGGAGAAGTCGAACGCCGCGGCGGCGACCGCAGAGCCCCCGCCGAAGACGCCCGACAGGAGCGAGGCCACGATCGGCCACGAGCACGACACGCACGAGAAGAGCCCGACGATCCCGGAGACGGCCGCGCCCGCGGCGTCGATCACCGTCGCGTACACGAGGTACGCGAGCGCGAGGTAGCCGACGACGCGCGCGGGCATCAACACGAGGGCGGCCCACGGCGTCGAGACGACCGGCGCGGGGCCCCACCCCGGCGCGAGCGTCGCGATCCGGACGCCGAACTCCCCAGCCCCCGGCCGCATCGCGGTGACGACGACGCCGCCGACGACCGCGAGCACGACGAAGTAGGCGGCGGCGATCGCGAGGGCTCGGCGACGGGTCTCCGCGTCGGCCGGCCCGGGATCGGTCTTCCAGACGGCCAGGACGCCGACGGCGACCCACAGCAGGCCGTAGATCGTGTATCGAGGTTGGATGATCGTGATGTCCGCCGCCAGGAGGTACGCCAGCGCCAAGGCCACGACCGTGTTTGCGACGAGCGCGGCGTGGAGGACGTCCCGGCCCCGGATTCCGACGCGCGAGGCGGTGTCGGCGAGCGCCATCGTCAGACCGCCAGGGCGTCGACGACCACGGCGAGGAGCAAGGCGCCGAGGTATGCGTTCGAGGCGTGGAACGAGCGGAGCGCCGCGGCCTCGGTCTGTTCGTAGTGCAGCCGCACGGCGAAGTACAGGAACGCCGCACCGAAGGCGACGCTCGTGAGCGCATAGAGCAGGCCGAGCGCGTCCATCGTCGCCATCGCGCCCGCGGCGACGAGCGTCGCGGCGAGGTAGAAGAGCACGTGCTTCCGCGTCTCGGTCTCGCCGCGGACGACGGGCATCATCGGGAAGCCGCCGCGCTCGTAGTCGTCCTTGTACGCCAGCGCGAGGTTGTAGAAGTGCGCCGGCGTCCACAGGAAGATGATCGTCGCGAGCGCCACGCCCCCGATCCCGACGTCGCCGGTGACGGCGACCCAGCCGATGAGCGCGGGCAGCGCGCCGGCGGCGCCGCCGATTACGGTGTTCTGGACCGTGTTCGGCTTCAGGAGCAGCGTGTAGACGACGCTGTAGAACAGGATCGCCGCGACCCCGAGGACCGCGGCGAGGACGTTCACCCACGCGAACAGCGCGACGGAGGCTACCGCGAGGGCGACGCCGAACGCCAGGGCGTTGCGGACGGGGACCAGGTCCGTCGCGAGCGGCCGGTCGCTCGTCCGCTGCATCCGTCTGTCGATGTCGCGTTCGAGGACGTGATTGAACGTCCCCGACGCCCCGATCGAGAGCACGCCCCCGCCGAGCGTCGCGAGGACGACGCCGGCGGTCAGGTCGCCGCCGGTGGTCGCCGCCAGCGCCATCCCCGCGGCGGCGACGAGGCAGAGCAGCCACATCAGCCGCGGCTTGGTCAGCCTGAGGTACGCCTTCGCCGTCGCGAGCAGCCGCTCTCGGGGGTCGCTCGGAATCGCCGGCTCGTAGCCGTCGTCGACGGGCGGATCGAGGTCGACGCTGTCGACCGAATCCTCGTTCGGGTCGCCGGTCTCGCGCTCCAGCGACCACGCCAGCGCCGCGACGAGCGAGCCGAAGATGCCCATACCGACGATCAGATGGAGCGCCGAGAGGGTGCCGGTCGCGCCGCCGACCGCGACCACCGCGCCGAGGCCGGCCTGGATCGGGTAGAGGACGCCGGCGAGCAGCGTCGCCGCCAGCACGCGCCGTTCGACGCCGGCGCGGAGCCCCGTCACCATCGTCACGACGCCGAGCGCGCCGACGAGCACGGCCGCGATCCGGTGGCCGACGGCGAGCCAGCCGGCCGCCGCCGTCGGCGTCGTCCACCCGTCGCCGCAGACCGGCCAGGCGGTACACGCCGCGGCCGCGTCGGTCAGGGCCGTGGTCGCGCCGACGAGCAACAGCAGATAGACGCCGATGGCCGTCGCCGCGAGCAGGCCGTGGAATCTGTCGTGGGATGCGGTCGGCGCCACGGGAATCACCTACTCGGAGTTGGGAATCCCCGTACTTAGGGGCCGCGCTTTTCGCGTCGCGCCGGTCCCGGAGTGGCGAAGTCAGCAACTATTTACGTGGTAGTTCCTAAGTCCATACCGATGCAAAAGACGCGTTTGGCACTCGTTTCACTGCTCACGGTGGTGGTGGCGGGCCTGGTCGCGGACCCGGTCGCCGCGCAGACGTCCGCCAGCGCGGAGCTCATCCACGGGCTGAACGGGAAGCTGCTGACGATCGCGATTCCCGTCACCATCCTCGTGGAAGCGATCCTCATCTACACGGTGGTGAAGTTCCGGAACAACGACGAGCCGAGTCCGACGAAGGAGAACCGTCGCCTGGAGATCACCTGGACGATCGCCACGGCGATCATCCTCCTGTTCGTGGGGGTCGCCTCCTACGGCGTGTTGGCGAACGAGAACGTCTCCTACCAGCCGCAGGCGGAGAACGCCGCCGGCGACGCGGTCGACGGGGATCCGGTCGTCGTCCGCGCGGAGGCCTACCAGTGGGGCTGGGAGATGTCCTACCCCGAGGCGGGCAACTTCTCGACCGGCACGAAGATCGTGGTGCCCAAAGACCGGCCGGTCCACATCCGCGTCACCTCACGCGACGTGATCCACGGCTTCCACGTCCCGGAACTCGCCCTCAAGCAGGACGCCTTCCCGGGCCAGGTGAACACGATCAAGACCGTCCCGTACGAGACGGGTACCTACCAGGGCTACTGCACGGAGTACTGCGGGGTCGCCCACTCGCAGATGTACTTCACCGTCGAGGTCGTCTCCCAGGAGGAGTACCAGCAGTGGCTCGACGAGCAGCAGTCCAGTAACGAGTAGTCGCGCGTTCTCGTTTTTCCAGTTTTCAGTTTCGAGTTCCCGTTCTTCGACTAACGCAGAATCGAGCGACCGCCAGCCACCGGACCGCGGCTACGCGTCGCCTTCGTCCGCCCGCGACGCCACGATCCGATCGATGATCCGACCGGTCGAGAGCAGTTCCTCCTCGTACCGCGGTTCGCGCGCGGACGCGCGGTCGACAGCGCAGTCGATCCCGCGGGCCGCGAGCGCGTCGCGGATGGCGTCGGCGTCGTGGTGCTGGTCGTGACCGAGGACGATCACGTCCGGATCGATCCGCTCGATCGGGACGAAGATGTCCTCGCGGTGGCCGAGGTGGGCCTCGCTCACGACGTCGAGCGCGTCGACGACGTCCCGCCGCTGGCGGTCGGGGAGGATCGGCGGCTCCTTGTGGGTCACGTTCTCCCGGCGGGCGACGATGACGTGGAGCTCGTCGCCCATCGCGGCCGCCTCCGAGAGGTAGTGGACGTGACCGGGATGGATGAGGTCGAAGGTGCCCTGGGCGACGACCCGGCGCGTCACCGGAAGAACCCTCCGTCGTCCCGGCCGCCGCGGTCCTCGCGACGGGTCGATTCCGCCTCGACCGCGACGTAATCCAGATCCAGATCTGATTCGGTGAAATCGAAGAACTCCTCGGGATCGGGGAGGTCGACGTCCAGGACGTCCAGGTCGCGCGGGTCGCCGTTCTGGTCGAACGCCCGCCAGTCGTCGGGGCCGTAGGGGTGGCCCAGGATGATGTGGACCCGGCCCTGGCCGAAGGTGTCGAGGTCGGCGTCGCTCGGGCGGAGCACGCCGTTCGGGTGCGAGTGGATCGAGCCGACGGCGCGGCGGTCGTTCGGGATCATATTGTTGTCGACGGTCGCGCTCGTCTCGTCCGAGCGGGTCCCCGGAACGATCAGGACCTCCGTGATCACCGTGCCCGAACGGTCGAGATCGAAGTTCCGCGCCGGCTCGCCGCGGAGGAACCCCATATACTCGTTCGGGTGGGTCTCCCGTGAGGCCTCCAGCGCGAAGTCGAGCGCGTCGGCGGCGATGCCGAGGATCTCGCTCGACCGGAAGAGTCGCATACGCGATGCTGAGAAGCGTCGCCTTCTAAGGATTCCGGTCGCTCTACGCGGCGGCCGACGGGCTCCACTCGCCGTGGCCCGAAGGGCCGTGTGCGGTCGATTTCGCGGCCGTTTCCGCTCGGGGCCGATTGTAAAGTCTTAACCACGGCGCACCACTATTCGGCAGTATGAACGCCGACAACGCCGGGGATTCCGGCGGCGAGTCCGCTCCGGATTCGGAGGGCGACTCGCGTCCTGTCGTCTACGACCTCGCACCGAACTGCACGCTCGAAGACGTCTCAGAGGATGACCACTACCACGCCGTCGTCAACGGCGTCGTCGAGTACGGCGTCTTCGTCGACATCTCCGACGAGGTCTCGGGGCTGGTCCACGAGTCGAACCTCGATCGCTCCTACGAGGTCGGCGACCGCCTGACCGTCACGCTCGAAGAAGTCAAGGAGAACGGCGACGTCGCCTTCGACGTCTTCCGCGAGTCCTCGTATCAGACAGTCGTGGTCGACCACGAGCCCGACCTGACGCCGATCGCGGGGCTCTCGGCCGGCGACGAGGTCCACATCGAGGGCCAGGTCGCCCAGATCAAACAGACCGGCGGCCCCACCGTCTTCCGCATCGCCGACGAGACGGGCATCGTCTCGGCGGCGGCCTTCCGCGAGGCGGGCGTCCGCGCCTTCCCGGCGATCGACCTCGACGACGTGGTCCGGGTCGGCGGCACCGTCGAGTCCCACGACGGCTCCCTCCAGCTCGAAGTCGAGTCGATGACGCGCCTCGACGACGAGGCGATGGCGGAGGCCCGCGAGCGCCTCGACACGGCCTTCGAGGAGCGAGCCGCGCCCGAAGACGTCGAGCCGCTCGTCGAGTGGCCCGCCTTCGAGAAGCTCCGCGACGACCTGCGGGACCTCGCGCGCCTGCTCCGGCGGACCGTCCTCGAAGGCCGGCCCATCCGGGTGCGCCACCACGCCGACGGCGACGGGATGTGCGCCTCCGTGCCGGTCCAGCTGGCGCTGGAGAACTTCATCGAGGCCGTCCACGACGACACCGACGCCTCGCGCCACCTGATCAAGCGCCTCCCCTCGAAGGCCCCCTTCTACGAGATGGAAGACGTCACGCGCGACCTCAACTTCGCGCTTGAGGGCCGCTCCCGCCACGGCCAGCGGCTTCCCTTCCTCCTGATGCTCGACAACGGCTCGACGGAGGAGGACGTCCCCGCCTACGAGAACCTCGCGCACTACGACGTCCCGATCGCGGTCGTCGACCACCACCACCCCGACCCCGAGGCCGTCGAGGACCTGCTCGACGCCCACGTCAATCCCTACCTCTACGACGAGGACTACCGGATCACCACAGGGATGATGTGCGTCGAGCTCGCCCGGATGATCGATCCCGACATCGCCGACGACCTCCGGCACGTCCCCGCGGTCGCCGGGCTCGCCGACCGCTCGAAGGCCGAGGTGATGGACGAGTTCGTCGACCTCGCCGAGGCGGAGGGCTACGACCGCGAGCGCCTGCTCGACGTCGGCGAGGCCCTCGACTACGCGGCCCACTGGCTCCGCTACAGCGACGGGCAATCGCTCGTCAACGACGTCCTCAACGTCGGCTGCGACGACGAGGAGCGCCACCGGGAACTGGTGGACTTCCTCGCGACCCGCGCCGAGCGCGACGTCGAGCGGCAGATGGACGCCGCCGAGCCGCACCTCGAACACGAGCGCCTGGAGTCGGGCGCGCACCTCTACACGGTGGACCTCGACGAGTGGGCCCACCGCTTCACCTACCCCGCACCGGGGAAGACGACGGGCAAGCTCCACGACCGGAAGGTCGACGAGCACCGCGAGCCCGTCATCACGATCGGCTACGGCCCCGACTTCGCCGTCCTCCGCTCGGACGGCGTCCGGCTGGACATCCCGCGGATGGTCGCCGAACTGAACGAGGAGGTCGTCGGCGGCGGCGTCTCCGGCGGCGGCCACCTCGTCGTCGGCTCGATCAAGTTCGTGAAGGGAATGCGCGAGGCGGTCATCGACAGCCTCGTCGAGAAGATGGCCGACGCCGAACTCGACGAGGAGCTCTCCTCGCAGGCGATCGTCGAGACCGACGACTGATAGTGATTACTCTCGTCCCTTACCGCCGAGCGCCGTCACCGGGCGTCGGGTTCGGCGGTAAACAGTGAGAGTAATCACTATGAGACGGCGGTCTCGCTGTCACGGGTCCTCCCGGTTCTCGAACTCTACCGTCCGACGCAGCGCGAACGCCGCCAGCAGCAGCGCCGCGAGCGCGCCGAGTGCCATCGTCAGCCGGGTCCGGAGATCCGAAGACGCTCACGCGGGCCCCGACGAACCGGCGCCGGCGGCCGCTCGCCAGTCGGCCTCGAACGCCGACTCGAAGTAGGTCGCGGGCTCGGTACCTTCGAGCGCCAGCAGGACTTCGCGGTTTTCCCGCGCGGAGTGTGCGTTGAAGTTCAAACTCCCGACGATGGCGGTGTCGTCGGCGACGATCCCTTTCGCGTGGACCTTCCCGAAGCGACCTTCCGGATCAGCGATCCGCGCCTCGATCGGCAGCCCGCGCTCGCGGAGATCGGCGGCGCGGTCGACCACGGCGCGGTTCGAGTCCTCGTCGTACCACGCGTTCGACAGCAGGAGCCGCACGCGAACGCCCCGCTCCGCGGCGGCGACGAGCGCGGCGAAGTACGGGCCGTCGACGTCCAGCCGCGGCGCCAGGAGCGCGACGCTGTCGTTCGCGTCGGCGATCGTCTCCCGGACGGCGGCGCCCGCGTTTCCCGGCGCGGTGAGCACGCGGACTCGATCGACGGCGACGGTTTCGGGTTCGATCCTGGCCTCGAACGACCCCGACGCGGGCGCGACGTCGACGAACGAGGCGTTCCGTCGGACCGCCCGCCACGGCACCGCGTCGATGCCGTCGGCGTCGTGTGCGAACACGGCAGCGAGCTCGTCGGCCGTTCGGGCCGAGTCGACGCGGACGCCCCAGCCGCGGCTGTCGCGGCCGCCCGTCCCCGCCGGCTTCCAGTTCTCGGTCAACACGAGCGCCCGGTCGTCGACGACGGCGTACTTGGGGTGGTGGTAGGCGTACCGCGAGTGCGAGCCGTCGATCAGGCGGACGTCGACGCCGCCCGCCGCCAGGCGGTCGAGCTGCTCGCGCTGGGCCGTCGTCATCCCGCCGATCGGGCCGCCGTCCAGGAGGACGCGGACGCGCACGCCGCGCCGTTGGGCCGCCAGCAGCACATCGGTCGCGCGCGGCGAGGCGAAGGTGTAGCCCGCGACCAGGATTCGCCGGTCCGCGTCCCGGAGCGTCTCGATCGGGACGTCGGGCGCGTCCGGGAGCACGAACGCCGTCGCCGTCGCGGCCCCGGTGGCGACGACCGGTCGGGGCCGCAGCCCACGCGGCGTCCACCGCCCGGTCGTGGCGTTCAGCCGTTCGCCCTCGTTCGAGCGGTCGTATCCGACTTCGTCGACCACGCGGCCGTCCCGTTCGAGCACGAGCCGTTCCCCGGCGTTCGAGAGCTCCAGTCCGGGCGCGACGACTGCCATCTCCGTCCCGACGAGCGCCCGTGTCGCGTTCGGCGCCGACGAGAGCGCGACGCGGCCGCCGGGCGGCAGGCCGACGGTCGACTCGCCGTCGCCGAGAGTGAGGTTCCGCGTTCCGTCGGCGTCGACGACGACGTACTCGCCCCGGTCGCCGTCGGCCACCGGGTCCGGGAAGACGGCGACGATCTCCGGCGCGGCTCCCTCTTCCGTGGTCCCCGTGTGGTTCGCCGGCGGGGGGCTATCGGCGGCGACCGGTCCGGCGAGCGCGGCGGCCGACAGCACGCAGAGCCCGACCGCGACTGCGACTGCGACGAGCCGCGCGGCCCTGCCCGATGGATACCGCACGGACGGCTCGTCGGCGTCGAAACGGGGCGATCGACGGGTGGGGTGACGGCCGCGCGCTCGTGGGGGCACGGCGCGTCTGGCCGCCCGATCCTATATAAAAGGTCCGAGGGGTCGAAATTTAGGCCGGCGCGGCTTCCGCGTCGGCGTCGTCGAGCGTCTCGGCGGCGAGTTCGGCCTCGTGCTGGACGAGGTACGACTGCTCGTCGGCGTACTCGGCGACGGTCTCCAGCGCCGCCTCGGTGCCGATCTGGCGGAGCGCCCAGGCCGCCGCCGCGCGGACGGTGTCGCTCTCGTCGTCGGCGAGGGCGTCCCCGAGCGGATCGATCGCGCGCGTGTCGCCGATGAGCCCGAGCGCGCGAGCGGCGTAGGGCCGGACGTTGTCGTTGTCCATTTCGAGCTTGTCGGCGATGGCCTGGGTGGCCTCCGTCGAGCCGATCTCGCCGAGCGCGCGGAACGTCACCTTCTGGAGCGCGGGGTCGGAGTCGGTGTCGATGTACTCGACGAGCGTCTCGACGGCGCCCTCGGCGTCGCCGCCCATCCGGCCGAGCGCCTTGATCGCCTTCTTCTCGCGGCGCTGGGCGAGCTGGTGCATCTCGTCGAACGCCTCGGCGTTGGCCATCCGGACGAGCGCGTCCATACAGTGCTCCTGCATGAACTCCGACTGGAGCTTCTCCTTCGCCAAGAGGACCATGTCGACGCGGCCCTGCTCCTCCCACTGCTTGAGCGCCGACAGCTCCGGCGGGTAGTCCTTGTAGTGTCCGAGGACGTCGTAGAACCCCTCGGCCATCAGCTGCTCGTTCGTCTCCAAGTCGTCCCACTCCTGGGCGTCCTCCAGCCCGGCTTCGAGGTCGTCTGTGGCCTCCAGGAGCGCCGCGATGGTTTCGGCGTCCTCGTCGGCGTCGAGGTCGGCGTCCTCGACCGCCGCGACGACGTCGTCGAGCGCCCCCGCGACGTCGTCGGTGTCGATCCCATCGCCGGCGGCCGCGTCGGCGTCGAAGGTCAGGCCCGCATCGATCGTCTCCTCGGCGGCGTTGACGAACGCCGAGACGGCCTCGACGACGGCGGACTCGCCCTGTTCGGTCCAGCGCGTGTCGGAGATCTTCGATCGGGCGGATTCGACGGCTTCCGTCACGTCGCTGGCGTACGGGCCGCGCTGGGCTTCGAGGTCGTCTCGGAGGTCCGAGACGCGGGATTCGAGGTCCGCACGCGGATCCTCGGCGTCCTCGTCGTCCTCGTCGGGCTCGGGCAGGTCCGCCGACTCCAGGTCGGCCTCGACCGCGTCGAGATCGGCCTCGACGTCGTCGAGGTCGGCCTCCGTCTCGGCGGCCTCCAGCGCGTCGGCGACCTCGTCGAGGCGCTCGCTGAGGGTCTCGGGCGTCGCGTCTGTCGACTCGTCCGACGCCGCCGCGTCCGAATCGGCGGTCGTCTCCTCGTCCCCGTCACTCATATGCCGGAATATCCGTCCGTACCCAAAAAGAGCGTTTCCCTTCTGTCGCGGTCGGCTCGCTCCCCTCTTCCGCTCCGAAGCGATTTATCCCGCTCCGCCGCGAACCCCCGCCGATGACCGCGCCGAGCGACGAAAGCGGCAGCGCGAACGCCGACCGCGACGACTGGGACTCCGAGACCTATGACGGCTCGCACTCGTTCGTCTACGAGTACGGCGCCGACGTCGTCGACCTCCTCGACCCCGACCCCGGCGAACGGATTCTCGATCTCGGCTGCGGCACCGGCCACCTCACCGACCGGATCGCCGACGCGGGCGCGGACGTCGTCGGCGTCGACCACTCCCGAGAGATGATCGAGACCGCGCGCGAGACGTACGAGCACCGCTTCGTACAGGCGGACGCCCGCGATTTCGGTCGCACGGACCTCGGCGTCGACGCCGACCCCGTCGACCCGTTCGACGCCGTGTTCTCGAACGCGGCGCTCCACTGGATCGACGACCAGGACGCCGTGCTGGACTCCGTCCTCGACGTGCTCGCCCCGGGCGGTCGGTTCGTCGCGGAGCTCGGCGGCCACGGCAACGTCTCGGCGATCGTCGCGGCCGTCGCGGCCGAACTCGAAGAGCGGGGATACGAGCCGCCGACGGATCCTTGGTACTTCCCGACGGTCGGCGAGCACGCGACGACGCTGGAAGCCCACGGCTTCGAGGTGCGGTACGCGCGGCTGTTCGACCGGCCGACCGAACTGGACGAGGGCGACGACGGGCTGGCTGCGTGGCTCGGGATGTTCGGCGACCGGCTGTTCGGATCGGCCCCGGAAGCGGAGCGCCCGGACGTCGTCGCGGGCGTCGAGGACCGGCTCCGGGACGAACTCTACGACTCGGACGCGAACGCCTGGACCGCCGACTACCGGCGCCTCCGGTTCGTGGCGGTGCTGGAGTAGCCGCCCGTCGGCCGTTCAGACGGTATCGAGGTATCGTAGCGTTTGCAAGTCTTCACTCGCTCGAGCGCTGTCGTGCGATCGGACGAGAAATCAGTTGCAGACGCTACTATACGTCTCCGCGAGCGCGTCAAGCGCCTCGTGGTGCTCGGTCGTGTGGGGCGCGGTCAGCGGCGACACCGACACCTTGCCGTCGACGACCGCACGGCGGTCAGTCCCCTCGGGGTCGGGGATGTCGTCGGCGCGCATCCGCTCCCAGACGCGGTCGTGGAGCGTGATCGTGCCATTGCCGTCGTGCTCGGCGGTCATCTCGTACAGCGTCGAAGGGCGGGTGATCTCGATCGGTGCCGGACCGTCGCCCGCGGCCATCGGCGCGTTGACGTTCAGGTACTCGGCCTGCTCGAAGACGCCGGCGCCGAGGGCGTGCTTGACGAGGAATTTCGTCGCCGCCGTCGCGTTCCGGAAATCCTCGGGATCGGACGCCTGCTCCTGCCAGGGCGTGTCGCCGCCGCCGGGGACGTACAGCGACACGGCGATGGCCGGCACGTCGAAGAACGCCGACTCGACGGCCGCGCTGACCGTCCCCGAGCGGCCGAGGACGTAGGCGCCGAGGTTCGCCCCCTTGTTGCAGCCCGCGACGACCGCGTCGACGTCGGGACGGAGCGCTTCGAGGCCGGCGACGACGCAGTCGGCGGGCGTCCCCTCGATGGCGTAGCCCAGGTCGTGTTCGCGCACCGAGACGTCGTTCGAGAGCTTGCGGCCGACGGCGCTCTGGTCGTCCGCCGGCGCGACGGCGGTCACGTCGGCGACCTCCGAGAGCGTCTCGTAGAGCGCCCGGAACCCGACCGCGTCGATCCCGTCGTCGTTGGTGAGCAAAAGCGAGAGCGAATCGCTCATACCGCTTCCTTCGGCGGGCGGGGGAAATGTGTACCGCCCGCCGGCGCCTACGCGACGAACTCGACGAACGTCCCGTCGTCGACGACGAGGTTGTACGCGCCCTCGTCGTCGTTCCACAGACAGAGGACGTTCTCGAACGCGAGCACGTCGCCGTAGTCGGCGGCCAGCAGATCCTCGTTCAGCGGATCGGTCGCCGTCGCGACCGCGTAGTGTTCGGTCGACTCGCTCCCGTCGCCGATCTTGAACAGCGGATTCGTCCCGTCGTCGCCGTCGTCGGTGAGGTCCCGGCTCAGTTTCACGGCGAAGAGGTCGATCCGGTTCGTGACGTGCCGCTCCATCTCGGCCATCTTGGCGTGCCGGTCGGGATCGGCGCGGAACTCGGCCCGACGCGCGCCGTCCGGCCGGAGCACCGCGTAGGAGAACTGGACCGTCTCGTTGCGAAAGGTGCCGTCGCCGGGCGTCCGTCGGCTCGCGGGGCCGTCGGCGCCGTCGGGTTCTTCCGGATCCGCCTCTCCGGCCTCGTCGAGTCGGCGCTGGAACGGCGGCGCCTCGATCTCCGGGCGGCGGTCGAACGACCAGCCGCGGTCCGAGGGCGCCTCCCCGGGCCACAGCCGGAGCGTCGGCGCGTAGACGGCGACGTCGCCGTCGGCGGGCGCCAGCGCGCGCTCGACTTCCCGGAGCCCAACGCTGGTGTTGCGGTCGGCGGGCGCCAGCGCGACGAACGAGCCGTCGGCGGCGACCGCATCGAGGTAGCGCGCCGCGACCGACGCCGGCTCGTCGAGTTCGCTCAGGACGTTCGCGAACAGGACGAGGTCGAACCCCGACTCGGCGCCGGTCACCGATTCGGGGTCGAACGCCTCGGCGGTCTCGCGGTGGATCGTCGGCCGGAAGTTCCGGCCGGTCTCGGCGAGCAGCCGGTCGAGGACGTCCGCCGACGCCGAGGGCTCGACCGCGTGGTAGTCGACGGCGGCGTCGTCGGGCAGGTAGTCGTGGAGGCCGAGCGCCGGCCCGCCGGTCCCCGCGCCGACGTCGAGGACGCGGAGCGTCCGCGGGAGCCGCTCGCGCTCGGCCAGGTCGTCGAGGACGTAGCCGATCGCGGCGTAGTAGTCGGGGAGGTGGTAGATCGCATAGGCCAGCGCGGCCACGTCGTCGTACTCCACGGGGTGTTGCCGGTAGTAGTCCTCCTTCAGTCGCCTGATCGTCTCCCGCAGTTCGGCGCCACTCTCGCCGCGGTGCCAGTTCGCGCCGTAGCGCTCGACGAGCAGGTCTTCGAGCGCGAAGGCGTAGTCCTCGGGGAAGGACTCGGGCCGCCATCCGGGCTGTGGCGCGGGTTCGTCGCTGGCGGGGACGAACGTCCCGTCGTCGCGCTCCCTCAGTCCGAGGTCGAAGGCCTCCTCGCGGAGCGCCTCGCGGACGACCGCGGGGTGGGGCGTCCCCTCGATGTACTCGCAGATCTCCTCGGGATCGATGGGGCGGACGTGCTTCAGGTACTTCGCGTTCGCGCGGACGGCCTCGCGGTCGATCACGCGTCGTCGCCCCGCTCGCGGCGCTCGTCCGGCTCCCGATCCGACTCCCCTGTCCCGCGCCACGCCCCGGCTTCGGCGTACAGTTCCTCGAACGCCTCGCCGTCGGCGTCGGCGATCCGGCGGGCCGCGGCCGCGATGTCGTCGGCGCCGTCGAAGGACTCCTGGATCTCGCGGTAGACCTGCGGCGTGCCGCCGGTCACGGTCTCGACCAGGTCCGCGAGCGCCTCCGAGACCGGCGTCGCGAACTCCTCGCGGACGTCCTCCGCGGCCAGCGCGTACGCGAGCACGGCCGTGTGGGCGCCGGCCTGGACCGTCTCCATCGCGGCGTCGTGTTCGGCGGGATCGGTCTCGAAGACGTCGTTGCCGGCGGCCTCGATCGCTTCGACCGCCCGCTCGGTCACCGGCCCCGGGGCGTCGACGACGGCGGCGACGTTCCCCGGCGCGTTCTCGGGCGCGAAGAGCGGGTGCAGGCTCACCCGCTCGTGGTCCGGCAACCGCTCGCGCATCGCCGTCACCGGCTCGGCCATCACGCCGGTCACGTCGAGCATCGCCCGCGACGCGCGGTCGGCGTGGGCCTCGATCGCCTCGTCGGCGGCGCTGATCGGCACGGCCAGACAGACCGCCGCGAACGTCTCTCCGGTGTCGAGAGCGACGGCGCGGGCGTCGGCGTCGACCGCCTCGGCCGCCGCCTCCGCGACGGCGGGGTCGCGGTCGGCGAACGCGACGCTGAACGCCGACCCGAGCGTTCGGCCGGCCCAGCGGCCCATTCCGCCGGCTCCGACGACGAGTACCTCCATCGCCGCCGACTACGCGCCGCGGTCGTCAAAAGGGGTTCGGTGCCGTCGCCGCCGAGCCTCTGCTAATGTCTATTGTCAGTCGTTGCCGCTGGTTCGCCACCCCGTTTCGGCGAACCAGCGGTAAACAGTGACAGTAGCCATTATGGATCGGCCACCCTCAGTATTCCACACTCGATTATCAAGACTGATACTCTAGTCCGTACGTTTATTACGGTCGTCGAAAGACACGTATCGGGGGAAACGGACCTGCACCGTCGCCAGACCGACCGGTCGATCGCATCGAGCCGCACCCACATACACGCGTGTGACGGCCGTACGCCGCCGGAGCCGACCCCGATCGGCTCCGAACCGGACATCCGTGCGGCCACGTTTAACGAATGAAATTCCCAACGACCTCGGGCACCGACACGCACGGCCGCCGCGTGACGCTGCCCGACGACCTCGACGGCGACCAGACGCTGCTCGTCGTCAGTTTTCACCTCCGACAGCGGTCGCTCGTCGCCCCGTGGCGGGAGTTCGCGACGGAACTCCGCGAGGAGTTCGACCACTTCGCGTACTACGAACTCGTCGTCGGAAGCAACGGCGGGATGCTCCCGCCGACCTCCAAGGGCGGCCTCTCGCCGACCAACGCGCGACACCGCCTCCACGAGGACACGATCTTCCTCTCGGTGAACAAGCGCGCCTTCCGCCGCCGCCTCGGGATCCTCGGCGAACAGACGATCTACGCGTTCCTCGTCGAAGACGACTACGTCGTCCGACAGGCCGCGGGCGTCCTCACGCCGGACACCGCCGACGCGCTGGAGTCGCTGCTCCGGGAGTACCGCGACCACCAGAACCGCTCTTCGAACGGCGCGAGGAGCGCGGGCGAGTCGTCGTCCTGATCGGCGGCTCCCCCGTCGACCCGCTTCAGACCCGCAGTTCGATCGGGTGCTCGGTCAGGTTCTCGTGACCCTCTTCGGTGACGACCACCAGGTCTTCGAGCCGCATCCCGCCGACCTCGGGGTCGTACAGCCCCGGCTCGACAGTGATCACGTGACCCGGTTCGAGCTCGCCGCCGTCGGGCGAGACTCGCGGGAGCTCGTGGACGTCCAGGCCGACGCCGTGGCCGGTCGAGTGGATGAACCCCGTCTCGGTCGTGGGGTCCGAGCGGAGCGTCGGCAGCCCGGCGTCCTCGTAGACGTCGCAGACGGCGTCGTGGATGGCCTCGCCCGTCACCCCGGGCTCGATGGCGTCGAAGGCGGCGTCCATCGCCTCCCGCGTGAGGTCGAACCACTCGCGGATCTCCGCGTCGGGCTCGCCCTTCACGAAGGTCCGCGTCATATCGGCGTGGTACTTCGTCGCCTTCGACTGCGGGAAGATGTCGACGATGATCGGCTCGTGGGGCCGGAGCGGACCGCTTCCCCTGTCGTGTGGGTCGGCGGCGTCGGCGCCGCAGGCGACGATGGTCTCGTCGAGGGCACAGCCTCGTTCGAGGAGCGTCGTCTCGATCTCCCGCTTGACGCGCTCGCTCGTCAGGACCTCGCCCTCGTAGCGGAGCGCGTCGCCGTCGTCGCCTTCGCCGATCGTGGCCGCGTCGAGCAGGTCGTTCGTCGCCCGCATCGCGGCCTCGTTCGCGCGCTGCGCCTCGCGGATCCACTCGATCTCCTCGTCGGTCTTGCGGGCGCGGATCTCGGTCACGACGTCCTCGGTCTCGGCTTCGGCGGCGACGCCGCGCTCGCGGAGCCGGTCGGCGGGCCCGAGCGGGAAGCGGTCGGGGGTCGCCGCCGCGTCGACGTCGCGGTCGGAGAGCCACTTTGCGACGACACGCGCCCGCGCCTCGTCGGTGCCGTGCTCGGCGGCCAGCGAGCGGTAGTCGTAGTCCGCCAGCCGCGAGACGTCGTCGGCGCGGCTCTCCTTCTTCGCGCGGCCGAACTCCAGCGAGGAGACGAGGATCGCGGTCGTCTCGGGCGTGAACAGCGTCACGAACGGGTCGGGCGCGTCGAAGCCCGAGAGGTACCGCTGGGTCGAGTTCGACCCGTCAGCGTCGACGAGGTAGCCGTCGAGCCCCGCCGACGCGAGGTGGTCCTCCAGTCGCGAGAGGTCGGGTTCCATACCCGGACTGGGTGACGCTGTCGGATAAAGGCCACCGCTCGCGGGGCCGGCCTCCCCGCCCGTGGCTCGCTCCCGACGCGGACCACAACCGTATTACGGGCGCGTCGCGGTCGTTGGACTATGGCTGTGGAGAACGTCATCTGGCCGCGCTACCTCGACGCCTCGGTCTCCCGGGACGACGGCCGGCGCGTCCCCCTCGACGACGCGATCGAGGACCCGACGGTCGACGAGATCGCGAAGGCCGTCCAGCAGATCGGCTACGACGCCGTCATCGAGCGCGACGTGACGCACCCCCGCGAGTGGGACGCCCGCGGGCGCGTCCTCGTGAAGGGCGCCGAGGACTCGACGAAGAACGACCTCGTCCAGGCGGTCGCCGCCTACGTCAGCATCCTCCGGGACTGATATGCAGCGGCTCGGCACCGTCTCCCGGACGGCCCAGAATCTCCTCGTTGTCCGCTGCGACGACGCCGACCACCCCGGAATCGGCACCGAGGCCGTCGACGAGTCGCTCTCGACGGTCGGCCGCGTCGTCGACGTCTTCGGTCCGGTGGACCGCCCATACGTCGCCGTCGCGCCCGAGTCGAGCGTCCGCCCGGCGTCGGTCGTCGGCCAGCGGCTCTACGCTCGGTGAGGGGCCCGCGGCCCTCCCGACGCCGAAGCGCAATCCCCATAGTGGGCCGCCCGCAACCGTGGCCGTATGCGAAGACGCGTCGCCGCCGCGGTCGGATTCGCCGCCCTCCTGTTCTTGCTCGTGCAGCTCGGCGCGCTGGCGCTCGTGCCGACCTTCTACGAGGCGGGCTACCAGACCGTCGAGGACCCGAGCGACCCGACCAACAGCCTGGTGTACATCGGCGCGATCCTCGTCGCGACGGCGCTGATGCTCGCGGCGTTCAAGTTCGACCTCGATTGGATCGTTCAGGGCTTCGTCGTCCTCGCGGCCGGGTCGCTGGCGTGGTACGTCTTCTCGGTCCTCCTCCCGCCGGTCCCCGCGCTCGCCGCGTCGGCGGCGATCGCGGTCCTCCTCTTCGTCCACCCGGAGTGGTACGTCATCGACGCCGCCGGGGTGCTGATGGGCGCCGGCGCCGCGGGGCTGTTCGGCATCAGTTTCGGCCTCCTGCCCGCGATCGTCCTCCTCGCGGTGCTGGCCGTCTACGACGCGATCAGCGTCTACGGCACCGAGCATATGCTCGATCTGGCCTCGGGGGTGATGGACCTGAATCTCCCGGTCGTGCTCGTCGTTCCGACGACGCTCTCGTACTCGCTCCGGGACTCGACGCCCGACGCGGTCGAGCGGGATGGCGACGAGAAAGGTGACGCTGACGACGATGACGACGACGATGCCGACGACGATGACGACGTCCGCGACGCGTTCTTCATCGGCCTCGGCGACGCCGTGATGCCGACGGTGATGATCGCCAGCGCGGCGTTCTTCGTCCCGACGTCGCTCGCGCCGCCGCTCGGCGTCCCCGGCCTGCCGGCGTTGAACCTCCCCGCGCTGACCGCGATGGTCGGCACCTTCGCGGGCCTGTTCGCGCTGCTGTGGATGGTGCTGAAGGGCCGTGCCCACGCCGGACTGCCGCTGCTCAACGGCGGCGCGATCGGCGGCTATCTGGTCGGCGCGCTCGTCTCGGGCGTGCCGATCCTGACGGCGCTCGGGCTCTGATAGCGATTACTCTCGTCTCTTACCGCCGAGCGCTGCCAACGGGGGTCGCACTCGGCGGTAAACAGTGAGAGTAATCACTATGAGACCGAACCGACGACCTACTCCTCGTCGCCTTCGCCGCCGGCGCCCTCGCGGATGCTGACGGCCATCCCCGTCTCGAAGTCGCCCATCGCGTCCGCGGAGAGTTCCGCGCGACCCACCCCGAGGACGGTGTCGTCGTCGAGGACGACGGCGACCTCGTCGCCCGGCCGGACCGCCGGATCGACCTCGCGGACGAACTTCGCGAAGGCGTTCTTCCCGTCCCTGACGAACGGCGCGCTCTCGTCGCCGACGACGACCCGCGCCTTCGGCCGCTCCAGCCCCGCGACGAGCCGACGACCGCCGACGACGCCCAGCGTGAATCGACCATCGGTCCCGTAGGAGACGACGCGGCCCTCGGTCGCGACGACCTGTCGGGGGCGACCGCTCGTCGATCGATGAATCGTCAGGCGCTCGGTCTCGGATTCGTCGCCACCGGCCCGGGGGAACAGCGCCGCGCCGGCCCCGGCGCCGAACTGGTAGTCCGCGATCGTCCGGAGTTCGGCGAGGTCCTCGCCGCTCGCGTCGCTCATACGCGCCGTACCGTCCGGAGCGTCAAGACACCCCCGGTCCGGCGCGGGGATTGCCAGTCCGTCTCACGCCGCGACGACTCGAAAATTCATATATACCGCCGCGGATTCGGGAGCGTATATGATCGTCAACGCGCGCCTCGTCGCGCTCGGGGTCTTCCTCCTCGCTCTCAGCAGCGGCCTCTTCTTCGAGACGGGCGTCAGCGACGCTCTCGCCCTGTCCGTCGCCGGCGTCGCCATCGCCGGCACGGCGCTCGCGGCGCTCGTCGCAGTTCGGACCGACGCGGGCGAGTCACGCCCGACCTGAATCGGCGCCGGCCTCCCCGGCACCCTGTCCTTACAGCAGGAACGTCTCCTGGCGCTCCGAGAGGTCGAGGAACGCGTCGGCGGCGTCGATCAGTTCCTCGGCGGTCGACTCCTCGAAGGCCATCACCTCCACGCGCACCCCCTCGTGGCGGAGGTGCGAGCACAGCCTGGAAAAGTCGCCGTCGCCGGTGCAGAGCACGACCGTGTCGACGTGGTTCGCGAGCGTGACGGCGTCGAGGCTCATCCCGACGTCCCAGTCCGCCTTCTTCGAGCCGTCGCCGAAGGTCTTGATCTCCTTGATCTTCGGCTCGAAGCCGATGTCGACCAGGGCGTCGAAGAACGATTCCTCCTCGGGGCTGTCCGCGCGGACGACGTATGCGATCGCCCGCGTGAGGCTCCGTCCCGAGACGCCCTTCTCCAGGAGCGCGGAGTAGTCGATGTTCCTGGAATAGAGGCTCTGGGCCGTGTGATAGAGGTTCTGGGCGTCGGCGAGCATCGCCACCCGCTGATCCGGGTGAATTTCGGTCATACAGTACCTGGGGGCGGCTTGGTACATGAATGTCCGGTCCCGGCCGCGGTCGCTCAGGCAGTCGACCGCACCGAGCGCTCGGGGCCGCTCGCCCCGCGCCACTGCGAAACGTATATAATTTTGGAGGATCACATCTCAGGCGTGACACACGCCACGCCGTCCGCGACGGACTCGCCCCGTCGGCCAGCGGCGGGTGGCGCTCTTTTCGGCGGAAAAAAACGCGCGGCGTAAACGCTCTGGGCGGGAGTGGCAACCCCGTCCTTGGCGACCCCCGGACCGCGCGTACCGGATGACGACAGAGACAAATCCCACCCGACAGTACACACCCCAACGATGACAGATATCGACTTCACCGGCGTGTTCCCCGCGATGACCACGCCGTTCGACGCGGACGAGGAGATCGACCGCGAACAGCTCGCCGAGGACGCCCAGCGGCTCGAAGCCGCCGGCGTCGCGGGCCTCGTGCCCGCCGGCTCGACCGGCGAGAGCGCGACGCTGACCCACGACGAACACATCGAGGTCGTCGAGACGGTCGTCGAGGCCGTCGACGACGTGCCCGTGATCGCGGGCTCGGGCTCGAACTCGACCCACGAGGCGCTGGACCTCTCCCAGCGCGCGGCCGACGCCGGCGCCGACGGCCTCCTCCTGATCTCGCCGTACTACAACAAGCCCGAACAGGCGGGCCTGCGCCAGCACTTCGAGGCCATCGCCGACGCGGTCGACCTCCCGCAGATCGTCTACAACGTTCCGAGCCGAACGGGCCGCAACATCAAGCCCGAGACGGTCGGCGAGCTGGCCGCTCACGAGAACATCCGGGCGTACAAGGCCGCCAGCGGCGACATCGCCCAGATCTCGGAAGTGATCGAGTACACCCGCGGCGAGGATCTCTCGGTTCTGTCCGGCGACGACGCGCTGACGCTCCCGATCTGCTCGCTCGGCGGTCGCGGCGTCATCTCCGTCGCGGGCAATGTCGAGCCCGAACGGATGGTCGAACTCGTCGACGCCGCCGTCGGCGACGACCTCGAACGGGCCCGCGAGCTCCACTACGAGCTGTCGCCGCTGTTCCGGCACCTGTTCGTCGAGACGAACCCGATCCCGGTCAAGGCCGCGATGGAGATCCGCGGCTACGGCCCAGCCCGGCTCCGATCGCCGCTCACGGACCTCGAAGACGACAACCACGCCGAGATGGAGCGGATCCTCGCGGAGTTGGAGACGGAACGAGAGGCGACGGAGGCCGTCTGATGGGCGGGCTCCGCGTTGCGATCACGGGCGCGAGCGGTCGGATGGGCGGCGAACTCCTCGCGGCCGCCGCCGACCACGACGACGTCGACTACGTCCTCGCGGCGACCCGGACGCCCGAGGCCGTTCCGAGCGGCGACGCGCCGGACGCCCCCGACGCGGTCGTCGCCGACAGCGACCTCGACGACGCGCTCGAATCCCACGACGTCGACGTCCTCGTGGACTTCACCGTCCCCGAGGCGAGCGTCGACTACCTCCGGGCCGCCGCCGACAGCGGCGTCGCCGCCGTCGTCGGGACGACCGGCTACGACGACGACCACCTGGAGACCCTCGATTCGGTCGCCGAGTCGGTCCCGCTCCTGCGCGCCTCGAACTTCTCCCGCGGCGTCGCGGCGCTCCGCCGGGCGGTCGAGGCCGCCGCCGGGGCGCTCTCGGGCTACGACGTCGAAGTCACGGAGACCCACCACAACGGCAAGCGCGACGCCCCCTCGGGGACGGCGCTCACGATCCTCGACGACATCGACGAGGCCCGCGGCGAGGCGGCAGAGCGCGTCCACGGGCGCGAGGGCGACCAGCCTCGCGAAGGGACCGAGATCGGCGTCCACGCGCGCCGCGCGGGCGACGTCACGGGCGAGCACGAGGTCCTCTTCGCCGGCAACGAGGAGGTCGTCGAACTGACTCACCGCGCCGGCTCCCGCGGCATCTTCGCGGTCGGCGCGCTCGACGCCGCGGCCTGGCTCGCCGGCCGCTCTCCCGGACGGTACGATTTCGGTGAAGTCTTGGACGCCGGCGGCGAGAACGAAGACGACGGAGCTTCCCGATCCCAATGAGCCTCGAATCCGACATCGACGACCTGTGGCAGCGCTACCAGGACGACGACCTCTCCGCGGAGACCGCCGGCTCCGGCGTGGAGTCGACGCTCAACGCCTTCCTCGAAGCCCTGGAGACCGGCGAGGCACGGGCGGCCGAGCAAGTGGGCGACAGCGGCCCGGACGGCTGGGTCGTCAACGAGTGGGTAAAGCGCGGCATCCTGCTGAACTTCGGCCTGCGCGAGACGCTCCCCCGCGAGTACGGCGACGTCACCTACTACGACGTCCTGCCGCTCCGCTCGACGACCGACCTCGGCGGCCGCGGCACCCGCAACACCCCCGACGGCACCGCGATCCGCCGCGGCGCCTACCTCGGCTCGGACTGCATCGTGATGTCGCCGTCGTTCGTTAACGTCGGCGCCCACGTCGGCGACGGCACGCTCGTCGACTCGTGTGACACCGTCGGCTCCTGCGCCCAGTTAGGAGAGAACGTCAAGCTCGGCGCCAACACGCTGATCGGCGGCGTCCTCGAACCCGTCGAGGATGCGCCGGTGATCATCGAAGACGGCGTCTCGCTGGGCGCGGGTTGTCGGGTCACTTCCGGCTTCCACGTCGGCGAGAACACCGTCGTCGGCGAGAACTCCCTTCTGAGCCCGCGGATCCCGGTCTACGACCTCGTCGAGGAGGAGGTCATCTACGGGCACCTGCCGTCCGAGCGCCGCGCGTTCACGCGGTACGTCGAGTCCTCGCTCGGCGACCACGACCTCTTCGAGTCCGGCGCGTACAAGCCCGCGGTCGTCGCGCTCGACATCGAGGACGACACCCTCGACAAGACCCGTCGCGAGGAGGCGCTCCGGGAATGAGCCACACCGGCGGCGGAGGGCCGGCCGTCAGGCGCCTCGCCGACTGGGACGGCGAGGCCCTCCTCGCGCTCGCCGAGGAGTACGAGACGCCGCTCTACGTCGTCGACCTCGATCGGGTAGCAGCGAACTGCGCGCGGCTTCGCTCTGCGTTCCCCGACGCCGACGTCCGCTACGCGATGAAGGCTCACTCGGGCGCCCAGGTCCTGCGGACCGTCCGCGAGGCGGGGCTGGGCGCCGAGTGCGCCTCCGCGGGCGAGGTGATGCGCGCGCTCGACGCGGGCTTCCTGGGCGACCGGATCCAGTACACGGCGGTCAATCCGCCCGCCCGCGACCTGGATTACGTCGTCGAGCGCTGGCGCGAACACCCCGGCATCACGATCACGGTCGGCGCGGCCGACACGGTCGACCGCCTGCGGGACCGCGGCTTCGACGGTCGGCTCTGCATCCGCGCGAACCCGGGCGTCGGCGCCGGGCACCACGAGAAGGTCCAGACGGGCGCAAACGCGAAGTTCGGCATCCCGATCGAGCGCGTGCCCGACCTCGCCGAGCAGTGGGCCGCCGAGTTCGACCTCGTCGGGGTCCACGCCCACGCGGGCAGCGGCATCTCGGGCGAGGACCTCTCGGCCCACCGCGAACTGGTCAGCCGGATGGGCGACCTCGCGCGCGAGGTCGAATCCGCGGTCGGCCCCCTGGAGTTCGTCGACGTCGGCGGCGGATTCGGCGTCCCCTACGAGGAGGACGAGCCGCCGCTGGACCTCGACGCCGTCGCCGGGGCGACGCGCGAGGCGCTGGGCGAGGTCGACGCGACGCTCGCGGTCGAGCCCGGGCGGTACGTCGTCGCCGACGCCGGCGTGCTCCTCACGACCGTGAACACGGTCAAGCAGGCCCGCAACGCCACCGTCGTGGGGGTCGACGCCGGGATGACGACGCTCCTCCGGCCGGCGATGTACGACGCCTACCACGCGATCCGGAATCTCTCGGCGCCCGACGCCGAGTCGACCCCCGTCACGGTAGCGGGACCTATATGTGAGTCGGCGGACGTACTGTGTGAGCACAGGTCGCTCTCGCGGCCCCGACGCGGGCACCTCTTCGCCGTCGGGAACGCGGGCGCGTACGGATACGAGATGTCGAGCACCTACAACTCCCGACCGCGGCCGGCCGAAGTCGTCCTCTCGGAGGCGACGGTCCGTCCGGCCCGTCGGCGCGAGACCCTGACTGACCTCACCACCCTGGACCAATGAGCGTACAGCACGACCGAGTACCAGTCGAGAAGTACCACGGAACCGGCAACGACTTCATCGTCGTCGACGCCGTCGAATCGATCCCCGACCGCCCCGCGTTCGCGACCGCCCACTGCGACCGCGAGACCGGCGTCGAACACGACGCCTCGCCGCGCACCGGCGCCGACGGCGTCCTCTTCTTGCACCTGGAAGAGCGCTACTCGCCGCCGCGCGTTGTGATGACGCTCGTCCAGCCGGACGGGTCGGTCGCCGCGATGTGCGGCAACGGCGCGCGCGTCGCCGCCGCCTGGGCCGCAGAGCGTACGGGATCGGACGAGCTAATGATCGACACGCCCGCGGGAACGCGCCACGCGGTCGTCGAGGGCGACGAGGTGACGATCGAGATGGGCGAACCGAGCTTCCGTCCGCGCGACGTCCCGCTGGCCCGCGAGGCCGAACGCAGTGAGGCCTCGGACGAGCGAGCGGGAGCGGGGCGACACGCGAGCCGCGAGGCCGAACTCGTCGAAGAGAACGTCGAGGGACTCGCCGTCACCGCGGTCAACACGGGAGTCCCCCACGCCGTCGCGGTCGTCGACGACGTCGACGCGGTCGACCTCGAATCGGTCGCGCCCGCGGTCCGCCACGCTGACGTCTTCCCCGAGGGCGCGAACGTCACGCTCGCCTCGCGGGACGGCGAGGACGACGAGGGCAACCCCCGGTTCCGACAGCGCACCTACGAGCGCGGCGTCGAGGGCGAGACCCGATCCTGCGGGACCGGCGCAGTCGCGGTCGCCGCGGTCGCCAAGCGGCTCGGCCTCGTCGACGGCTCCGACTCGATGACGGTCAGCCCGCCCGGGGGCGACCTCCGGATCACGGTGCCCGACGACGGCCCCGCGACGCTCGCCGGCCCCGCCGAACGCGAGTTCGCGGGCGAACTCGACGTCGTGGTGCGATCGACGTAGATGGCGGGCGCGGATTCCGACGCCGATCCCGACCCCGACGCGGATCCGGAGTTCGACCCCGTCTCCTTCCTCGAATCCGCAGTGCCGATCGCCTCGAACGAGGATGTCGATGAGATGCGGGAGTTCCTCGTGGAGACGGTCGAGTCTCGGGGCATCGACGTCCGCGTCGACGACGCGGGCAACACCATCGCGACGAAAGCCGGCGCGGACGCCGGCGATGACCCCGAGACGCACCTCGTGTTCAACACTCACATCGACACCGTCTCGCCGCACGTTGCCTTCGAGCGCGAGCAGGTCGACGGGGAGCTCGTCCGGATCCACGGCCGCGGGGCCTGCGACGCCAAGGGCCCGCTCGCGGCGATCCTCGCGGCGTTCTTCGCCGTCGAGCCCCGAACGGACGCCCGCCTGACGCTTGCGGTGACGCCCGACGAGGAGGCGCTGTCGACCGGCGCGGCGGCGCTGGACCTCGACGGCGATTGCTACGTCGTGGGCGAGCCCACCGGTCTGGACGTCTGCACCGCCGCGAAGGGCCGCTTTCAGGGCACGCTCACGCTCTCCGGCGTGGCGGCCCACGCCGCCGAGCCCGACTCCGGCGCGAACGCCATCGCGGGCCTGGAGGGCGCGCTCGGAGCGATCCGGACCTTCGACGAGGGGCGGGAGGCGCACCCACAGCTCGGCCGCGCGACGCTGACGCCGACGACCGTGGCCGGCGGCGACGCGACCAATCAGGTGCCCGCCAACTGCGAGCTCGTCCTCGACCGGAGGAGCGTCCCGCCGGAGACGGCAGAAGGCTTCCGGTCCGAGCTCGAAACCGCGGTCCGCGAGGCCGTCGCCGACGACGTCGGCGTCGACTTCGCGCTCACGGACCGGCCGACGCCGTTCCTGGAGGCGTTCGCGACCGACGCGGACCACGGCCTCGTGCGGACGCTCGCCGCCGCGAGCGAGCGCGCGGGCGGCTCCGGCGAGGTGCGGCCCTTCACCGCCGCGACGGAGGCGTCGTACTTCTCGCCCGCGCCGGTGGTCGTCTTCGGTCCGGGCGTCCTCGCCGACGACCGAGGGGCCGTGGCCCACGCCGAGCGCGAGTACGTCGACGTCGCGGACGTGCGCCGCGCCGCCGAGGCGCTGACCGACGCCACGCGACGGCTGGTCGGCTGACTCCCCGCTCGGCCGCCCGTCGGCCGACCGCAACTCCCATACTCGCCCGCCCTGTCTCCTCCCGTATGTACGAGGCGGTCCACGCCCACCCCGACGGCGAGAGCACGGCCTCGCGCCTCGCGCTGACGGCCGAGCGCCACGGCTACGCGGGCGTGATCGTCCGCACCGACGACGCCGATCCCGACTACGAGACGCTCCGGGAAACGGCGAACGTCGACGTCGCCGACGGCGTCGAGATCGTCGCGCAGGACTCCCAGCACGCCAGCGGCGCGGTCGGGAACGCTCGCCCGAAACACGAGGTGGTGATCGTCGCCGGCGGGACCGACGGGCTGAACCGCTTCGCGGTCGAGCAGGCCCGCGTCGACGTGCTCGCGCGGCCGTTCGAGGGCACCCGGGACGACGGAACCGACGGGATCGGCGGCGACGGCGACGTCAACCACGTGCTCGCGAAGGCCGCCCGCGACAACGACGTCCGGATCGAGGTGAACCTCGCGCCCGTCCTCCGGGACCGCGGCGGCGGCCGCGTCCGCCACCTCGACAAGCTCCGTCGCCTGAAGCGCCTCCTCGATCACTACGACGCCCCGTACGTCGTCAGCGCCAACGCCGAATCGCACCTCCAGGTCCGCGCGCCGCGCGAGTTGGCCGCCCTCGGCGAGGAGATCGGCCTCGGCGCGGAGTGGACCCGCGACGGACTCACGGAGTGGGCGCGGCTCGTCGAGCGCAATCGGACGCGGCTGTCCGAGTCGTTCATCACCCCGGGCGTCGAACGTGGCCGGTATGAAGAAGACGATTGAGGAACACGCCGAGCGCTTCTCGGAGGCGGCGGCGTCCTACGACGACGACCAGGACAGCGCGGAGTACCTCGCCTGTGCGGACCTCGTCGTCGAACACGCCGACCCCGGCCCCGACGACGTCGTCCTCGACCTGGGGACCGGCACGGGCGCTATCGCGCTGGCGCTGGCGCCGGCCGCAAAGCGCGTCGTCGGACGCGACATCAGCGAGGGAATGCTCGATCAGGCGCGCGAGAAGGCCGCGGAGATGGGCATCGAGAACGCCGAGTTCGGCGAGGGGCGCTTCCGCGCGCCGAACTACGACGGGCCCGTCGATATCGTCACCTCGAACTTCGCGATGCATCACCTCTCCGACGACGAAAAGCGCGAGGCGATCGGAGTGATCGCGGATCTCGACCCGAGGCGGTTCGTCATCGGCGACGTGATGTTCTTCGGGGCGCCCGACCCCGACGAACCGTTCTACAGCCCGGAGGTCGACGACCCCGCGACGGTGGGCACGCTCGTCGACGCGCTGACCGACGAGGGGTTCGTCCTCACCGCGGTCGAGCGCGTCCACGACCAGGTCGGCGTCCTCGTCGCCGAGCGCTTCGGCGAGTCGAGCGAGCGCGTCGCGGTCGACGGCGATCCGAACGAAGCCGACGCAGACGAGGAGTGAGCCGGAGTGAAGCACCTCCCGAAGCACCTCCAGCCGCGCTGGCGCTATCTCGCGGTCGGGATCGAGACCTGGCCCGACGCGGACTTCTCGCGGGGGGCCTTCCAGCGGGACCTCTGGTACGCCGCCCAGAACCTCTACGGCGACGTCGGCAGCGCCGAGACCGACCTGACGGTGCTCGGTTTCGCGCTCGCGGACGGCGACGGCGAGACGATCGTCCGCGCCCACCGAGGCACAGAGGACCGCGCGCGGGCCGCCCTGGCGACGCTCGACCGCGTCGACGGTCACGAGGTCGGCCTCCGCGTCCGGGGGGTCTCGGGGACCGTTCGTGCCTGTGAGGAAAGGTATTTGAACGGCCGGGCCGGACGTGACAAACAGAGAGACGTCGTGTTCGAGAACGAGCCTCACGCCGCCGTCGTCCGCGACAGTCGCGTCGACGTCGAGCGGGCGGAGGGGTTCGCGGGCGCGACGCGGCTCGATTTCGAGTGATACTATGCAGGGACAAGCCCAACAGCAGGCATACGACCGTGGGATCACGATCTTCTCGCCCGACGGTCGTCTCTATCAGGTAGAGTACGCGCGCGAGGCCGTAAAGCGAGGGACCGCGAGCGTCGGCGTCCGCACGGCAGAGGGCGTCGTGCTGGCGGCCGACAAGCGTTCGCGCTCCCCGCTGATGGAGCCGACGAGCGTCGAGAAGATCCACAAGGCCGACGACCACGCCGGCATCGCCTCGGCGGGCCACGTCGCCGACGCCCGACAGCTGATCGACTTCGCGCGGCGGCAGGCGCAGGTCAACCGCCTCCGCTACGGCGAGGCCGTCGGGATCGAGACGCTCACGAAGAACGTCACAGATCACATCCAGCAGTACACCCAGGTCGGCGGCGCTCGCCCGTTCGGCGTGGCGCTCCTGATCGGCGGCATCGAGAACGGCGAGCCCCGACTCTACGAGACGGACCCCTCGGGGACGCCCTACGAGTGGAAGGCCGTCTCGATCGGCGCCGACCGCAGCGACATCCAGGAGCACCTCGAAGAGAACTACGCCGAAGGCCTCTCCCTCGACGAGGGCGTCGGCCTCGCGCTGCGGGCGATCGCCTCGGCCAACGAGGACGAGCTCGAAGCCGACGGCGTCGACGTCGCGACGGTCTCGACCGACACCGAGGCGTTCGTCGAACTCTCGAACGACGAGATCGCCGAGTACATCGCCGACAACGACCTCGAACCGGCCGAAGACGAGGAAGACGAAGAGTAGCCAGTAGCCCGCGGGCCGCTGCTGCCCGGTCTTCTCGCTGCGAGCCGTTCGCGACGCGTCGCCGTTCGGACCGCCGACCGCGTACCGAGTCCCGCTACGGCCGACGCTCGCGCCGAGTGTAGATCACGCGGAGTCCGACAGCCGAACCCGCGACGTCGAGGCTCAGTACTCCTCGTAGGCGAGGTTCATCAGCCACTGCGAGAAGGCGTCGCTGTTGTGGTTCACCTCTTCCTCGCCGATGAACGGCGAGAGCATGTCGCCCGCCATAAGCAGCGAGAAGTCGAGATCGCGCGCTGCGGGTTCGAGGTGGTAGGTGTTGTGGCCGTCGTAGACGGTGTCCTCGCGCTCGATGAGCCCCTGAGACGCGAGGCTCTCGGCGATCCGGCTACCCTTCCGCGAGGAGATGTCGAGTTCCTTCCAGAAGTCGCTCTGGTGGATCCCACCGGTCTCTCGGATGAGTTCCAGCCCGCGACGTTCGTCCTCCGAGAGGTCGGCTTCGGGGTCGCCTGCGCTCATAGGGGGTCCGACGCCCGCGACTCGTTTAAACCTGACTTTCGACCCGTTCGAACGACGTCTCACAGGGCGGCCCGTCCGCGAAGCGGAACCCGACGTCGCCGTCGGCCGAGAACGTGAGGACCGACGACGAGCGCGTCCCGAAGTCGCGGTCGGGTTCGTGGATACAGACGCCGTACTCGTGGTCTCCGAGGACCTCCATCGCGCGGTCCCGCCAGGCAACCGGGCCGTCGAAGTCGGTGGGGTCGAGCGCCCCGAGAATCCGCTCTGCGTTGTGTGCCTGCTCGATCCCGCGTTCGGGGTCGCGGTCGAGGTCGAAGCGCTCGCCGTCGATCCCGACGTTGACGACGACGTGGACGCCGGGATCCAGCTGTCGCACCCGCAGGTCGCCGTCCCACTCGAAGAGGTAGGCCGCCGGCTCGCCGTCGCGTCCCCGACCGCGGCCGTCGGCGACGACGAGGTTGAAGCCGTTGTACGTGTCTGATTCGACCGCGGATTCGACGACTGGCCGAGCGTCGTCGGCGCTCTCGGTCCGGAGGACGTCGCGGACGAGCTGGCCCCGGGAGCGCTCGCCGCCGTCCTCGATACGGACCCAGCGGTTCGTCAGGCCCGCGAAGACGCCGGGCTCGTTGTAGCCGATCCAGGTCCCGCCGGCGACGGCGTCACGCGGGGCGAGAAACGCCGGGTCGCCCTCGGCGACGGCCGGCGGCTCGGACGTCCGGTCCAGCCGTTCGTCGCGGTTCGCGGCCACGACGAGCGGCGCGTCGGCGAACGCGCGCCAGGCGAAGGTCAGCGTACACACACCCGCGATACGTGCGGCGGACCAATAGGTGTGCTGTTCGAGCCGGGCGGGAATCGGGGGACCGTTCAAGGCCCCGCCGGCCGAAGACGAACCCGAGATGTACGACCGCATCCTCGTTCCCACCGACGGAAGCGACGGCACGCTCCAAGCGCTCGAACACGCACTCGACATCGCGGCCACGCGCGATGCGACGGTCCACGCGCTGTCCGTGGTCGACCGACGCCTCTATCTGGCCGCCGGCGAGGAACAGAAGCCCGAACTCAAGGCGTCGCTGAAGGACGACGCCCGCGAGGCCGTCGATCGAGTCGCCGACGCCGCGGCCGATGCGGCCGTCGACTGCGAGACGACCGTCCGCGACGGGATTCCCTACCGAGCGATCCTCGACTACGCGGAGGACTCGGACGTCGACCTGATCGTGATGGGCACTCACGGGCGGTCGGGGCGGGACAAGCTCGCGAACCTCGGCAGCGTCACCGAACGCGTCGTCGAGAACACCGACAAGCCCATCCTGGTCGTGCGAATGACCGACGACGAGTAAGGTCGGCCACCGCCGCCAGCCGGATCTGCGCGATCGGCGATTCCGGCGGAGGTTTATATACGATCGCGGGGCCAGACGCCCCGTGACGTAGGATTCGTCCCGCGTCGGGTCGCGGTTGCTCGGCACGTCGACGCGGGCGCAGTCGTGCCGACTGTTCGCCTTTTCGCCGCAGCGCTCTCTGTCGCCCACTCGCCTCGACTTCCGGCGCTCCTTCGCTCCGGTCAGTCGTGCCGGAAGCACCGCCGCCCGGTGAACACCATCGGCACGTCGTGGGCGTCGCAGGCGGCGATGACGTCTTCGTCGTTGACCGAGCCGCCGGGCTGGATCACCGCCTCGACGCCGGCGTCGATCGCCTCCTCGACGCCGTCGGGGAACGGGAAGAAGGCGTCGGAGGCCATCACCGCGCCCTCGGGGCCCTTGCCCTCGGCGTGTTCGTCGGCTTTCATCGCCGCGAGCCGGACGGCGTCGACCCGCGAGACCTGACCCATTCCGACGCCGACGGTCTCGGTCCCGTCGGCGAAGACGATGCCGTTGGACTTCACGTGCTTGAGCACCTTCCAGGCGAACAGCATCGTCTCTACTTGCTCGTCGGTCGGCTGGGTGTCCGTCGCGATCTCGACCTCCTCGCGGTCGGGCGCCCAGCGGTCGCGCTCCTGGACGAGTCGACCGCCGACGAGTCGCTTCTCCGTGAGCGCGTCGGTCCACTCGCCGAGCGACCCGATGTCGAGGACGCGGAGGTCGTCCTTCGTACGGAGGACGTCGAGCGCCGCGTCCGTGAGGCCCGGCGCGACCACGACCTCCTTGAACGAGTCGACGATCTCCTCGGCGGTCGCCGCGTCGCACTCGCGGTTCAGAGCGACGATTCCTCCAAACGCGCTCATCGGGTCCGTCGCGAGCGCGTCTGCGTAGGCGTCCGCGAGCGTGTCGGCCGTCGCACAGCCCGCGGGGTTGGTGTGTTTGATCACCGCCGCTGCGGGCTCGTCGTCGGCGAATTCCTTGATCAGATTCAGGGCCGCGTCGGCGTCGTTGTAGTTGTTGTACGAGAGGCCCTTCGCGCCCTCGTTCAGCTGCGGCGCGCCGACGACGCTCGCTTCCGTGTCGGCGGCGTCGGCGTAGACCGCGGCGTCCTGGTGGGGGTTCTCGCCGTAGCGCAGTTCGGCCACGCGGTCGTTCGAGACGACGCGTCGCTCGGGGAAGTCGCCGCCGTCGTCGCCATCGACCGAGACGGTGGGCTCACCGTCCCGCTCCGAGACGTCGAGACGCCCCTCCGCGAACCACCGCACGGCGCGCGGGTACGCCGTGAACTCGGCGTCGTAGAGCACGCGTGACTTCAGCGACTCCGCGTCGTCGTCGCCGTAGACCGGCACCGACTCTTGGGTGACGACCGGCCCGGCGTCGACCTCCTCGGTGACGACGTGGACGGTGCAGCCGGTCACGCTGACGCCGGCGTCAAGCACCTGCTCGTGGGCGTCGTCGCCGGGGAACGACGGCAGCAGCGACGGGTGAACGTTGAGGACCGTCGGCGTCGCTTCCAGGAACGTGTCGGTGAGGATCCGCATATAGCCGTCCAGACAGACCAGGTCGAAGTCGTAGCTCGACAGCGCATCGAGGATCCGACGCTCGTGGTCCGCGCGCGACTCGTCCTCGTCGCGCTCGACGACTTCAGTGGGAATGCCGCGCTCGGCGGCAGCGTCGAGGACGGGCGCGCCTTCGTGGTTCGCGAGGACGACGCCCAGCTCGGCGCCGCCGGGCGCTCGCTCGTCGATGTGCAGGAGGTTTCGGCCGCGGTTGCTCGCCAGGCCGGCGATCGTGGTCATACCTGAGCCCCCTCGCGCGGGTAGTAAGTCAGTTGCGGTCTCCCCGAGGTGAGTATGCACGGACGCGGATAGCGCACTCGGAAAACGGGCTGAAACGCACCGGATCTATGCACGGGAGTGTGATACCCACCGCCACCGCTTCGACACGCTTTTTTAGCGGACGGCGGAGTCTCTCCGTATGCAGGACCTCTCCCGTTCCGACCCGCTCGCGGCCGTGTCGCCGCTCGACGGACGGTACGCGGGCCGCACCGAACCGCTCGTCCCGTACGCCAGCGAGGCGGCGCTGATGCGGGCCCGACTCCGCGTCGAAGTCGAGTACCTGATCGCGCTCGCGGAACTCGATGCGACCTCCCTGTCGCTTTCGGACGCCGAGCGCGCGGACCTCCGCGCCGTCGTCGACGGCTTCGACGGCGAGGACGCGCGGCTGATCAAGCGGCTGGAGACCGAGGGCGCCGAGGGGTACAGCGCGACCAACCACGACGTGAAGGCCGTCGAGTACTTCCTGCGGACCCGAGTCGAGGAGGCGGTCCACCCGTGGATCCACTTCGGACTCACCTCTGAGGACGTCAACAACCTCGCGCACCGACTGCTCGCCAAGCCGGCCGTCGAGGAGGTGCTCTTGCCCGCGATCGCGTCCGTCCGCGACGAACTGGAGTCGCTGGCGCGCGAGTACCGCGACACGCCGATGCTCGCGCGGACGCACGGCCAGCCCGCGACGCCGACCACCTTCGGCAAGGAGATGGCCGTCTACGCCGCCCGGCTCGGACGGGCAATGGGTCGCGTCGCCGACGCCGCGTCCGGCCTCTCGGGAAAGCTCGCCGGCGCCTCGGGGACCTACGCGGCCCACGTCGCCGCCTACCCGGACGTCGACTGGCGCGCGTTCTCCCGCGCCTTCGTGACCGGGCTGGGGCTGGAGCACACCGCGCTCTCGACGCAAGTGAACCCCTGCGACGACCTCGCGGCGCTGTTCGACGCGCTCCGCGGCGTCAACAACGTCCTCTTGGATCTCGACCGCGACGTCTGGCTCTACGTCTCCGACCGGTACCTTGGCCAGGAGGCCGAGGAGGGCGAGACCGGCTCGTCGACGATGCCGCACAAGGTGAACCCGATCGACTTCGAGAACAGTGAAGGGAACCTCTCGAAGGCGAATTCGGACCTCCAGTTCCTCGCGGACTATATCACCACCTCGCGGCTCCAGCGCGACCTCTCCGACTCGACGGTGAAGCGCAACGTCGGCGCGGCGTTCGCCCACTGCCTGATCGGCTACGGAAAGACAGAGACCGGGTTGGGAAAGGTCGTCCCCAACGAGCGGGTGATGCGCGAGGACCTCGACGCCCACCCGGAACTCATCGGCGAGGCGGTCCAGACCATCCTCCGGCGCGAGGGCGACACCGATGCCTACGAGCGCGTCAAGGAACTCACCCGCGGCCGCGAGGTGTCCCTGGCGGACTTCCGCGACCTCTTCGAGGACCTCGACGTCGACGAGTCGGTCCGGGAGGAACTCCGCGCGCTCTCGCCGGCCGAGTACGTGGGCGTCGCCGACGCGCTCGTCGACGAACTCGACTGACGCCGGGCTCTTGCGACCGCCGCCGCATTCTTAACTCGAAAAGGAATAAATCTTTTATCGACTCGGGAGAGAAGAGCCTGTATGAACGCGATCGCGGTCGAACGCGGGGGAGAGAGACCGGTCGTCGTCGACACCGCGCGGCCGACGCCCGCGCCCGGCGAGGCGCTCGTCCGGACGCTTCGGGTCGGGGTCGACGGGACCGACCAGGAGGTCATCGCCGGCGGCCACGGCGGCTTCCCGACCGATGCCGACCACCTGATTCTGGGTCACGAGGCCGTCGGCGTCGTCGAGGACGCCGGCGACACGCGGTTTTCCCCCGGTGACGTCGTGGTGCCGACCGTCCGGCGGCCGCCGGGCGAGTCCAACGAGTACTTCGACCGCGGCGAGCCCGATATGGCGCCCTCGGGCGAGTACTACGAGCGCGGGATCGAGGGCGCACACGGATTTATGTCCGAGTACTTCACGAGCCCCGGCGAGTACCTGGTGTCGCTGCCGCGCGAGCTCGCCGACGTCGGGTTCCTCGTCGAACCGCTCTCGGTCGCGGAGAAGGCGATCGAGCTCGCCGCCGCCGCCCGCTCGTCGTTCGATTGGGCGCCCGAGTCCGCGCTCGTCCTGGGCAACGGGAGCCTCGGACTCCTCACGCTGGCGCTCCTCCGGGACCGCCACGACTACGAGCGGCTCTACTGCCTCGGTCGCCGCGACCGCCCCGATCCGACGATCGACATCATCGAGGAACTGGGCGCGACCTACGTCGACTCCCGGGAGACGCCGGTGGAGGCGGTTGCCGACGCCCACGAGCCGATGGACCTCGTCTACGAGGCCACTGGGTACGCGAAACACGCCTTCGCGACGATCGAGGCGCTCGCGCCGAACGGGGTCGGCGCGCTCCTCGGCGTCCCCGAGCCCTGGGAGTTCGAGATCGACGGCGGCCGCCTCCACCGCGAGATGGTCCTGGAGAACAAAGCGCTCGTCGGGAGCGTCAACTCGAACGTGCGGCACTTCGAGGCGGCCGTCGAGGCGCTCGGGACGCTCCCGGAGTGGTTCTGCGACGCGCTCGTCACCGGCGTCTACGGTCTCGGGGACTTCGAGTCGGCGTTCGTCGACGACGACACCACTATAAAAACAGCCGTCCAATTCAGCGCGTATGAAGAACGTTGACGACCTCATCGCCAGCGCGGCCGAACTCGCCGAGCGCGGGCTCTCGAAGGGCGAGATCGCGGACGAACTGAACGTCTCCAGGGAGACCGCGAGCTGGCTCGTCGAGCGGAGCGGCTCGACGGGATACGAAGAGCCGGACCAGCCCGACGCGGCGACGACCGGCGCGAGCGGGCCGCACGACATCCACGTCGACTGGAGCGCCGTCGGTCGGGATTCGACCCGCCTCACCCAGATCGGACGCGCGATGGCCGACCTCCTGTTGAAGGAGGGCGAAGAGGTCGACCTCACCATCGGCATCGAGAAGGCTGGCGCGCCGCTGGCGACGGTCGTCGCGAGCGAACTCGACACGGATCTCGGCTCCTACGCGCCGGCGAAACACCAGTGGGAGGAAGGCGACATCGAGGAGCTCGGCGGGTCGTTCTCCCGGAACTTCGCGCAGATCCGCGACCGCGAGTGTTACGTCGTCGACGATACGATCACCTCCGGGACGACGATGCGCGAGACGGTCGAGTCGATCCGCGAGGAGGGCGGCGACCCGGTCGCCTGCGTCGTGATCGTCGACAAGCAGGGGATCGACGAGATCGAGGGCGTCCCCGTCTACTCGCTTATCGACGTCGTGCGCGTCGGCGAGGAGTGACCGGCCTTCTCCGGCCTCCCCGGCCCCGACGGTCGCCGACGCAACCCATTTGACTGCGGACCGCCTACGGGTCGGTATGACGTTCCAGCCCGATTCGGACCTGTCCGACGGCGAAGTGCAGTCCCGAGTCGACGAGGCCATCGAGTCCAACGACGTGGTCCTGTTTATGAAGGGGAACCGACTGATGCCTCAGTGCGGCTACTCCCAGCGCGCGGTGAACCTCATCTCCCAGTACGAAGAGGAGTTCGAGACGATCGACGTCCTCCCCGCGCTCGATCAGTACCGGGCGGCGCTCGAATCCCACAGCGGGTGGGAGACGATCCCGCAGACGTACGTCGACGGGGAGTTCATCGGCGGCAGCGACATCCTCGCGGAACTCGACGAGCGCGGCGAGCTCGAAGCGACGCTCCGGGCGTAGGGGAGGCGTCCGACCGGAGCGGTCCGTCCCGCCCAGTTACCAGATAGCAGAGACCCTATAAGCCCCCGGTCCGTACCACCACGCAGGTACCGACGTCGCGTCGCGTCCGTCTCGTACGGGTACCATCCAACCACCATAACTATGTCAGGCCGCGTATTCCGACTTCACTCGACACTTGAACTGCCCCTCGAAGAGGTCGAAGAGTACCTGAACGGTGATCCGGACCTGCCCCCCGAGGTCGACGACGTCGAGGTGACCCGTCGCAACAACACGCTCATTCTCAAGGCCGTCGCCGCCGAGGACGACCTGAGCAAGTACACGCCGACGGCACAGCTGAAAGCCAGCATCACGGAAAACCGCGTCTACGAGGAGGAGCCGCCGCGCGCCGGCGCGCCCCGCTGGGAGGAAGAAGAAGAGGAGATCCCCTCGGAGCTCGTCGAGTTCGCCTGCTTCAAGGGCGACCGCGAGACCGTCCTCCAGAACACCGCCCTCCAGTATCCGATGTTCCTTGTCCTCCGCGAGATCGCGCTCCTCGCCGAGAAGGGGACGCTCACGGCGATCACCGAGGTCGACGACGAGCTCGAAGCACACCGGATCGTCGAGGGCGAAGAGCGCCCGGCGAGCATCGAGGTCGTCGAGAATCCGTCCCAGAGCGAGGGCGGCTCGAACGGCGTGAACTGGCGCGACAACAAATTCATCTCGGACTGATTCTGCGGCGACTCGACGCCCCGTTCGCGCGAGCGACGTGCGGAACGCGAGCGCAGAACCGCAGAGCCGCAGGACCCCTCAGCGCCGATCGGCCTTGTACGGGGCCTTCGCGACGGTCGCGGAGATCTCTGTTTCGACGTGGCGCTCGACGCTCTTGTTCCCGGAGCCGTCGGCCTCGCCCCAGGTGAGCGTGATCTCGGTCCCTGGCTCGGCGTACTCGGTGTCGAGGATGGCCAGCGAGAGCATCTCCCGGTGGTTGTAGATGTAGCTCATCCACTTCGAGACGCCGACGTGCTCGCCGTCCTTCGTCACCTCGTCGTAGTGGCACGCCGACGAGCGCGGCGCCGGCATATCCATAAATTTGTGCGTCTCGCCCTCGCGGAAGAGCGACGCGAAGACGTCGACGACGTCGTCGTCGTCCCACACCAGCGTGGCCTTCTTCCGGTCGGGATCGTCGATCTCCGCTTCGAGGGCCGCCTTGCCGACGAAGTCGTGGTCAATGTCGACGATGTGGTCGTAGCCGACCTCGATCGGCGTGACGTAGTAGTCCTCGATGTCCTCGGAGTCGAAGCTCCCGCCGATGGAGATGAGCCCGCGCCGGAGGTCGAGCCACTCGCGGAAGTCCCGCATCTCCTCGCCGGTGTAGATCGCCGGCACCGGGAGCGGGAGCCACCCCAGGACGGTGTTGGCGCTCTGGTAGCTCTTCGAGCCGAGCCGGCGGATCCCGTACTCCTCGCCGGCGTCGAGGATCGTTTCCCGGACGGCGTCGCCGTCGTCGTAATCGCCCCAGAACTCGAAGCCGGCCTCGCCGGCCATCCCGTGCCGGAGGAGGTAGGCGTCGACGCCGTCAATCGAGACCTCCGCGAAGCGGAAGAAGCCGAGGTCGGGGATGTCGCCGTCGAGCACTTCCTCCATCACGGCGACCGCGTCGGGGCCCTGGACCTGGAACCGGAAATTCTCGGGGTCGTCGCCGGTCGCGACCGGCCGCGGTTGCATCTCGACGTCGACGTCGTAGTCGCCTGTTTCTGCCTGGTAGTCGAGCCAGTTGTGGGCGGCCGCGGCGCCGACGCTGAGGAACCGGTCTTCGGCCTCGCGGAAGAGGATGGCGTCGCCGATGAGGTAGCCGTCGGGGTTGGGGACGACGAGCTGTTTCGCCTGCCCGACGTCGAACTGACTGAAGTCGTTGACGGCGTAGTCGGCGTAGAGGTCGACGGCCTCGCAGCCCTCGATCCGCAGGTCCGTCATGTGGTACGACTGGTCGGCGAACGCGACGCTCTCCTGCCAGGCGCGCTGTTCTTCGATCCAGTGAGTGAACTCGTCCGGGAGGTCTGTGAACTGTGCCAGTCCGAGGTCCCGGAGGAGACTCACGGGACTCTCTGCGGACTGGATCGCGTCCTATAGCGTGCGGTCTGACATCGGAACTCACGCGGTACTCGGTAGATATTTACACAATAGTTTACGATACTGGCGCGAGAGTCCCGAAGGCGTCGGATATCCGTGGTCTCGTTTACTCGCGACCGAATACGGACGGCGGCAGTATACTTATTTCGGCCCCACCGTTTGATTGGGACTGCCAATGACTCGCACGACGGGGTGGGACGCCGATGAGTGACGCACAGTCGGACATCCGGGCGTACACCCTCAGACTGGAGCTGATCGACGAGCCGGGCGAGCTCCTCCGGTCGCTCCGGCCGATCGCGGACAACGGTGGGAACCTCCTGTCGATCTTCCACGAGCGGGGCAACGTCACCCCGCGCGGGCATATCCCCGTCGAGGTCGACGTCGAGGCGACGCCGGACCGCTTCGAGAAGATCATCGACGACCTCCGCGACGCCGGGATCAACGTGATCCAGGCCGGCACCGAGCGGTACAGCGAGGGCCTCACGGTGATCCTCTCGGGGCACGTCATCGACACCGACCTCTCGGACACGCTCTCGCGCATCCAGGAATCGGCGAACGCGTCGGTGACGGACCTCTCGATCTCCGCGCCGGAGGGCACGAGCGACGTCTCGAGCGCCCGCATCCGCATCGCCGCCGAACGCGGGGCTACGGAGGACGTCCTCGGGAAGATCCGCCGGATCGCCGACGAGAAGGACCTCCGGCTGGTCGAACCGCTCTAGCCCCGACACGGCGAAATCGACGATCTCGGCGTCGCTGCCGGATAATCAGTTCGGGAGGGTCAGTTCCGAGGGAACGGTGACGTCGTCCTCGACGGCTTCGATCCGTTCGAGGTTCGTCCCGGCGATCCTCGTCGATTCGATCAGTGCCGCGAGCTTGCCCAGGGGGAGCTGTCCGGGCGCGTACTCGCTGTCGTCGTCGGGCAGCGGCGCGTAGCCGAGCCGCGAGCCGTAGATGTGGCCGACGACGCGGGTGTGGCTCCCGATCTCGCCCATCGCGATCCCGGCCGCGTCGACGCCAGCTTCGGTGGCCTCGTGCAGGACGGATAGAAGCGTCAGCGTGTCCGAGAGGTCCTCGGGGTAGGTCGCGACCTTCGCGATGTCGCCGTAGCCCGCACACTGGTCGATGATCGCGGTGAGGACGTCCTCGTCCGGCGTCGTCTCGAAGTCGTGGTGGGAGATGATCAGCCGCACGTCGTTCTCGCGAAACTCCTCGAGGATCCACTCCTTCGCCCGCGCGGTCTCGAGTTCGATGTCGACGTAGGCGACGTCGTCGAACCGGGAGGCCGCGAAGAGCGTGTCCAGCCGGCCCTGATCTCTGGCCTTGCCGCCGAACCACTGGTTCCGATTCGTCGCGATGATCGGGAGCTCGCCGTCGTAGGATTCGAGCTGTCCGATCGGATCGTCCGCCTTGTCCATCCGGAACTCGACGAGGTCCGCCTTCCCCCGGGCCTCCGCCTCCCGTGTCAGATCGTTCGTCGTGGCCGCGAGAGCGAAGCCGTCGATCTTCATGCCAACGAGTAGCACCCAGCCGACCATAAATTTGCTTATCGGGCCTCCGGATCGCTCCCGTGACGCGGCGGCGACGGCGACCTATTCGAGGCCCGCGTCCCGTAGCGCCGAGTTCGGCAGGGGTTCGCCTTCGATGCCTGCCTCGAGGTTCGCGGCGGCCATCTCGGCCATCCGGCCCCGCGTCTCGACGCTCGAACTGCCGATGTGCGGCGTCACGACGAGCTTCTCGGGCGCGTGCCGCAGCAGCCGGTGGTCGGCCGGCAGGGGCTCGGGGTCGGTTACGTCGAGCCCCGCCCGTGCGATCCGGTCCGCCTCTAGCGCCTCGTCGAGCGCCTCGGTGTCGACGACCTCGCCTCGCGCCGTGTTGACGAGGACGGCGTCGTCGCGCATCCGTTCGAACTCCGCAGCGCCGATGAGCCCGTCCGTCTCGTCGGTGAGCGGCACGTGCAGTGACACGAAGTCGCTCGCGGCCAGGAGTTCGTCGAGGTCGACGTACGTCGCGTCGAGTCCGACCGCTTCCAGCTCGGCCTCGCGGTCGGGCTTCCGACTCCGGCTCGTGTACAGGATGTCCATCCCGAATCCGGCACCCCGGCGCGCCGTGGCGGTGCCGATGTCGCCGAGGCCGACGATGCCCAGCGTCGCGTCGTGGACGTCCGCGCCCCGCAGGAGCGTCGGTTCCCACGTCTCCCAGGCGTCGGCTTCGACGTGGTCGTGCGCTTCGACGGTGCGGCGCGCGCACATCATCAGGAGCGCCCACGCGAAGTCCGCGGTCGTCTCCGTGAGCACGCCCGGCGTGTGACCGACGGCGATCCCGCGCTCGTGCGCCGCTTCCAGGTCGACGTGGTCGTAGCCGACGGAGTAGGTGCTGACGACCGCGAGGTCCGACGACGCGTCGAGCACGCCCGCGTCGATCTCGTCGGTGAGCAGACAGAGGAGGCCCTCCGCGTCGTGGTCGGCGACCGCGGCCTCGATCTCCGAACGCCCGGGCGGGAGCGTCTCCTCCCGGACGACGACCTCGTACCGGTCGCGGAGGCGGTCCAGGCCCACCCCGGGGATCTCGCGCGTGACGTAGACGGTCGGTGGCTCGCTCATCGGTTCCCTCTGTCTCACATCCCGACAAAGGTGCTTGCGGTTCCCGACGGGCCCCGACCGATCGAATCCCAAAAGGCATTTATCGGACTGTAATTAGATGTAATTACGAGATGTCAGACGAGTTCCCCGATTACCTCGACGTCGACTACGCGGACGGCGAAGGCGAGACGCCCGAGGATTACCCGACGATCCAGGACAAGATCGAGAAGGCGATCGAGGTCACGAAGCGCGGCCTCGAAGAGTACCGCAACCCCGCGGTGATGTGGACCGGCGGGAAGGACTCGACGCTCACGCTGTACTTCATCAAGGAGGTCGCCGAGAAGTACGACCTGGAGACCCCGCCCGCGGTCTTCATCGACCACTACCAGCACTTCGACGAGATCCACGACTTCGTCGACCACTGGGCCGAGGAGTGGGACCTCGACGTCGTCTACGCCCGCAACGAGGACGTCGGCGCCTACGTCGACGAACACGATCTCGAACCCGGCGACGACATCCCCGTCTCGGAGCTCTCCGAGCACAACCAACATCACGTCCGCAATCTGCTGGAGTACGAGGACGACACCTTCCCGTTCCTGCTGGACACCTACGTCGGCAATCACCTGCTGAAGACGGTCGCGCTGAACGACGTCCTCGAGTCCGAGGGCATCGACGGCGTCATCTCCGGCGTCCGCTGGGACGAACAGGAGGCCCGCGCCGACGAGACGTTCTTCTCGCCGCGGCACGACCCCGATATCTACCCGCCGCACGACCGCATCCAGCCCATCCTCCAGTTCGACGAGGCGTCGGTCTGGGAGGCCTTCTGGCACTTCGTGGTCCCGGACACCGTCGAGGGCTACCCCGACGACGGCTACGTCCCGCAGGGCGCCGACGACCTGCCGAACGGGCTCACGATGGAGGACATCCCGGTCTCGCCGAAGTACTTCGCCGGCTTCCGCTCGCTCGGCAGCGAGGTCTCGACCGACAAGACCACAGAGGAGCCGGCGTGGCTGCAGGACATGGAGAACACGACCGAGCGCGCGGGCCGCGCCCAGGACAAGGAGGACCTGATGGAGCGCCTGCGCGACCTCGGCTACATGTAAGCTCGGTCCGAAAACAGCCTACTGCGCGGGCGCGTCGGACTCGACGTCGACGCGCTCGTGGATCGGCCCCTCGCGTTCCTTGAGGTGCCGCGGCTCCCGCCCGTTCGAGACCGCCAGCGCCTCGCCCACGATGCTGTGGGCGATCTGGTAGGGCGACCCACCGCCGAGGTCGAGTCCGACCGGCGTGTACAGCGACGCCAGTTGGGACTCCGTGTAGGTCTCGTCGAAGGCCTCGCGCATCTCCTCGAAGCGCTCGCGCGGCCCCATCAGGCCGACGTACGGCACGCCGGCTCCCAGGAGCGCCTCAACGGTGAGTTGATCGTCGACGAAGTTGTGCGTCATCACGACCGCGTAGGTCTGGTCGTCCAGATCCAGGTCGTCCGCGACGGTCGCGGGCGAGGTGGTGACGATCCGGTCCGCCGCGGGGAAGCGCTCGTCGAGGTCGACCGCGCCGCGGAAGCCGACGACCGTGACCCGGAAGTCGTTCTTCGCGGCGAACTCCGTGACGGGGCCGACGTCGTGGCCGGTCCCGAACACGACCAGGTCGGCCGGCGCGGCCAGGCCGTCGACGAAGACCTCGATTTCCGTCCCGTCGTGGTCGACGGTGACGGTGTCGGCCTTTCCGTCCGCAGCCAGTTCGCCGGCCGGCCCCGCGAGCCCCGCCGGCCAGTCCGCCGCGTCGTCGCCGTCGGGCGTCCGCAGGGCGTCGCGCTCGGGGTGGTAGTACGCGCGGTCGCCCTGCTCGAACGTCGAGTCGCCGCCGTCGAGGACGGTGAGCACGCCGACGTCTCTCCCCGCCGAGAACGCCTCGACGGCCGGGCGGTAGGTCTCCGAGAGGGGTTCGAGGAGGACCTCGATGACGCCGTTACAGCCGACGCCGAGCCCCCAGACGTCCTCGTCGTCGTCCTCCATCAGGTCGTAGGTGACGAGCTCGGGCCGACCGCGCTCGCGGACCCGGGCGCCGACTTTCACGAGTTCGTCTTCGAGACAGCCGGCGGTGATGCTGCCGACGCCCGCGCCCCCCTCGTCGAGGAGCATCTTCGCGCCGGGCCGCCGGTAGGCGTTGCCGTCGACGTCGACGATGGTCGCCAGGACGTCGGTGCCGCCGGCGTCGAGTCGGTCGCGGATGCGCTGTACTACCTCCGTCTCGGGAACGCTCCAGTTTCGCTGTGTCATGGATTCGTGGATTCGTCGTGGCTCTCGGTCGTCTCCGGCTGTGCTCGCTCGCCGCCCCTCCCGTCCGCCCGTTCGCCGAGCGCGACGCCCGCGGGGCGTGCCCCGGCGACGTACACCTTCTCGACGCCGGCGTCGTGGAGGTCGGTGCCGCACGCCCCCGCCGCGACAGCCTCGCGAGCCCGCGAGCGGTCCGTGACCGACGCGCCGGCGACGACGTCGACGCCCGCCTCGAACAGCGGCCCGGGGAGGAACGACGCGGTCGCCCCGATCACGATCACCGTCGCCTCGGCGGGCGCCGCCGCGAGGTACCGATCGATGCCGCCGTAGATGAGCGCCGATCCGGTGACGAAGACGACCGCCGCGTCAGAGAGCGCCGCGTCGGCCCCGGCGGGCGTGTGGGTCCGCACCGCGACGCCGTCGGGATCGGGCACGTCGTCGATCGGCTCGCGCTCGATCACCCTGACCTCGACGCCGTCGAACTTCCGGAACGCGGGGCCGAACAGCCCGACCGTCGCGATGCGCTCGACGTCGGCGTCGAGCAGCGCCATCGGATCCCCCGTCTGCCAGTCGACGAGCGGCGCCGAGAGGGCGCTCGCGGTCGCGATCCCGAGCGCCCGCTGCGGCGGGCGCTCCCGCCGAAGGCTGCTCCGGGCGGCCGCCGTACCTCTCATCTCCCTCACACGTATATCCGATCTGATATTCACCGCTGATACTCGGGCCGCAAGGAATACATTTCGCCCACTCCGGGATAGCGTATGGACGGGCTCTCGGACGGCACCGTTGGGAATTTCTCCGCGTTCGACGGCGGCACGAGCCGCAGCGACGCGGCCGCCCACGCGCAACTGTACGATATCGTTCTCGATATCTCGACGAGTCTGATGAGTGCCGAACCCGACGAGTTCGAGACGAAGGTCCGGTGGAGCCTCGAGAGCGTCGGCGCGCAGGTCGGCGCCGACCGCGGCCAGGCCTTCCAGGTGCGGGGCGACGACTTCGAGTCGCTGGCGCAGTGGACCGACGACGATGTCGACCCCACCGGGCTCCGACGGATCGATTCCGGGGAGTTCGACTGGCTCGGCGAGCGGATGCGGCAGTTCGACAACGTCGCCGTCTCCCGCCTCGGCGACCTGCCGTCGGACGCCCCCATCCGGGACCGCCTCCGCGACGCCGACGTCGGCGCGGCCGTCTTCCTGCCGGTCGTCGACGACTGGTCCCTCGAGGGGTTCGTCCGCTTCGACGTCGAGCGCGGCGACCGCCGGTGGTCGGACACGGAGATCGATCTGCTGCGGACCGTCGCGGACATGATCGGCCACTCGCTGGCCCGCGTGCGGCGGGAGACGCAGCTCCGCGACCAGAACGAGCGGCTGGAGACCTTCGCGAGCGTGCTCTCGCACGACCTCCGCAATCCGCTCAACGTGATGACGGGCTCGCTCGCGATCGAACAGTCCGAGGGCGACTCCGAGCACGTCGACCGGGCGCTCCGCGCGGCGAACCGGATGGAGACGCTCGTCGATCAGGTGCTGGACCTCGCCCGACAGGGCCGCGATGTCGATGATCCCCAGCGGCTGAGGCTCGACGCCGTCGTCAGGCGGGCGTGGGAGACCGTCGAGACATCGGCGGCCGACCTCCGGTTCGACGGCGAACTCGGGGCCGTCTCCGGGGACCCCGAACGGCTGCGCGCGGCGTTCGAGAACCTCTTCCGCAACGCGATCGAGCACGCCGGCGACGACGTGACGGTCCGGATCGGCCGCCTCGACGACGGCTTCTACCTCGCCGACGACGGGCCGGGGATTCCCGAAGACGAGCGCGGGTCGGTGTTCGACCGCGGCTTCACCACCGAGGGCGGGACCGGCCTCGGCCTCGCGATCGTCCGGAGCGTCGTCGAGGCCCACGGGTGGTCTATCGAGGCCGTAGAGGGCAACGACGGCGCCCGGTTCGAGATCAGCGACGTCGCGTTCGTCGGCTGAACACCGACCCGGCCGTCGCCGATCGCGGTCGTTTCGATCAGACGTCGCCCGATTCGTGCCCGACCGCGACGTCCTCCCGCTCGGGCAGCGAGAGGTAGATCACCCCGGCGATCCCGGTCAGCGCCGCCAGCAGGAAGAACGCCGTGGTGTAGCGGTCGTAGTCGGCCATCGCTCCCACCGCCGTCGAGCCGAGCGACCCGACGACGAAGAGGGTCGTCCGGACCGCGCCCCAGGCGGTCCCCCGGACGTCCGTGGGAAGGAGCGAGACGATGTACGCGTTCGAGATCGGGCCGACCGACAGTCGCATCCCCAGAAAGAGGACGACCGCGACGAGCACCGCCAGGCTGTCCGCGTACGGGAGCGCCACGAGCGGGGGCACGCCCGCGAAGGCGACGGCCGCGAGCACCCGGCCGTGCCCGTAGCGGTCCGCGAGCGCGCCGCCGGCGGACTGAAAGACCGCGGCGCTTAGGAACAGGAGCCCGAAGAGCGTCCCCGCGAGGGCCTCCGAGAGCCCTTTCGCCGTCACCAGGTACGTCGTCAGAAACGCGGTCAGCCCCTGGAAGGCGAACAGCATCAGCATCGTCCCGACGAGTGCGAGCCCGACGGTCCGGGACGCGACGGCGTCGCGGACGGCACCGGCGTACGCGCGGATCCGTGCGCGCTTGCCCGCCGCGTCCGGTCCCGGATCCGGAGCGTCGTCAGTCTGCTCCGCGTCCCGCCCCGGGACGAACCGCCGGAGCGCCGCGCCGGCCAGCAGGAACCCCGGAACGGTGAGCGCGAGCGCGCCGCGCCAGCCGACGAGGCCGGAGGCGTAGGTCGCGAAGGGCGGGAGGAGGGCGGCGCCGATGCTCCCCGCCGCGAGGACGATCCCGAACGCGGCGCCGTCGTTGCCGGCGTAGATCCGCGAGAGGGCGGTCCCCCGCGGCGGGCCGTAGAGCCCGGACGCCAGGCCGTAGGCGCCGGTCGCGACGAGAAACACCGCGAAGGTGGGCGAGAGCGCGTACACCGCCATCGTGAGGCCGCCCGCCACGGCGCCCGTGACGAGCAGCGCCCGCTCGCCGACGCGGTCGATCAGCACGCCGGCGGGGAACTGCATCACGGCGTAGGTGACCCACAGGAGCGTGATCGCCGCGCCCGCGACGGTCTCGGAGACGGGGAAATCGGCCCTGATCGCCGGGAGCAGCGCCGGGATGACAAACCGGAGGCCGAGCGCGAAGAACCACCCGCCGGCGACGGCCACGAGCGTCCAGCCGCGGCCCCCGCCGCGCAGCGCCGCCACTGTGTCGGTGACGCGAGCGACCACGGAGCCGGAGACCGACGACACTACCGGGACGTCCACGCACGGCTTCAAGACGCTGACGGAACCGGCGCCGAACGCGCGCTGGACTTCGTCCCCTGACCCGGCGGGGCGAGGGCGTACGACAGATTGAGTACGGTGCGGCCGATAGCCCGTGACGTACTTCTCCGATGGCCGTCCGCGACTCCATCTGGCGGGTGCTCTCGCTGTTTCCGGCGGCGCTGGCCCGCGCCGGGCTCGTGAACCGCGAGCAGGCGGAGTCGGCGTTCGACCTCGCGGTGCCGGTGATGGTGATCGGCGGGCTCCGGGTGCTCCTCCGGATCGCTGACTTCCTGATGGTCGGGCTCGCGCTCGGCGACGCCGCCATCGCCGGGCTGGAACTGGGGTTTCAGTACTACTTCATCGGCTTCGGGCTCTCGCTTGCGGTCTCCTCGGGGACGATAAGCGTCGTCTCCCGGCTCCAGGGCGCGGACCGCCCGGAGCGTGCGAACCTCGCGGTCAAACAGTCGCTCTGGCTCGCGCTCGCCATCTCGGTGCCGCTGACGGTCGGCGCGTGGGTCTACGCCGAGCCGCTCGTCGGGATCCTGACCGCGGACCCGGCGGCGGTCGACTACGGGGCGACCTACCTCTCGATCGTGATGCTGTCGATGGCGCCGCGGTTCTTCTCGATGGTCGCCGCGCGGGCGCTCGCGGGCAGCGCCGACACGCGCACGCCGATGTACGCGCGACTGCTCACGCTGCCGACGAACGTCGTCCTCAACGCCGTGCTTATCTTCGGGCTCGGGCCGATCCCGTCGTTCGGCGTCGCCGGCGCGGCGATCGGGACCGCCGTCGCCAACGCGCTCGCGGCGGCCCTCTTCTTCTGGCTCCTGGTCTCCGGCGACTACGCCGTCGCCCTCGACCTCGGCGGCCGCCAGTTCGACCCGGGGCTCGTCGTCGAGATCCTCCGCGTCGGACTCCCGCTCGCGGGGATGCGCCTGGTCCAGACGCTCGCGCGCTTTCCGTTCCTCTTCATCCTCGGCGTGCTCGGGACGCCAGCGCTGGCGGCGTACGCCATCGCCCGCCGGGTGATGCTGCTGGCGCTGATGCCCGCCTGGGGCTACTCGACGGCGGCGTCGACGCTCGTCGGACAACACATCGGCGCCGGCGACGACGACCTGGCCGCGGCCTACGGCTGGCAGACCCTCCGGATCGCGCTCGCAACCCAGCTCCTGATCGGGGCGGTCATCGTCCTCGCCGCGCGGCCCATCGCGGTCGCGTTCGGCACCGACCACGTCGGGCTGACGGTGTCGTTCATCCGCCTCTTCGGCGTCGTCGTCGCCGGCTTCTCCATCTCGCGGACGATGCGCGGCGGGCTGCGCGGCGCCGGCGACACCCGCTGGCCGCTGTACGCGATGGTCGTCGGCTCGTTCCTCGTGCGACTCCCGATCGCCACGCTCGCGCTCCCGGCCGGCTTCGCCGTCACGCTACTGGGCGTTTCCCTCCCTGTCGGCCTCGGCCTCGGCTTTCCCGCCATCTACGTCGCGATCGTCGCGGACTTCTACGTGAAGGCCGCGGTGAACACCGGACGGTTCCGATCGGGGCGGTGGCGAGGCGTCGCTCGGGCGTCGGGACTGACCGGCGGGGACTGACCGGCGGGGACTGACCGGCGATCCGGGAGCGCTTCCTCGGGGGACGCTCGCTGGGTTTTTATCCGCCGATGCTGCGGGTCGGCGTATGACCACGTTCGAGACGATGCTGATGGTGACGACGCTATCCGGGCTCGTGACCGGCGTCGGCGCGGTGCCAGTCCTCCTCGGCGCTCGCGTCAGCCACCGCGTGTACGATGCCGCGCTGGGACTCGCGGGCGGGATTATGATCGCGGCGTCCGTCTTCGGGCTCATCATCCCGGGGACCGAACAGGGGTCCCTGTGGTCGGTGATGGTCGGCGTCTTCGTCGGCGGCTTCGGCCTGCTCGTCGGCAACCGCGTGATCCCTCACGTCCACACGGAGTACAAGCGCTGGCGCGGCCACGGCGGCGCCACAGACGAGGAGCCGACGCTCGACGACCGCGTCCGGCGGGCCATTCTGATCGGGGGCGCCATCACGCTCCACAACGCGCCGGAAGGCTTGGCGATGGGGGTCGCGTTCGCGTCCGGCCTCGAGGAGATCGCGTTCGTCCTGGCGATCGTGATCGGCCTCCAGAACGTCCCGGACGGCTTCGCCTTCGCCGTCCCGGTCAGCCAGGCGGGGATGCCCACCTGGCGGGTCTTCGCGTACACGACGCTTTCGGGCACCGTCCCGCAGGTCGCCGCCTCGGTCTTCGGGTTCGGTCTCGTGGCGATCGCGCAGGGGGTCTTCCCCGTCGCGGCCGGCTTCGCCGCCGGTGCGATGCTCGCGGTCGTCCTCCGGGAGATTGTCCCGTCGAGCCACGGTCACGGCTACGCCGACGCCGCGACGGCGGCCTTTCTGGTGGGATTCGTCTTCTTCGTCGTCGTCGACGCCGTCATCGGGGCGTGAGTCGGTTACTCGGGACTGAAGGGGTCTGTGGGTCTGCTTGTAACCGTCTCGGAGTTGGCACCCCCTGGGTATGGCCGCGGAGTAGGAATGGACTCGCCGGGATTTGAACCCGGGGCCTCTCCCATGCCAAGGGAGTGATCTACCACTGATCTACGAGCCCGCGAACGCACTCTGAGGTATTCCGCTTTCGTTCTTAAGGGCTTCGACTTGCGGGACGACGGCGATGGGTCGGAATCCTTTTGTCGCCGTCGCGTCTGGTCTCCGACGGGAACAGCACGGCCGCAAATCTGACTCGCCGCGCGGTGCGGCTTGGGATTGCGGAAGTGCGGTGCGCTACGCGCATCAAACGTAGCAGTCGCGTCCAGATCTGCGGCTGTCTTCTGCGGTCTGTGCCGTTCCAACCACAACAATGGCACGAATGCACACTCGCCGCCGCGGCTCGTCCGGTTCGGACAAGCCGGTGGCAGACGACCCCCCGGAGTGGAGTGACGTCGATCCCGACGACATCGAAGCGCGTGTCGTCGAACTCGCAGAGCAGGGCCACGATCCCAGTCAGATCGGGCTCAAGCTCCGCGACGAAGGCGTCAAAGGCGTGCCGGTCCCCGACGTCAAGGTCGCGACCGGCAAGAAGGTCACCACGATCCTCGAAGAGCACGACGCCGAGCCCGAGCTCCCCGAGGACCTGCGGAACCTGATGGAGCGCGCGGTGCGGGTCCGCCGCCACGTGCGCGAGAATCAGCAGGACATGCAGAACAAGCGCGCCCTGCAGAACACCGAGTCGAAGATCCGTCGCCTGGTGGACTACTACCGTGGCGACGAACTCGACGAGGACTTCACCTACACCTTCGACACCGCCGTCAAACTCCTCGAAGAGTAGCGTAGATGGCCTCCCGATCCGACTCCACCGCGACGACGGACGCCCCCGCCGCCACCGACAGCGTCGCGTCGGTTCTCGCCGACGCGGACTTCGTCCGGCTCGTCGCCCGCGCCGACGGCGACGCGCTGGCGGCCGCCGGGCTGCTGGCGCGGGCGCTCCGCGACCTCGACGTGCCCTTCCAGGCGCGCGTCGACGCGCTCGGCGCCGACGCGCCGACGACGGACGAGGGCGTCCTCCTCGCGGTCGGTGCGGATCGCTCCGACGCGGACGTCGCCGTGGCCCCGACCGGCGCCGACCCCGCGAGCGCGCGGGCGTTCGACATCGCGTCGACGCTCGTCGGCGACGCGCCCGACCTGGGACTCGCCCTCGCGGGCGTCGTCGCCGGCGGCGCACACCCCGGCTCGGTCGCCGGATCGCTCGTCGAGCGGGCGGAGGCGTCGGGCGCGATCGAACGCCGACCCGGCGTGGCCGTCCCGACCGACGACGTCGTCGACGGGCTGACGCACTCGACGCTGTGGCACGCCCCCGTCTCGGGCGACGCCGCGGCCGTCGCGGACCTGCTCGGCCCGTACGCAGACGACGCGGGAGCCGCGGACGACGACGAGCGGCCGCGGACCGTCGCCTCGCTCGTCGCCCTGACGGTCGCCGGCGACGACGCGGGCACGCCCCGCGGCGCCGAGGCGGTCGAGCGAGCGCTTCGCCCCCACGCGACGCCCGAGGGGCCGCTGGCGACGATCGGCGGATTCGCCGACGTCCTGAACGCGGTCGCTCGGGAGCGCCCAGGCACGGGCGTCGCGCTGGCACTCTGCCACGGCGGTCGCGACGCCGCGCTCGACGCGTGGCGCGATCACGCCGGGGCCGTTCACGCGGCGCTCCGCGAGGCCCACACCGGTCGCTACGACGGCGTCTTCGCCGTTCGCGCGGACGTCGGCGGCGACGCCGACGCCCCCGGCGCGGACAGCCGGACCGCGGGCCGCCTGGCGACGCTCGCCCGACTCGCCCGCGACTTCCGCTCGCCGGAGCCGTTCGTGATCGCGCTCGGCGACGACGTCGCGGCGCTGTCGGCGGTCGAATCGGGTGCGAGCGACGCCGCCGACACGCTCGCCGCGGAGTTCGGCGCGGGCCCGACGCCGGCCTGGACCGGCACCGCGACCGACGCGGTCGTCCGCGTCGATCCGGACGCCGCCGACGCCGACGTCATCGCCGCGGCGAGGGACGCGACGCGCACCACGCGCGCGGATCGGACACCGGAGTCGGAGGGATCGAGATGACGGAGGGAACAGACACGGAACCGAACGCGGACCCGGGGCGCGAGCGCGCGCTCCGAACCGCCCGCCTGCGGACGAGCCACGCCGACGCCGAGACGGTGGCGGCGGCGCTCCGTCCGGACAACACCGACTCGATGGAGATAGCCGTTGAGGGCGACGCCCTCGTGACGACGATCTCCCGCGAGACGACCGGCGGACTCCAGTCCACGGTGGACGACACCGTGGTCAATCTGACGGTGGCAGAGACCATCGTCGACACAGTTCAAACCCATGAGTGAACGATCAGTCTCGAAGCAGAGAAGCGGAAAGCGATGGTACACCCTCATCGCGCCGGAGCAGTTCGACCGGACCGAACTCGGCTCGACCTTCGCGGACGAGCCCGAGAAGGTCTACGGCCGAACCGTCGAGGTCACCCTCGGCGACATCACCGGCGACCAGGGTGAAAACAACACGAAGCTCACCTTCAAGGTGAACGACGTCTCCAGCGACGCGGCCTACACCGAGTTCATCAAGCACGAACTCGCCCGCGACTACGTCCGGAGTCTCGTCCGGCGCGGGGCCTCGAAGGTCGACGCCGCGATCACGGTGCTTACGACCGACGACTACCGCGTCCAGCTCCAGCCCGTCGCCTTCACGACGAAGAAGGCCGACCGGAGCCAAGAGCAGGCGATCCGCCGGGTGATGATCGACCTCGTCGAGGAGGCCGCCGCCGAGCGGACCTTCGCCGAGCTCGTCGACAGCGTCATCGAAGGCCGGCTCTCGTCGGCGATCTACGGCGAGGCCAAGACCATCTACCCGCTCCGCCGGGTGGAGGTCCAGAAGCTAACCCTCGAAGCGCGGCCCGAAGAGGTCGCCGCCGAAGAGGAGGCCGCCGTCGACGTCGAAGAGGAAGACGTCGCGGTCGACGAGTAATCGGCTCCGCCGGAGACGACTTTCGTTTTTGCGATCGACCGAGAACCGTCCGAGCCGCAGCCACGCGACCGACTCTCGCTACTCCTCGACGACGACGGTCCCGACCATCCCGGCCTGCTCGTGCGGGATGCAGAAATACTCGTACTCGCCGGGGACCTCGAAGGTGTGAGACCACGACTTCCCGCTCTCGATGATCCCCCCGAGTTCCGAGGTGAACGCCTTCCGCGCCGCTTCGGTGGAGTCGTAGCCGCCGCTGGCGAAGAACTCGGCGTCCTCGGGGATCGCCGAGTCGTAGGCGGTCACGGTGTGACCGCGCGAACTGGTGTTCCGCCAGACGACCGTTTCGCCCGTCGAGACCGTGATCTCGACGGGATCGAACGCGACGGCGGTCATCCCGACGTCGTAGTCGTCCGCGGCGCCGACTCCCGAGCAGCCGGCCAGCCCCGTCGCCGCCGCGGCACCGAGTCCCGCGAGCAGACGCCGTCGGGAGACGCCGGATGAACACGCGCCGTCCGCCGCTCGCTTATCGCTCATACTGCCGACTCGGGAGCGGAGAAACAAATGCGGCGCGGTCCCGGAGCGATCCGAGCGCCCTCCCGCCTCCCACTCCGCCGCGGCCCGCGACGGATGTAAAGAGGTAAACCGATCCTCCGAGTCGGCCGAGGTATGAAGCCGCGGTTCGTCGGTCGGCTGGGCCTCGCCGACGCGGTCACGATCTCCAACGCCGCGCTCGGATTCCTCGCGGCCGTCACTACCACCGTCGACGTCGAACTCGCGGCGCGGCTCCTCCTGCTCGCCGCGATCGCGGACGCGCTCGACGGCGTCGTGGCCCGCCGCCGCGGCGGGACCGCCGTCGGTCCCTACCTGGACTCGCTGGCCGACGTCGCCTCCTTCGGCGTCGCGCCCGCGCTGCTCGTCTCGATGGCCGTCGCCGACGCGTGGGGGCTCGCGACCGGGCGGGGGCTCGTCGCGGTCGCGGGCGCGGCGCTCTTCGTCGCGGCCGCGGTGACGCGACTCGGCCTCTACACCGCCTACGACAGCGACGCCCACGAGACCGAGGGCGTCCAGACGACGCTCGCGGCGACGATCCTCGGGGCGACGGTGCTGGCGGGGTTCACGAGCCCGATCGTCCTGGCGCCGCTCGTCTACCTGCTCGCCGGGCTGATGCTCGCGCCGATCACGTACCCCGATCTCCACGCCCAGGACGCGCTGGTGATGGGCGTCGTCCAGGCCGCCGCGATCCTCCTCGGCGGTCGGATGGGCAAGCGCCTCGTCGGCTCGGTCGGCGAGGGCTTCGCCTACGGGCTGTTGTTCCTCGCGCTCGCGTACTTGTTCTTGGGCCCGAGGTTCTACTGGCGACGCGACTGAGTCGAGGACGCGGCTCGCGCGCCGCCGACCCGTCTCCCACGCTTGCCGCCGCTCACATCCCCATGTCCTCTGCGGCCTCGGGGACGGGGAGGTCGTGGGGCGAGACGCCGAGCAGCTCCGCGGCGTGATCGAGCGCCATATCGAAGCCGTAGTACCGCTCCAGTTCGTCGCCGTCGGCGGTCGGCCGGACTTTCAGCATCGCGTAGCCCTCGCGGTTCTGTGCGACCGCCGCGGTCTGTCCGTCCCGCTCGAAGACCAGCAGGCGCTCTGTCTCGGTCTCGCGGTAGCGTGCGGTGATCCCGTCGGCCGTCGTCTCGCGTTCAGCCATACCCGCGATTGGGAAGCCGGACAGTCGAACCTACCGGTTCCGAGCGGCTCCCGAGCGCCGACCGAAACGCACGTGTGAGTCGAGCGCGAGGTTCCGCCGATGTCGCGATGGCTCCAGAGCGGACGGCGGCGGGACCTGTGTGCGCTGCTCTACGAGGCCGGAACGCTCCGCGGACAGAAACTCAAGACGTCGCTCGAACGACACTACGACACCAGGCTCGATCCGCAGTCGTTCTACGGGAGCCTCGACGCGCTCGTCGACCGGGGGCTCGTCGCGGTCGAGACCGAGGGGATCCACGACGTCTATCGCCTGACCGAGGCGGGGATCGACGGCGTCGAGTCCCACCACCGGTGGCTCACGGCGCGCGTCGAGGGCGGCTCGGGGACCGAGCCCGACGGGGACGCGGAGTGAGCGCGGGGGCGGACCGCCGAATCGCCCCACGAAGTTTTTTATGCCGCCCTCCGTAGGGCCTCACACTCCGAATGTCTCAGCAGGAAGAACGTCCCCGAGTCGACCAAGCCGACCTCCGGTGGTGCCACGAGTCGGTCCAGGGGGTTTCTCGCACGTTCGCGCTCACGGTAGACGTGCTCGACGAGCCGATGTCCTCGTACATCTGCCTCGGGTACCTCGTCTGTCGGATCGCGGACACCGTCGAAGACGCGTCGCACATCCCGCCCGAAGACCAAGTGTCGCTGCTCGACACCTACGACGCGGTCCTCGACCCCGGGGACGACACCGGCCCGGAGGCGTTCGCGGCCGCCGTCGAACCGCACCTCCCCGACGACGGGGAGCTGACCGAAGACTGGCGGGTCGTCCGCGACTCCCCGCGGGTGCTCCGGACGTTCGGGAGCCTCCCCGAGGACGTCCAGGAGGCGGTCGTGCCACCGGCCCGGGAGCTGGTCCAGGGGATGGCCGAGTTCGTGGAACGCTACGAGGACGAAGGCGGGCTCCGGATCCAGACGAAAAGCGAACTGGAGGAGTACTGCTACTACGCCGCCGGGACCGTCGGCAACCTCATCACGAACCTCGTGACGCGCGGGGACGTCGCCGCCGAGCGCCGCCGCCGGCTCTACGACACCGCCGAGGAGTTCGGCCTGCTCCTCCAGCTCGTCAACATCTCGAAGGACGTCTACGACGACTACACCGCCGAGAACAACGTCTACCTCCCGGCGGAGTGGCTCCGCGACGAGGGCGTGCCTCAGGACGAGGTCGTCGACGAGGACTACCGCGCCGGCGCGGCGTCGGTCGTCCGCCGGACCGCCGAGTTCGCGGGCTCGTTCCTCGACGACGCACAGACGTACCTGGAGACGGTCCCGCTCCGCGACGGCAACACGCTCGAAGCGTGGGCGATTCCGTTCCTGCTGGCGGTCGGCACACTCCGCGAGCTGCTCGCTCAGCCCGAGGACGCGCTCTCTGCGACCGGCGTCAAGATCTCCCGCCAGGAGGTGCTGGCGGTCGTGAGCGAGATGAGCGGCGCGGGCGGCGAGAGCCGGGAGTCCCTGGGCCAGCTCCGCGAGTCGATCGCGTCGGCGCCGTACCACCGGACGCCGTCGAGCGCCGACTGACGTCGCGACGCGGCGCCGGGCGATCGGGACGCACCACCGGCCGTTTTGGGAGGCTTTTTAGTCGTCGGATCGAAAGGCACGCCTATGGGTACCGAAGAAGCACACGACGACCACGGACACCACCTCCCCGCGGTCGAGGACTGGCCCCGCGGGTTCGGTGAGGCGAGCTGGTGGCCGTTCGTCACCGCCGCAGGCGCAGGGGGGATCTACATCGCGGCCGCGCTGTACATCCTCGGCCGCGGTGACGGTGCGATCGTCGGCCCGATGGTCGGCCCGGCGGCCCTCGTCGCCACGATCGGACTCTTCCTCGTCGGACTGTACGGCTGGACGTACCACGCCTTCGTCGTCAAGTTCTGGGACCGCGAGGCCGACGCCCAGAGCGCGAACAAGCTCCGCTGGGGGATGCTCGCGTTCCTCGGCTCCGAACTGGCGACCTTCGGCGGGCTGTTCGGCTACTACTTCTGGATCCGCGCGGGCAACTGGGAGTCCCTCTTCGTCGGGGTCCCCGAGCTGACGGGCTCGCTCGTCCTGATCAACACGGCGATCCTGATCGTCTCGTCGGTCACGCTGCACTACGCGCACCTGGCCATCCGGAAGAACGACCGCAGGAAGTTCATCGGCGGTCTCGCCGCGACGCTCCTCTTGGGGATCGTGTTCATCGGCGGCCAGGTCTACGAGTATTACGAGTTCATCATCCACGAGGAGTTCACGATCGCCTCCGGGTTCTTCGGCTCGGCCTTCTACGGCCTCACCGGCCTTCACGGCCTGCACGTCAGCCTCGGCGCGGTCCTCCTGGGGATCGTCTTCGTCCGCGCGCTCCTGGGGCAGTACTCCGCCGAGCGCCACGTCTCTGTGAGCACGGCGTCGATGTACTGGCACTTCGTCGACGTCGTCTGGATCTTTCTCGTCGTCGTCCTCTACGTCGGCGCGGAAGTCGGCGCCTAACGCGTCCGGGACGACTCCCCTCTCGTCTCCCGCGTCCCCCGCCCGCCCGTCGCCAGTACCGGCCACCTTCGCCGCGCGACCGTCGAACGGCACCACGGATCTGCCACCGACGGCCGGACGTGTCTTTTCTGTACGGCTATTCGAGGCCCGGTACGTCTCCATTCGGGGGCAGTGCTCGCCCCTCCCGAGCTCTCTTCGGGAGTAGCGAGAACCTCGGACGCGGCTCACCGGGAGACGCGGTGGAGGTGTTCGGCGTCGATGTCGAGCGTGATCCGATCGCCGGGGGCGACGTCCTCGTGGCGGCTCGCCTCGACGGTGATCTCGCTCCCGTCGGCGAGCGTCGCGATCGCCTGTACCCGTTCACCGAGGTAGAAGACGTTCTCGACGTGGGCCTCGATGGGTCCCGCGCCGAGACGGAAATCGTCCGGGCGGACCGCGAGCGTCGCGGGCCCGGTGCCGGGGAACTCCGGGGCGTCGATCTCGGCGAACCCGAAGTCGATCGCGGCCGGCGTCACGGTCGCCTTGAGGAGGTTCGAGGTTCCGATGAAGTTGGCGACGAACGCGTTGGCGGGCGACTCGTAGATATCGGTGGGTGTACCCACCTGTTCGAGGACGCCGTCGTTCATCACGGCGATCCGGTCGCACATCGACATCGCCTGCTCCTGGTCGTGGGTGACGTACAGGGTCGTCACCCCGAGGTCATCGAGGAGGTCGCCCAGTTCCTTCCGGAGGTTCTGCTTGAGCTTCGCGTCGAGTCCGGTCATCGGCTCGTCGAGCAACAGGAGCCGCGGTTTGATGGCCAGCGCCCGCGCGAGGCCGACCCGCTGCTGTTGCCCCCCGGAGAGGGTCGTCGGATCGCGATCGGCCAGCTCCGAAATGTCGAGCAGGTCCAGGAGTTGCCGGGCGCGCTCGCGGCGCTCGGCCTTGCCGACGCCGTGCATCCGCGGCCCGAACGTGACGTTCTTCAACACGCTCATCGTGTCGAAGAGGGCGTAGGATTGGAACACGAGCCCGACGTTTCGGTTCTCCGGCGGCACGTGAGTTACGTCGTCGCCGTCGTAGGCGATGACGCCCTCGTCGGGCGTCTCGAAGCCCGCCGTGAGCCTGAGCGTGGTGGTCTTCCCGCAGCCGCTCGGGCCGACGATCCCCATCACTTCGCCGTCTTCGATGGACAGCGAGAGGTCGTCGACGGCGGCTGTCGAATCGAACCGTTTCGTGACGTGTTCGAGTGAGATTTCCGACATCTGTCAGGTCTCCCGTCCGGTCGAGCGGTGGCCGATCACCTGGAGGGCGATGGTCACTCCGGCGATGAGGAGGAAGAACACCGACACCGCCGCGGCGGCGTTGAGGAACGAACTGTTCGTGATGTTCTTGAATAGGAACAGCGACAGGGGGGGCGTTCCCTTCGAGTATACGATGTAGGAGAAGTTGAACTCCGCAGCCGCGAGCGTCCACGAAATGATCGATCCGGCGACGATTCCGGTCCGCGCGCTGGGGACGATGACGGTCAGGAACGTCCGCGGCCAGGACGCGCCCAGGCTCCGTGCGCTCTCTTCGATCCGCTGGAGGTCCATCGACTCGAAGCTCGACTGGACCGCCATCACCATATACGGCGCCTTCAGGAGCGAATAGCCGATGATCAGTGCGACCCCCGACGTCGAGAGTTTCGGATACGTCCGGAGGAAGGCGATCCCCAGGATGATGCCGGGGGCGAGCGGAAGTATCGCGAAGACGTTGAGCAGATCGCGGCCGGGGAACTCGTATCGCGCGATGGCGTATGCGATCGGAACGCCCGCGAGGAGGTTGATCACCACCCCGCCGAGGGCGAGTCCCACGCTGTAGAACAGCGAGGTGCCGATCGCCACGTTCGCACCGATACCGTCGCCGAAGATCACGGCCTCCCAGTTCGCGGTCGTGACGAACCCCCGCGGGAGGACGCCGGCCCAGTTGGCGGCGAACGAACTCACGAACGTGAGAACGACCGGGAGTGCGAGAAACAGGACGGTCGCGATCAGGACGGTCGTCACCGCTTCGCGACCGAAGCGGGCCGAGAGGCTCGGTCCGCCGGTCCGGTCGGCTCCGGCCATCAGATCGTCACCTCCGCGCTGGTGTACCGGAGTACCAGAACCGTGAACGCGAAGACGAAGACGAACCAGACCGTCGCCATCGCCGACGCCTGTGCGATGTTGAACCCGTTGGCGAGCTCGCGGTTGATCTGGAGCGTCCAGACGAGCAAGCTCTTCAGGATGAGGATGGTCCCGAAGATCGCCAGCGCGGTCCGGAACACGAGAACGCACGCGCCGATGAGCCCGGGCTTGATCTGGGGGAGCGTCACGTACCGGAACGTCTGGAGGGGCGTCGCCCCGAGGCTCCGGGCGGCCTCCTCGGCGTCGGTGTTGACCTCCGCGTACGTTCCGCGGAGCAGCAGCATCGCCCGCGGGATCATCGAGTAGAGGTACGCGAAAAAGAGCCCGAGAACGCTCGTCGCGACCGCGAGGCTGGACGCGGAGCGACCGGCGAGGAACGCCAGGAAGTTCGTCAGAACGCCCGTGTTCCCGAAGAGGACGATGATCATAAACGCGGCCACGATTCCCGGGAGGCTATTCGGGAACGACAGTACCGTCACCAGCAGCCGTTCGCCCGGGAGGTCGTACTTTTCGAGCGCGTGGGCGACCGGCACGGCCACGGTGATCGACGCCAGTGTGGTCGCGACAGCGAACCAGAGCGAGTTGAACGCGACCCGCCGGTAGTACGGGTCTTCGATCAGCGCTCGGTAGGAACTGAGCGTGAACCCCTCGGTGACGAACTGCGATTCGGAGACGCTGATCCGGAACATCTCCACCAGCGGGAAGAACCCCGAGACGAGCACCAACAGCAGGAACGGCACGCAGAGCGCGACGATCCGTCGGACCTCGCGCTGCCGCTCCGAACGCGGCGCGACCAGCGTCCCGAGGAATCCGGTCACACGGCGGCGCGTTCGGGTGCCGAGCGTCTCGGCATCGACGGACATCTTACAGGTTCGCGCCGCGGGTGATCTCTTGGATGATCGACTCCTGTTTCTCCACGAGCGTGGCGTAGTCGACCTGGAACTGCGTCTCTTTGTAGCGGCTCTGCGGCGGGAACTCGGGCGGCATCTCCAGTTCCGGGGCCCGGATCGGCCGGACGTAGGCGTCGAGGAACTTCCGCTGGCCCTCCAGCGAGAGGACGTAGTCCATGAACAGCTTGCACGCCTGCGGGTTCGGCGCGCCCTTCAGCATAGCGTACCCGTACGGCTGATTGAACGCACCCTTGTTCCCGTTCTTGCCTTTCAGGAGGGCGACCCCGACGTTCTCCTCGGGGAGGTCCGAGTTGTTGTACTTGAGGTCCAGCCCGGAGTAATCGTAGCGGATGAACGTCGCGTACTCGCCTTTCGTGAACTGCGCGAGGAAGTTGTCGGTGAACTCCGCACCACCCTTCTGAATCTGTTTGTAGTAGTCGATTACCGGCTGGAGGTCATCGAGGCTCCCGCCGCGGGCGTTGTTAATCGAGAGCGCGCAGGCGAGCCCGACCGCGGCCTGCGGTGTCTGGAGCGCCAAGTCCTGCATAATCTCGGGCTTGAGGAGGTCCTCCCACGTCTGCGGCGGTTCGATCCCGCGCTCCTCGTAGATGTCCTTCCGGTAGGTGACCGCGGTGGTCATCCGGCGCGTCGCGGTGCAGTGACCGTTGTCGGTCTTGAGCTTTTCCGGGACCTTGTCCCAGTTTGCCGGCTTGTACGCCTGCGTCAGCCCGTCCTTCATCGCCTGCACCGCGAAGGTGTAGCCGCCGTTGAACGCGGAGTGCGTGGGGTTCTGCGCGTGGGACCGGGCATCTTTCAGCGCCTCGCCCGACGACCGATCGTCGTCGTTGAGCTGGACGCCGTACTGCTGTTTGAACTGCTGCATCAGCGCGGGCCAGTTCGACCACCCGGACTGGACCGCGTACACGTAGAGCTTCTTCGGCGGCTCGGGGAACTTGGCCGCGCTCACCGTCGTCTGGTAGTCGCCGTACCCGACCTGATACGTCTCGCCGCTCGTCGTCGCTGTCGACTGGCTCTCGGTCGTCTCCGTGGAGCCGCTCGTACTCGTCGCGGTGCTTCCGCCGCCACCGCCGCCCGAACAGCCGGCCAGTCCGCCTGCGAGCGCTGCGGCCGATCCCGCGAGAAGTCGGCGTCGAGAATAGTTCTGTTCGTCCATTGGGACAAGCGTACTCTACGGAAACTAACATTTGAGCGTTGATATGATCTCTCTGAGCCGTACGTTCGGCTGTAAGCCCAACGCAGGAGTATATACTGCTCCCCTTCGGTACGTATCGGTCCGATGTTCATCGTGATTATCGCGCCCGTTCATCGATTCGCGCCGTCCCGTCCGGCGAGATATCCCCGGGACTCACGCCAGTCCCCACGAGTCGGATCTGACGGTCCGGACGCCGGCCCCCATCGCTCCGCTCGGGTGACCCCGGAGAACCGGACCTGTTTTTACACCCGTCACGCGAGTGTCGCCTATGAGCGACGCATCCGACGAGTCCGACGACCCGACGGTCCCGATCGTCTGTGAGGCCTGCGGCACGACCTCGCGCGTGCCGCTCTCGGAGCTCCGGGAATCCCTGGACACGCACAACGAACACCGCCACGACGGCGAGGAGATCGCCCAGGTCGACCCCGTCATCGCCGACGAGCTCGCCAACGCCGTCGCCGACGACCTCGGGCTGTTCGAGTCCGACGAGTAGTCGAGACGCCGCGCTCGCGAGGCATAGATGACGAGTGGTCGACGGCGCGATGACCAGTCGGCCGCCGACCGCCGCCGAACAAATCAGGCGCTGACAGCGCCACCCGCCACTTCGCTGGGCCCGCTCAAAAGCGTACCGCCCGCGACGACGGAACGACGCCGACCCCGCCCTTTCACGCGGTTTTTACGCACGGCCGTCCTGACGGCGGTATGCTCACCTTCATCGGCCTCGGCCTCTACGACGAGCGCTCGATCACCGTCGAGGGCCGGGAGGCGCTCGCCGACGCCGACCGCGCCGTCGCGGAGTTCTACACCAGTCACCTCGTCGGCGCGACCGTCGACGACCTCTCGGCGTACCACGACATCGACATCGAGGTCCGCGAGCGCGCGGGCGTCGAACAGCATCCCGAGGACGTCCTCGACGCCGCCGAGGACGGACACGTCGCCTTCCTCACCGCCGGCGACACGATGATCTCGACGACCCACGTCGACCTGCGCCTGCGGGCGATCGAGCGCGGCATCGACACCCGCGTGATCCACGGCGTGACCGCCCAGACGGCCGCCAGCGGCCTGACGGGCCTCCAGAACTACCGCTTCGGGAAGGCCGTCACGCTCCCGTTCCCCTACGCCCACGGCGCCGAGGGGGTGCCGCAGAGCGTGCTCGACTCGATCGAGCGGAACCGCGAGCAGGGGCTCCACACCCTCGTCTATCTCGACATCAAGGCCGAACGCGACGAGTACATGACCGCCGACGTCGCCGCCGGGCTGTTCGCCGACGACTGGGACGACGTCCTCGGCGTCGCCGTCGCCCGCGCCGGCAGCCCGGAGCCGACCGTCGCGGCCGACCGCCTCTCGGCGCTTGCCGAGCGCGACTTCGGCGACCCGCTCCACCTGCTCGTGATCCCGGGCGACCTCCACCACGTCGAGTCCGACGCGCTGGCGGCGCTCGGCGGCGCGCCCGCCGACGCACTGGCCGAGAACGAGACCTGACGCGGTTCAGCGCGGCCTTGCGACCGCGGGGTCGGCTCGGTGCCCCGTCGACGGGGAGAGGTGCGTCTCACCGAACCCCGACGCCGACTTGAGGCCGTAGCCCACGAGCCGATCGGCGCCGATGTGGCCGGCCCAGATCAGCGCCCCGAGGAGCAAGAGCCGGGCGTCGAGCCCGTAACCGACCGCGCCCAGCGCGACCGGGAGCGTGTAGGTGTGTCCGAGGTTGTAGACGACGCTTCCGATCCGTTCGTCGACGAGGTAGCCGAGCATCGAGAGGTCCGGCGCCAGCGCGAGCACGGCGAGGAGCCAGAGGGGTCCGCCCAGGCGGTAGTAGCCGTAGAGTGCCACGACGAGCGCGGCGGCGCCTTCGATCCGAAGAACCGTCCGTGGTGTCATACTACTAAGACGACGGCGTCGAATATGAACTAGCCGGTACCGACGGTTCTCGGCTCTCTCCCGTGGGATAGACCGTCTCCGCGGAATCGGACGACCGAGCCGCTACGGCGACCGTCCACGACCGGCCTATGTCCCAGGCCGATCCAGCCCGAGTTCGGATTCGAGGTCGTACTCGTCGCCGGTCACGAGAAAGAGCACGTCCTCGATCACGGTCAGCAGCTCGGGGAGCTCCCGCACGACGAGGTAGGTGATCCCGACGAGGACCACCACCGCGAGCAGCTGGCTGATGATCCGATCTGAGATGAAAAACGAGACCATATACGGGTCCGACGAGCCGAAGAGCAGCAGGACCTCGTCGACGAACCACTGCATATACTGCTTGCCGAAGGCGATCGTGATGAACGTCGTCCGCAGCAGATTCAGGGCGTAGATGATCGGGACGGCGACCGCCATCGCGCGCAGTTTCCGGCGCAGCGGCGCCTTCACCGCGGCGATCAGCCCGGCGAAGATGGCGATGCTCCCCAGCCCGGTACACGCGAGCACGACCGAGACCGTCAGGCGGTGCTCGCCGTCGAAAAAGAGGAACGTGTTCAGATACCCCTGCTCGCCGACGATCATCTCGGGGTGGTAGCCGAACGCGTTCACGAGGTAGCCGGTCTGGGCGGCGACGGTCTCCATCAGGATCCCGCGCGGAGCCGGCACCCCGACGCCGAACAGCGAGAACGCGGGGATCGTCTCGAACGGGAGGTAGATCAGGCCCATCGCGGCGACCGCGCGGGAGAGCACGAATAGCGAGTCGCGGCCGTTCCACAGCAGATAGCCCGTATACAGCGACGCCGGCACGGCGGCGATTGAGAGGATCCCCTCGACGTAGCTCTTCTGCTCGAACGCGAAGTGCGGCACCAACTGGAGCCAGAAGGCGGCGAAGCCGACCCACGCCGCGGCGGTGAGATAGCGCGCGACCCGCTCGTTCCGGTCCTCGAAGAGCGCTCCGACGGCGAACGTCAGGATCACGACCCACGCGAGCGCGTCGGAGAGCAGCCCCGGCATAGGCGGGAGAAGGAGAGTGACGAATAAATCCCTTGCCGTTCCGTGCGCTCGCGGCGCGACACCGGACCGGTCGCGTCGCGGGCGCTCTATCCGCTTACGACTCGGGGTTCAGGATCTCGATCTCGTGGCCGTCCTGGTCTCTGGTGAACGCGTAGCGGTCCTCACACGAGGCTGGGTCGCGGTAGTCGTCGGCCTCGCGCTCCATCAGGGTCTCCCAGTAGTCGTGGAGGTCGTTGGCCCGGACACAGAGGTGGCCCCAGGCGTCGCCCATCGTGTACGAGCGGCCGTCGTAGTTGTAGGTGAGTTCGACGGTCATCGCGGCGTCGGAGTCGCCGCGCGGCTTCATAAAGTAGTTCGCGAAGGTGTCGGACTCCCAGCGGCCGTCGGGGACGTACTCGAACTTCCGCGCCCAGAAGCCGAGCGCCTCGTCGGCGTCCTCGACGCGGATCATCGTGTGATCGAGGCTCCAGGTGGGCAGGTCGGCGTCGCGCTGGACGATCTCGACCTCGTGGCCGTCGGGGTCCTTCACGAAGGCGTAGCGGCCGCCGCAGGACTCGGGGTCGCGGTAGTCCTCGACGCCCTCGTCCAGCAGCTGCTCGTAGTGTTCTTCGAGTTCGCCCTCGGGGACGCGGACGGCGATGTGGCCCCAGGCGTCGCCCATCTCGTAGGTGCGGTCGTCGTGGTTGTAGGTGAGTTCGAGCATCGCCCCCTCGTCGTGCATCTCCTCGGGGCCCAGATAGACGTTCGTGAAGGTGTCCGCCTCCCAGCGGCCCTTCTCCTCGTAGTCCAGGTGCGTCGTGTACCAATCGAGCGACTCTTCGAGATCTTCGACCCGCATCATCACGTGATCGAGTACGCCGGACATACCCGAGTCATCGCACGCGGTGGTGAAAAAGGGTGCTGAACGCGCTCGCCGTGCGCCATCTCCGTACCGATCGGACCCCCGCGACCTCCACTTTGATACGGGTGCGCACAGACCGCCGAGTATGGATTCCCTCGTGGTGGTGCTCCCGTCGCTGGTCGCGGTCGTGGTCCTCCTGGCGCTCAGCGCCTTCTTCTCCAGCAGCGAGTCCGCGATCTTCTCGCTCCCGGACGACTGGATTCGGACGGCGGCGGCCGACGGCCGCACGCTCCAGCGGCTCCGTTCGGACCCGCACCGACTCCTGGTGACGATCCTCGTCGGCAACAACGTCGTCAACATCGCGATCACGAGCATCGTCACGCTGCTCGTGGCGCGCTTCGTCCCGCCCGGCGCCACCGTCGTCGTGGCGACCGTGGCCGCGAGCGTGCTCGTCTTGGTCCTCGGCGAGTCGTCCCCAAGTCCTACGGCTTCGGGCACGCTCGGTCGTGGTCGCTCCGGGTGGCGCGCCCGCTCTCGGCGGTCGAGCGACTGCTCGCGCCGCTGGTGTTCCTGTTCGACGCCGGGACGCGGCGACTGACCGCGCTCGTGGGTGGCGACGTCCACATCGAGGAGCCGTACCTCGACGACGACGGATAGCGGCGCTCTGTCGCTACCGGCCGACGGACTGGCGGAGCATGGGCCAGTAGCCCCACCACGCGACGGCGAGGAACGCGACCGACGCGACCGGCCACGCGATCCGTCCAGGTTGGATCGAAAAGCCCCACGCGAGGCGGAACTGCGCGACCGCGGCGACGACGAGCAGCCCCGCCGTCACCCGCGGATCCTCGCGGCCCGTTCGCCAGCCGACGGCAGCACTCGCGAGCGCGGCGGCGTAGAACAGCGTCGACAGCGGCCACGCGAGGATGTACGCCGGCAGCCCGCGCGTGTACACGAAGAGGAAGTCGAACAGCGTCGTCACCGACGGCGGGTTCGTGTTCACGAGCCCCCACGCGAAGAGGAAGGTGGCGTCGCCGACGGCGAAGACCTGGACGGACCAGGGGATCGCCAACAGAGCCCCGAGAACGGACATCCGGGCGAGCGCCGACGGAGCGGACGGACGCGACACGGTTCGCTACTTCCGGGCGACGACGCGCATCACGTCCTCGTCCTGCAGTTCGTGGTCGCGGCCGACCTGCTGTTCGTCGTGCTTGGCGCTCGGCCCCGTCACGCGGGCGAAGCGGAAGCGCTCGTCGAGCGTGCCGCCGAGCTTCCGGAGCGCGTCGTCGACGGTGTTTTCGCCCTCCTGGAGGACGAGCGGCTCCTCGTAGTCGACGCCGCGGCCCGGCTTGTCCATGTACACACGGATGAGGCCGAGCGCCTCCCACATCTCCTCTTTGAGCGCGTCGAGGCCCTTCTCGGCCTCGGCGCTGATGAACGTCGCCGCCTCGGGGTCGACGCCGACCTCCCGGAGGTTCTCCTCGACGGTGGGGAGGTACTCGCGGTCGATGAGGTCGGCCTTGTTGACGGCGACGATCGAGGGGAGGTACACGCGGTTGTCCATGATACCGTCGATGAGTTCGTCGATCGTGACGTCGCCGCGGACGGTCACGTCGGCGTTGACGTAGCCGTGCTCGCGCAGGACGCTCTTTATTGTGTCCTCGTCCAGGGAGACGTCGTCGGAGGTCGTCACGTGCAGTCCGCCCTTGCCGCGCTTGGAGATCGTGACGTTCGGCGGCGACGTGTCGAGTCTGATCTTGTTGCCGTACAGCTCCCGCCGGAGCCGCTCGTAGCGCTCGATCTCGAACACCGACAGCAGGAACACCACGAGGTCGGCCGTCCGGACGACAGAGAGGACTTCCTTGCCGCCCCCGCGCCCGCCCGCGGCGCCCTTGATCAGCCCCGGGACGTCGAGGATCTGGATGTTCGCGCCGTTGTACTTCAGCATCCCGGGGTTGACGTCGAGGGTGGTGAACTCGTACTCGCCGACCTCGCTGTCGGCGTTCGTGAGCGCGTTGATCAGCGTCGACTTGCCGACGCTGGGGAACCCGACGAGGGCGACGGTCGCGTCGCCGGTCTTCTCGACCGCGTAGCCGTGGCCGCCGCCGGCGGAGGACTGGTTTTCGAGTTTCTCCTTCTTCTCCGCGAGTTTCGCCTTCAGCCGCCCGATGTGCTCTTCGGTGGCCTTGTTGTAGGGCGTGTTCGCGATCTCCTCGCGGAGATCCTCGATCTCCTCTTCCAGTCCCATCGGTTCTCCCTCGTCTATCTGCGTCGAAAAAGGTGTTCTTTCCGGCCCGTCTCCGGGCCGGGTCGGCAGAATCGAAGCGTTTTGTATCGTTCGGTTCCTACCTCCGGCAATGAGCACCGACCCGGGTCTGTCGGAGCAGTATCGGATGGCGAGCCCCTGGCCGCTCTTCATCGCGCTCGGGATCCCCATTGCGGAGCTCGGAATCCTCTTCGGGCTGTTTCCGCTCGCGGTGGGCGGACTCCTGCTCTTCGGCGGGAGCGTCGCCGGGATGAGCACAGAAACGGGGTACGCGCGGTCCCCGTGGCGCGCGCTGGTCGGCGTCGCCGTCCCGCTGGCGGCGCTCGGCGTCGCCTTCGTCTTCACGCCGATCGATCTACCCAGCCGGGGGACCGCCATCGTCGCCGCGGCGGTCATCCTCGTCGCGGCGGGCGGCGCGGGCGCGCTGTTCAGCCAGGGACAGGAGCCGACCTACTGACTGGGACAGGAGCCAACCTACTGACGGCGGGATTCTCACCAGACCGGCCCTGACGCCGTCGGCGCCGAACCAACAACCTATTTGATTCTCCACCGAAACGGTCGCCTATGGCGAACAAGATCTTCGATCGGGACACGTTGCTCGACCTCACCGTCAACGTGGTTCCCCTGTTCATCATCGCGTTCTTCGTCGTCGCGTTCGCGGTGATCTCACCGTTCGGCATCGACCCGATGGCGTCGGCCATCCAGTTCGGGCTGCTCGCTATCCCGTTCGTCCTGCTGGCGATCCTGACGTACTTCGCCGGCCGCGCGGTCGCGGGGAGCGAAAAGTCCGGCGACGTCTATCTCCCGGGCCAGGCCGGCGTCCGCGGCGCCGAACCGCTCGAAGGCCACGGCCACGGCGAGTCTGACTCCGAGGTCGAAGCCGAGACGGTAGCCGGTGCGGTCGAAGGCGAGACCGACGCCGACGCCGACGCCGACGCGGGCGACGATGGCGAGGCGACCGAGACTGACGCCGCAGGCGTCGAGGACACTGAGGCGGACGAGGGCGACGACGGTGCGGACGCCGACGCCGCAGACACCGACGACGGCGACGATTCCTCGAAAGCGAACTGAGCCGCTTCCGCCGTCGTTCGGTACGCGTTCTTCTCTCGGCGGATTCCCGTTCGATTCCCCCGCTGTGCGTCCTGTCGGTCGTTTTATCGGATCTGAGACGGCTGCGCCGTCCCGAACCTTTCATTACCTTTCGTTCCTCAGTCTCTTCTATGCAGGTCAACGGACAGCTCGCACTGACGGTCCTTATGGGGCTCTTCCTCGTGGCCGTCGCCGCGTGGCTCGCGCGGATCGAAAACTGGCGCTCGTACAGCCCGATCGCGGGCGGCGGCGCCTTCGGGCAAGGGGAAGGATACGTTTCCGAGGAGAAACCGTCCGGTGTCATCCGCTGGCTCACGACAGTGGACCACAAGGACATCGGCATCCTGTACGGCACGTACGGGCTCATCGCGTTCGTGGTCGGCGGCCTGATGGTCGTCGTGATGCGGATCGAACTGATCGATCCCGGGATGACGCTCATCTCCAACCAGTTCTACAACTCGCTCTTGACGAGTCACGGCATCACGATGCTGTTCCTGTTCGGGACGCCGATCATCGCCGCCTTCTCGAACTATCTGGTGCCGCTCCTGATCGGCGCGGACGACATGGCGTTCCCGCGGATCAACGCGATCGCGTTCTGGCTCCTGCCGCCGGCGGCGCTTCTCATCTGGGCCGGCTTCTTCCCGATTCCGGAGGTCATCCCGGCGCAGACGGCCTGGACGATGTACACCCCGCTGTCCACGGGCGTCGGCGCCGGCACTCAGGCCAACGCCGGTGTCGACCTGATGCTCCTGGGGCTTCACCTGTCGGGCGTCTCCGCGACGATGGGCGCGATCAACTTCATCGCGACTATCTTCACCGAACGCGGTGACGACGTCTCGTGGGCGAACCTGGACATCTTCTCGTGGACGATCCTCACCCAGTCGGGGCTGATCCTGTTCGCCTTCCCGCTTCTGGGTAGCGCGCTCGTGATGCTGCTGTTCGACCGCAACTTCGGGACGACGTTCTTCGCCGGGGGCGACGGGGCGATCCTCTGGCAGCACCTGTTTTGGTTCTTCGGCCACCCCGAGGTCTACATCCTCGTGCTCCCGCCGATGGGGATCGTCAGCTACGTCCTCCCGCGCTTTGCGGGACGGCGGCTCTTCGGATTCAAGTTCGTCGTCTACTCGACGCTCGCGATCGGCGTCCTCTCCTTCGGCGTGTGGGCGCACCACATGTTCGCGACCGGGATCGACCCGCGGCTCCGGGCGTCCTTTATGGCGGTCTCGCTCGCCATCGCGATACCGAGCGCGGTGAAGACCTTCAACTGGATCACGACGATGTGGAACGGTCGCGTGCGGCTGACGACGCCGATGCTGTTTTGTATCGGCTTCGTCTCGAACTTCATCATCGGCGGCGTCACCGGCGTCTTCCTGGCGTCGATCCCCGTCGACCTGATCCTGCACGACACCTACTACGTCGTCGGGCACTTCCACTACATCGTGATGGGCGCGATCGCCTTCGCCGGATTCGCGGGCCTGTACTACTGGTTCCCGCTCTACACCGGCCGGATGTACCAGAAGACGCTCGGCAAGGCGCACTTCTGGCTGTCGATGGTCGGGACGAACATCACGTTCTTCGCGATGATCCTGCTCGGCTACGGCGGGATGCCGCGGCGGTACGCGACGTACCTCCCGCAGTTCGCGACGCTCCATCAGGCCGCGACGCTCGGCGCGCTCATCCTGCTCGTCGGCCAGATCATCTTCGTGTGGAACTTCGTCCAGTCGTGGCTCGAAGGCCCGCAGATCGAGGACGGCGACCCGTGGAACCTCCGGGACGCGGGCCTCTACACCGCCGAGTGGGACTGGTACGACCAGAAGCTTCAGACGGCCATCGCCGACGGCGGCGAGGAGGAACAAGCGCTGCCCGACGGCGGCGAGGCGGTCGACGCGTCCGCTGAGGACGACTGAGTCGCGGTCGGATCCGATTTTTCGTTTCCTCTTCTTTCAGTTCCGCCGATTCTGTCACGGTCTGCGATCGATCGTCGAGAGCGGTCAGACCGCGAGGATGATTCCCGTCGCGAACATCAACACCACGACGGCCGCCAGGATGAGTCCGAGGAGGTCTCTGTCGTTCATACGCCGAATTCGACCCATTGGGGCAAAGGTGCGTCGGTCCCAAGCAAGTGACCCGTCCCGAATCCGTGGTGGTCCGTCCGTTCGCCGCGCCGTGTGGCGTGCCGTCCGCGCGGCCGATAATCACTATTATCGGCCTGCGCGACGCACTGCCGGTGTGACCGAACGGGACCCCGACGCGGAGAGGGACGTGCGAGTCGACGACGACGCGACGGCGGGAGCGGCCCGCACGGACGCCCGCGAGGGATCGCGGTTCGTCATCCAACTGTACGTCGCGCTCGTCGCGGTCGCGGCGACCGCCGGGTTGCTCACGGGGGCGTTCGTCGACGGGCTCTCAGCGCCGCGGTTCCTCTTTCTGGTTCCGCTGCCGCCGACGCCGCTCGGTTTCGCCGTCTACGGCGGGCTCACCATCGCGCTCGTCCTCGGGATCCCGCTCGCGCTGGTGCGCTACGTCTCGCAGAACATCGACGACGTCGAGGGACAATAGCATCGCAGCCGCTCACGGAGGGCTGACAGCCGACGACGCTCGGCTACTCGCGTCGGTGTCGTCGGACACCCGCGGGCCGACGCGAGCGGGGCTTACCTCACGGGGACGCTGGCCGCGGCTTCGGGGATAAACGCTCGTCCTCGGAATCCCGCTCGCGCTGGCCACGTTTTTATTCCGGGCGGGCGTAGCGTCCCGACGATGGACGTAGACGAACACGCCGAGGAGCTCGCCTCCGCCCTCGGTGTCGACAAAGCGGAGGTCAAAGACGACCTGGAGAACCTCGTGGCGTACAGCGTGCCGATCGACGAGGCCAAACAGAGCGTCCGCCGCAAGTACGGCGGGGGCGACGGGGGCGACGCAACCCCCTCGACGAAGGACGTCGCGGACGTCACGCCCGAGGACGGCAACGTCACCGTGACCGTCCGGGTGCTCTCTGTCGGCCGTCGGTCGATCCGCTATCAGGGCGAAGAACAGGTCATCCGCGAGGGCGAGTTCGCGGACGCGACCGGGAAGATCTCCTACACCGCCTGGGAGGACTTCGGCTTCGAGCCCGGAGATTCGATCACCGTCGGCAACGCCGGCGTCCGCGAGTGGGAGGGCGAGCCCGAACTTAACGTCGGGCAGTCCTCGACGGTCGCCATCGAGACCGAACCCGTGGAGGTCCCCTACGAGATCGGCGGCGACACCGACCTCGTGGACCTCCGATCGGGCCACCGTGGCCGAAACGTCGAAATCCGGGTGCTGGAGGCCGAAGAGCGCGTCATCGACGGCCGCGACGGCGAGACCACGATCCGCTCGGGCGTCGTCGCCGACGAGACCGGGCGGCTCCCGTTCACGGACTGGGAGGCCAGATCGGAGCTCCGCGAGGGCCACGACTTCCGGCTCGAAGAGGTGTACGTCCGGGAGTTCCGCGGCGTGCCGCAGGTGAACCTCTCGGAGTACACGACCGTGACGCCGCTGGCCCGCGAGATCGAGATCGACGACGAGGCCCCGCGGATGGGCATCGCCGAGGCCGTCGGCTCCGGCGGCCTCTTCGACGTCGAACTCGTCGGGAACGTGCTCGAAGTCCGCGACGGCTCGGGGCTCATCGAGCGCTGTCCCGAGTGCGGTCGGGTCCTCCAGAACGGCCAGTGCCGCACTCACGGCGAGGTCGACGGCGAGGACGATATGCGCGTGAAGGCGATCGTCGACGACGGAACCGGCACCGTGACGGCCATCTTGGACCGCGAACTCACAGAGGAACTGTACGGCGGCACTCTCGAAGACGCGATGGAGGCCGCCCGCGACGCGATGAGCAAGGAGGTCGTCGCCGACGAGATCCGCGAGCGCGTCGTCGGCCACGAGTACCGCGTCCGCGGCAATCTCTCGGTCGACGACTACGGCGCGAACGTCGAGGCCAGCGAGTTCGAGCGCGCGGGCGACGACCCGGCCGCGCGTGCGAGGACGCTGCTCTCGGAGGTGCGGCCGTGAGCGACGCGCCCCAGGGCCGTGAGGTGGCCCGCCGGGTCTTCGCCGCGGAGTTCGACGACGCGACGCTGTCTTATTCGGAAAGCGACGAGGAGCGCGCGCCGAACTACGTCGTCACCCCCACCGGTGCGCGGATCAACCGCCTGTTCGCCGTCGGCGCGCTGACCGAGGTCGAGTCGGTCAACGACGACATCGTCCGCGGGCGGATCGCGGACCCGACGGGCGTGTTCGTCAGCTACGCCGGCCAGTACCAGCCCGACGCGATGGGCTTTCTCGAACGCGCGGAGCCGCCGTGCTTCGTCTCGCTGACCGGCAAGGCTCGCACCTACCAGCCGGAGGACTCCGATCGGATCTTCACGTCGGTCCGCCCGGAGAGCCTCAACGAGGTCGACGCCGACACCCGCGACCGCTGGGTCGTCGCCGCCGCCGAGGCGACGCTCGAACGCGTCGCGACGACCGCCGCGGCGCTCGGTCTCGACGTCCGCGGTGACGACCTCCGAGCCGCGCTCGAATCCCGCGGCGTCGACGCGGCGCTCGCTCAGGGCGTCGCGCTCGCGATCGACCACTACGAGACGACTGAGCACTATCTCGAAGCGGTCCGCACGATGGCGATTCAGGGGCTCGAACTCGTCGCCGGCGAGCGCGAGGCCGTCGACGGGCTCGCGGTCGATCCCGACGAGGCCGGCCCCGACGAACTCGGCCCGCTCCCCGACGTCGCCGCGCCCGCCGACGCGACAGCGACCGCCGGTACGGGAACGGAAGGAACCGAAGCCGCCGACGAGGCCACCGAAGCGACCGGATCGACTGCATCGACGGAATCGGAGCCGTCCTCCCAGTCCGCGGCGGACGAATCCGAGCCGCCGGCGGCGGACGAATCCGAGGCACAGCCCGCGGCCGAGACCGCCGCCGCCGACGTGTCCGATCAGTCTGCACCCGCTGAAGTCGACTCCGAGGGCTCCGCGTCCGCGGACGCCGAACCGACGGCGACGGAGGACCCGTCGGCGAGCGGCTCGGTCGACGGACCAGGCGATTTCGACGGAGGAGACGAAGGCGACGAACCGGACGCGCCTGCGGAATCGGCCGCCGACGAGACGACCGAGTCCGACGAACTGGGCGACTTCGGCGTCGACGCCGGCGGGACGGACCCCGACGACGTCGAAACCGGAATCGACGAGGGGGAGATGTACGAACTCGACCCCGAGGAGCGCGCCGAGATCGAGGCCGAGTACGGCACCGAGTTCGCGACGGGCAACGAAGTCAGCGAACCGGGCGAGGCCGACATCGACGTCCCGGACGTCAACGAACTGGAGGCCGAGGCCGGAGAATCGGACGAGGACGACGCGACCCCGTCCGACCCGGCGGCCCCCGAGCCGACTGCGGAGTCACCGCCGGCCGAGGAGACCGCCGAGGCGGACGCCGAATCGGCCGACGTCGCCGGCGAGGGCGCCGGCGAGGGGACAGCAGCCGAGGACGAATCCGAGCCGGCGGTCGACGACTCAGCCGACGACTCGGCCGCGGACGCGGCGGGCGTCGACCTCGAAGACGCCGCGGTCGCCGTGATGGAGGACCTCGACGACGGCGACGGCGCCGACCGGGAGGCCGTGATCGCGGCCGTCGTCGAGGAGTACGGCGCCGAGCCCGACGACGTCGAGGACGCGATCCAGGAGGCGCTGATGAGCGGCCAGTGCTACGAGCCCAACGAGGGCACGCTGAAGGCGATCTGAGGGGGAGCGATGGACGGCGGCGATTCCCCGACGGTGAGCGGTTCGGGCTCCCTCGTCGAGCCGGTCCCCGGCGAGCCCGCGGCGCGCGCGCGCCTCAACGGCGAGACGGCGCTCGTCGTTTCCGACTACCACGCCGGGATCGAGGTCGGCCTCCGCTACGAGCGCGGCGTCGAACTCGACAGCGACGCCGACCTCCGGCGCATCCGACTCCTCGGCCTGCTCGATCGCGTCGACCCGGACCGCGTGGTCGTCCTCGGCGACCTCGGCCACCGGATCGGCTCGGCCGACGGCGCCGAGGCCGAGGAGCTCGACGACCTGTTCGACGCCCTCGGCGACCGGCCGGTCACGCTCGTCCGCGGGAACCACGACGCGGGGCTCGAATCCGAACTCGCCGACATCGGCGGCGAGCGCGTCACCGTCACAGGCCCGGAGGGCGTCAGGCTGGGCCGCGTCGGCTTCGTCCACGGTCACACCTGGCCGTCGCGGGAGGTCGTCGAGAGCGACGTCGTCTGCGTCGGCCACGAACACCCGGCCGTCAGACTCGAAGACGAGGTCGGCGGCGGCCGCAAGGAGCGCGCGTGGCTCCGCGGGCCGCTCCGACCCGAGCCCTTCGCCGAGCACCTCGGCGTCGCCGTCGACGACCTCGACTGGCGCGGTCCCGAACTGATCGTCTTCCCGGCGTTCAACGACCGCTCGGGCGGCACCTGGGTCAACGTCGAGGGCCAGGGGTTCCTCTCGCCGTTCCTCCCCCGCGCACTCGTCGCCGACGACGCCGACGTGTATCTCCTCGACGGCACGCGGCTGGGGCCGTATCGGACGGTCTGATCGAGCGGCGAACGCCGGACTCGTAGTGACTACTCTCAGGCGGCGCCGACGAGCAGCCCGAGCGCGTAGACGACCGCGCCCGCGACGGCCGCGATCGCGACGAGGTTCCACTCCTCGGGACCGGCCGCGCGCTCGGGTCGGCGCAGGGCGTAGCCGGCGCTCGCGACGACGAGGACGCCACCGACGGCGACGCCGATCGCGCCCGGGCCGCCGGACCGGATCGAATCTGCGACCGAGACCACAGAGAGAATGCCGTAGGCCAGGAGGGCCGCCCAGAACGCCGTTCGGGGGTTCACGTCCGGGCTTCGGTCCTCCGGCGCGAAATACTTCCCGGCGAGGTCGCGGCCGCGGCGCACACCCGAGGGCGCCCCCCTTTTCGGTTTCGAGCGGGAATCGGCGGTATGCGAACCTCGACTAAGGTGATCGCGGCGGGCGTGTTACTGTTCGCGGTTCCGCTTCCGGGGACCTTCATCGGCGGCGGGCTCGTCGCGGCCGCGGGCGGCGGCATTCGGCTCTTCCTCGAGTAGGGTGCCGCGGTCCGGCCGCGTTCGGCCGCGCTCGGCGATCGGAACGTGGTGCTTAATCCGCTCGCGCCGGTAGTGGGACCGATGTCGGACGGCACGTCCGCCCGCGGGATGGACGCGTTCACGGCCCTCGGCGAGCCCCTCCGGACGGCCCTGTCCGAGCGCGGCTTCGCGACGCCGACCGAGCCGCAGCGCCGCGCGATTCCCCCGCTCGCGGCCGGACGCAACGCCCTCGTGATCGCGCCCACCGGAACGGGCAAGACGGAGACGGCGATGCTCCCCGTCTTCGATTCGATCGTCCGCGCGGACGGCGAGGCGCGCGAGGGCATCTCCGCGCTGTACGTCACGCCGCTTCGCGCGCTGAACCGCGATATGCGCCAGCGGCTGGAGTGGTGGGGCCAGGAGCTGGACGTCGAGATCGACGTCCGCCACGGCGACACCACCCAGTACCAGCGGCAGAAGCAGGCCGACGACCCGCCGGACGTCCTCGTGACCACCCCGGAGACGCTCCAGGCGATGCTCACGGGCAAGAAGCTCCGGCGCGCGCTCTCGGACGTCAGCCACGTCGTCGTCGACGAGGTCCACGAGCTCGCCTCCGCGAAGCGCGGCGCACAGTTGACCGTCGCCTTGGAGCGGCTCCGCGCGCTCGCGGGCTCGTTCCAGCGCATCGGGCTCTCGGCGACCGTCGGCTCGCCCGAGGAAGTGGGAAAGTTTCTCACCGGCGACCGGGACTTCGAGATCGTCGAGGTCGACGTCGGCAGCGAGGTCTCCTTCACCGTCACGCACCCCGAGGTGACTGCCGCGGACGAGACACTGGCCGGCGAGCTCGCGACCGACGCCGAGATCGCGAGCCACGTCCGAGCTATCCGAGATCTCGTCCACGAGCACGAGTCAACCTTGGTCTTCGTCAACACGCGTCAGACCGCGGAGGCGCTCGGCTCCCGGTTCAAGGCGCTCGGCGAGCCGATCGAGGTCCACCACGGCTCGCTCGCGAAGGACGTCCGGATCGACGTCGAGGACCGCTTCAAGTCGGGCGAACTGGACGCGCTCGTCTGCACGTCCTCGATGGAGCTCGGGATCGACGTCGGCCGCGTCGACCACGTCGTCCAGTACGGGAGCCCCCGCGAGGTCGCCCGCCTGCTCCAGCGCGTCGGCCGCGCGGGCCACCGCCGCGACGAGGTCTCCCGCGGCACGATCGTCACCGCCGAGCCCGACGACACGCTCGAAGCGCTGGCGATCGCCCGCCGCGCCGAGGTCGGGGAAGTCGAGCCCGCGCGCATCCACCACGCCAGCCTCGACACCGTCGCCAATCAGATCGTCGGGGTCGTGATGGACGAGGGCGAGGTGTCGGCGCGGCGCGCCTACGAACTGGTGACTGCGGCCTACCCCTTCTCGGACCTGGCCGAGGAGACCTTCCGCGAGGTCGTCCGCGAGCTTTCGAAGAACCGCCTGCTGTGGCTCGACGAGGAGGCCGACCGCTTGGAGAAGTCCGGCGGCACCTGGCAGTACTTTTACGCGAATCTCTCGATGATCCCCGACGAGGAGACCTACGAGGTCTACGACATCTCCTCGCGCGGGCAGATCGGCACCCTCGACGAGCGCTTCGTCGTCAACTTCGCCGAGCCCGGCGCGGCGTTCATCCAGCGCGGCGAGATGTGGCGCATCAACGACATCGACGACGAGGAGGCCCGGGTGAACGTCACGCCGATCGAGGACCCCAGCGGCGAGGTCCCCTCCTGGACCGGCTCGGAGATCCCGGTCCCCGCCCACGTCGCCAACGAGGTCGGCGAGATCCGCGCCGTCGCCGCCGAGCAGTTCGCCCGCGGCGCCTCCCGCGAGGCCGTCGCCCGCGACCTCCGGGCCAGGTACCCGACCGACTCCGACACGCTGGCGACGGCGCTGGAGCCGATCGAGCGCCAGGTCGAGGCCGACCTCCCGGTCCCGACCGCCGAACGGATCGTCGCGGAGGGGCAGGGCCGCACGGTCGTCGTGAACAGCTGTTACGGCCACCGCGTCAACGAGACGCTCGGTCGCCTGCTCGCGGCGCTCGTCGGCCAGCGCACCGGCTCCTCCGTCGGAATGGAGGTCAGCCCCTACCGGATCGAACTCGAAGTCCCCACTCGGGCTTCGGTCCGGGACATCGTCGAGGTCTTGGAGACCACCGAACCGGGACACGTCGAGGCCGTCCTCGAACTGGCGCTGAAGAACTCCGACGCGCTGAAGTTCACGCTCGCGCAGGTCGCCGCGAAGTTCGGCGCGCTCAAGCGCTACCAGGGCCGCGAGCGCTTCGGCGCCGACCGCCTGCTCGCCGCCCTTGAGGACACGCCCGTCTACGACGAGGCCGTGCGGGAAGTGTTCCACGTCGACCTCGCGGTCGAGGAGACGGCCGATCTCCTGGCCGGGATGCAAGGGGACTCGGTCGCCCTCGAAACCGCCAGAGAGCGCACGCCGATCGGGACCGGCGGCCGCTCCAGCGGGCGCGAACTCCTCGTCCCCGAGAACGCCGACGCGAGCGTGATCCAGGCGGTGAAAGAGCGGATCCAGAACGACCGCGTTCGGCTCTTCTGTCTCCACTGCACAGACTGGGAGCGCGAGACGAAGGTGCGTCGCGTCCGCGACCAGCCGGAGTGTCCCGAGTGCGGCGCGACCCGGATCGCCTGTCTCAACCCCTGGGACGAGGAGACGCCGAAGGCCGTCCGCGCGGACGACGCCGACCGCGACGACGAGGCGGAGCGGCTGGTCGAGCGCGCCTACCGCTCGGCGAGTCTGGTCCAGAGCCACGGCAAGCAGGCCGTGATCGCGCTGGCGGCGCGCGGCGTCGGCCCGCAGACGGCGGCGCGGATCATCAGTAAGCTCCGCGAGGACGAAGCCGACTTCTACCGCGACATCCTCGAACAGGAGCGGCAGTACGCCCGGACGCAGTCGTTCTGGGACTGATAGTGATTACTCTCACTGTTTACCGCCGAACGCGACGCCCGGTGACGGCGCTCGGCGGTAAGGGACGAGAGTAATCACTATGAGTCGGTCTCTCGTCGAAGCCGCGTCCGTCAGTCGTCAGCGGTGTAGGCCCCGCTCCGATGCTCGATGCGATGCACTTCGAGCATCGTTCTGTCCCGGTCGAGCGTACACGCCAATCGGTACTGACCGATCCGGAGTTTGGAGAAGGGCCCGCCGGTCAGCGGTTCCAGAAACTCGTCGGGATCGCGCCACTTCGAGTCGACGATCTCGTCCAGTTTCGAGACGATCCGGTCCTGGATGTGTGGGTCGAGGGCGGCGAACTGATCGGCGGCCTGCCGGCTGAACTCCCACGACCAGTCCTCACTCCCCATCGCCCTCGTGGTCCACCAGCTCTAGGATCTCCGCTCGGGAGAACGACTCGGACTCTCCGGTCCGCCGCTCGTGTTCGACCGTCGCGATCTGCTTCCACCCTTCCCGGGAGAAGCCCGGATGCTTCACCGCGTCGCGCGCGACGTACCGGAGGAATTCGCTCCGGGAGTTGAATCCCTCTTCCTTCCAGGTTTCGTCGATGTCTTCGAGGAAAGATCTGCTGAGACGGAGATTGATCTGCACCATCTCGGGGTCGTCGCTGTTGGTGGTATCGGTCCCGGACATATACAAATGCTTTACAGACGTCTATACTAATTCCTGCCGGTGGCACGGACGGTTCGTATCCCCGACCTATCCTGACGGCCCGACGCTCCCCATCGCCGCCTCGAAGTGCGCCCGCGTGAGCAGCACCTCCTCGGCGTGCTCGTTCGCGGCCTCGCCCTCGTAGGCGCTCGCGACGTCCTCGATCGCCCGCATCGACGCCTCGCGAACCACGGCGGCGACGTCGGCGCCGGAGTAGCCCTCCAGGTCCTGCGCGAGGGCGTCGCGGTCGACGTCGCCGGCCAGCGGCTTGCCGTCGAGGTGGACGTCGACGATCTCCCGGCGAGCCGCGCGGTCGGGCGCGGGCACCTCGACGTGTGACTCCAGACGGCCGGGACGCAAGAGCGCGGGGTCGAGCGCCGCCTTCCGGTTCGTCGCCGCGAGGACGACCAACCCCGGGTGGTCGGCGACGCGGTCGAGTTCGGTGAGCAGTTGGGAGACGACGCGCTCGCCGACGCCGGAGTCGCCCCCCGCGGCGTCGCGGTCGGTCGCGACGGCGTCGATCTCGTCGAAGAAGACGATCGCGGGCGCGGCCTGCCGGGCGCGCTCGAACACCTCGCGGACGGCCTTCTCGGACTCGCCGACGTAGCGGTCCAGCAGTTCCGGGCCGGCGACCTGCACGAAGTTGACGCCGCTCTCGCCGGCGATGGCGCGAGCCAGGAGCGTCTTGCCGGTCCCGGGCGGGCCGTACAGGAGCACGCCCGTCGGCGGATCGGTCCTCGCGGCCTCGAACAGCGGGCCGTAGGTCAGCGGCCAGGTGACGGCGCGTTCGAGCGTCCGCTTGGCCTCGTCGAGCCCGCCCACGTCGTCGAACGTCGTCGTCGGCGACTCCGCGACGTACTCGCGCATCGCCGAGGGCTCGACCGCGGCCATCGCGGCCTCGACGTCCGCGCGGGTCACCTCCAGATCCGTGATCGGCGCGTCGACGTCCGCCCGGCGGCCGCGCCGGAGCGCCGTCATCGCGGCCTCGGTCGCAAGCGACTCCAGGTCCGCGCCGACGAAGCCGTGAGTCCGGCTCGCCAGCCGCTCGATGTCGACGTCCTCGGCCAAGGGCATCCGGCGGGTGTGGACCTCCAGGATCTCCCTGCGCCCCTGCTCGTTCGGCACGCCGATCTCGATCTCGCGGTCGAAGCGACCGCCCCTGCGGAGCGCGGGATCGAGCGTGTCAACGCGGTTGGTCGCGCCGATCACGACCACGTCGCCGCGAGCGTCGAGGCCGTCCATGAGCGAGAGGAGCTGGCCGACGACGCGGTTCTCGACGTCGCCGCCGTCGTCGCGCTTGCCCGCGATGGAGTCGATCTCGTCGAAGAAGACGACCGCGGGGGCGTTCTCCCGCGCCGTCTGGAACTTCTCGCGGAGCTTCTCCTCGGATTCGCCCTTGTACTTCGACATGATCTCGGGCCCGGAGACGTCGACGAAGGTGGCGTCGACCTCGTTGGCGACGGCCTTCGCGATCAGCGTCTTGCCGGTGCCCGGCGGCCCGTGCAAGAGGACGCCCTTCGGCGGGTCGATGCCGAGGTGGGCGAAGACCTCCGGCTCCGAGAGGGGCAGTTCGATCATCTCCCGCACGAGATCGAGTTCCTCGTCGAGGCCGCCGATGTCCTCGTAGGTCACCGCCGGCGCGGTCCCCGACGGGCTCGCGTCGGCGGTGCCGTCCGGGGCGGAGCCGTCCTCGCCACTACCGCGGTCGCCGCCCGCGACGGCCGAGACGACCCGGCTCAGCGTTCCCTCGCGTTCGAGTCGAAGCTTCGTCGAGTCCGCGACGCGAACCATCCCGTCGGGCGCCGTCTCGCTCACGACGAACGGCGACGCGCTCAGCGACTCGAAGCGGATCTGGCCGCCGGGCTGGATCGGCCGGTCCCTGATCGCCCGCTTTATTAGTTCGACCGCGCGGTCTTCGTCCTCGAAGGCGACGTCGTCCGGCATCGACAGCGTCACCGTCCGGGCGGTCTCGACGTCGACTTTTCGTACTCTGACGATCTCGCCGATCTTCGCCCCGGCGTTCGCCCGCGTGTCGGCGTCGACGAGCACGACGTCGTCGGGGACGTCGCCGCCCGCCGGCCACACCTTCGCGACCGTCTCGCGCTCGCCCTCGACGACGACGGTGTCGCCGCTGAGCACGCTCAGTCGTCGCCGCGCCGGCTCGGGAAGGCGCGCGATCCCCCGGCCGGCGTCTCGCTTTTCGGCCCCGCGAACGGTTAGTTCGAGGCCGTCGTCCGCGCTCATACTCGCCCTTCGGCGGGCCCGCTCTTTTGTCTTGCCCGGGAGGGAGCACCCGCCGGACGCGCGCTCGACGCACCGGGGGAAGGGTTTTAGCGTGTGACCTCGTGACACCCGATATGGTGTCGACCGTCGAACGTGACGGCCAGACGTGGTACGAGTGCGACGAGTGCGGCCTGCTGCTCGAAGACGAGTCCGACGCGAAGACCCACGAAGAGAACTGTACCGCCGAAGAGCCCTCGTACCTCCAGTGAACGCTCGGGAGGGCTTCGGTTCCCGCCCGAGGTAGCGCACGCTCGCGCGTTGCTGTCCTCGCGTCCGTCCGCGGTCACTCCAGCAGGAGCCACCCGGCGACCGCGACCGCGCCGGTGACGATCACGGCGACGACGAGCGACAGCACCACCTCGCCGACCGCGGCGATCACCGCGAGCCCGACGAGCACGGCGGCCACCGCGAGGCCGAGGAAGGCGAGCGTCTCGGGCGAGGCGGCGTCCACCCGCGCGAGGAGCTCCGGCACCGAGTCGTCGAAGAACGTCGTCCCGCGCTGCGATCGTCGCGCTCGGGGAGTCCGTCGCGTGCGACTCCTCCGATCGCCGCCGCGAGTGAATCTGGAGCTACTCGGGGTGGCGGACGCGGTCCCGCGCTGTTGGGTTTCCTCGGCGTCCGATTGTGCCGCCGCGTCGTCGATGTCGCTCGCATCGGGATTCGCGATGGTGAGTTCGATCGCCGCGGTCTCGGCGCCGTAGCCCGAAACGATATCCAGGCGGCCGCTGGCGGGCGTTCGGTCCGGAACGACGCCGATCGGGATCCGGCTGGTCTCGCCGCCCTCGACGTAGTGGTTGGCCTCGTTGAGCCGCGCGGTCCCCGAGAGGTCGTCGTCGAGGTGGAGATGCACGTGGACCGGACCGCCGGCGTTGTGGAGGACGACGTGGAACGGGCCGCGGACGGTCGCCTCGTCGGGCGCGTCGATCGCGTGGACTGCCCCCTGGTTGAGTTCCACCCGGAGCGACTCTGACACGAAGTGACAGACGTAGCGAACGACTAAAAGCGTTCAGGTGGGCGCGGGTGGACGGCGGGCAGAAGACGGGTGTCGCTATCGTAGCGTTTGCAAGCCTTCACTCACTCGATCGCACGACGGCGTGCGATCGGATGTGTACTCAGTTGCAAACGCTACGGTAGTCAGTCGTCGTCGCGCATGTCCGGCGGCAGGAGGTTCGGAATCCCGTCTTCGATCGGGTAGACCTCGCCGGTGACGGTGCCGATGAGGCGCCCCTCGATGATCTCCTCGCCGTCGCGCTCGTCGACTTCCAGTTCGAGGTCGCTCTTGTCGAGGGGGTCACAGAGGATGTCCATCAGTGACTCTTTCATCGCTCGGTAGGAGGCGAGCGGCCGTGAAAAGGCTACGGGTTCGGTCGGGTGCCGCTCCGGGGGTTTATGTACGACGACGGGACCACCGACGGCGTGATCTGAGAGACGCCCCGCGTCGGGCCGCGGTCGCTCGGCACGCCGACGCGGGGAGCGGTTCGAGAGTTCGGACCGCGCGGGTGCCGACTGTTCGCCCCCTCAGAGCTACTGCTCGAAGGGATTCGCCAGTTCGATCGTCTGCGCGCGGTCGGGGCCGACGCCGACGGCGTAGATCGGCGCGCCGACCTCCTCGGAGAGGTACTCCAGATACGTCTGGGCGTTCTCGGGGATGGCGTCGTAGCCCTCGGCGGCGACGGCGGACCAGTCGACCTCCGGCCACGGCTCGAACTCGCGGAGGTTGGGCTCACAGCGGCCCCAGCGCTCGGTCGTCGCGGGCATCGTCAGCAGCTCTTCGCCGTCGAGGCCGTAGGAGTGGCCCACCTTCACCTCGTCGAGGCCGGCGAGGACGTCGATGTGGTTCACCGCGAGGCCGGTGAAGCCGTTCGCGCGGGCGGCGTGGCGGAGCATCGGGACGTCCAGCCAGCCGATGCGCCGCGGCCGGCCGGTGACGGTGCCGAACTCGCCGCCCTTCTCGCGGATGTAGTCGGCCAGTTCCTCGTCGTCGCCGGTCAGTTCGGTCGGGAGCGGGCCGGTGCCGACCCGCGAGAGGTACGCCTTCACGATGCCGACGACCTCGCCGCGGCCGACGACGGTCGGGCCGACGCCCGTCCCGGTAGCGGCGCCGCCGGCGGTCGGGTTCGAGGAGGTGACGTAGGGGTAGATCCCGTGGTCGATGTCGATCGAGGTGCCCTGTGCGCCCTCGAAGAGGACGTCGTCACCGGCGTCGACGTGAGAGCCGAGGAACTCCCCGGCGTTGACGGTCATCGACTCCTCGCGGAGGCGCTCGCCGATCTCCACGTACTCCTCGTAGACGGCGTCGACGTCGAACGCCTCGCCGGTGTCGACGCCGAAGACGTCCTCGGCGAGCGCGCGCTTCTGCGGGATGACGTACTCCAGCCGGTCCCGGAGTACCTCGGGATCGAGCAGGTCGCCGACGCGGATGCCGCGGCGGCCGGCCTTGTCCTCGTAGGTCGGGCCGATGCCGCGGCCGGTCGTCCCCGCGTCGAGGTCGGAGTCGGACTTCGCCTCCTCTTCGATCCCGTCGAGGACGCGGTGATACGGCATGATGACGTGCGCACGGCGGGCCACGCGGACGTCGGGGTCGAGGCCGCGCTCGCGCAGTTCGTCGATCTCCGAGAACAGCGTCTTGGGGTTGACGACACAGCCGTTGCCGAGGACGCCCACCTTGTCGCGGATGGCGCCGCTCGGCACCAGCGAGAGCTTGTACTCGTCGCCGTCCTGGACGACGGTGTGGCCGGCGTTGTCGCCGCCCTGATACCGGGCGACCACGTCGGCGTCGCCTCCCCACAGGTCGACGAGGGCGCCCTTGCCCTCGTCGCCCAACTGGGAGCCGACAATCGTGACGGTCATACGTGCCGCTACTTCGCCCCCCGTGAAACGGGTTACGGTCCGCCGCGCGGGGGCCTCGGCTCCGCACGCGCCTCTCAGACGTCGCGTGCGATCCGTCTCGACGTCCCGGGTGCCGGTCGGCGTTGCCGGAGCCCTCGCCCTTTGGCCGGCCGACGTCGTAGATAGGTGGCAGGTGCACGTACTGCTGCTCGGCGCCAGCGGGCGGATCGGACGGCGGGTCGCGACGGAACTGCTCGACGGGGACCATGCCGTGACGGGCGCCTCCCGGAGCGGAGCGGAGCGGTCCCCGAGATCGAGGATCCGGACTTCGTCGCGGTCGCCGGCGACGCGACCGACCCGGATCAGATCGCGCGGCTCGCGACAGGTCACGACGCCGTCGCCTCCGCGCTTGGTCCCGGTGACGACGAATCGCCAGAACTGCTCGCGGAGATGATCGGGGCCGTGATCGAGGGGATCCGCCGCGCCTCGGTCGATCGGCTCGTCTGGACGGGCGGCGCCGGCGGCCTGTACGTCGGTCCCGACACCCGTCTCGTCGAGACCGACGACTTCCCCGACGAGTGGGTTCCCATCGCCCGCGCGGCCATCGACGCCTACGAGACTCTCGCGGCGGCCGAGGACCTCCGGTGGACCTACCTCGCGCCCGCGGCGCTCATCGAACCCGGCGAACGGACCGGGGAGTACCGGACCGCCGAGGGTGAACTCGTCACCGACGAGGAGGGCGACGGCTACATATCGATGGAGGACTTCGCGGTCGCGCTGGTCGACGAACTCGAAGACCCCCAAGGGATCCACACGTACCTCGGGACCGGCTACTGATACTGTCGGACAGAGTCATCCGAATCCGGCGTGTCACCGACGCCGAACCCGGACGACATCCGGGACCGCTCGGTCGGATCTCGGACGCACTTCGGACGGCGAACGCTCGCTGCGACCGCTGCCGAGTCACGGGCGTCGAAGCCCCCGAAACCGTCGGATTCAGCCGTCACACGGGCATTAACCGAAGATTAATTACCCGCGCTAGCGTACGTCAAGTCGAGTGGCGTTTCCTGGTTCGTCGGACGGAGGGCAAGGTTTAAATCCCGACCAGACAAGTTAACAGATGACATGATAGACCGACTGGAAAAAGAAGTGGATATGCTAGAACGCCACTTGCAGGTCCTGAGAATGGTCATCGAGAGCGAGCCCATCGGTATCGTGAAGATGTCGAACGAGACCGGCTACCCCCACCACAAGGTTCGGTACTCCCTCCGCGTCCTCGAAGAGGAGAACCTCATCGAGCCGTCGAGCCAGGGCGCCATCACGACCGAGCAGACCGCGGACTTCGTGGACGAACTCGACGAGAAACTGGACCACATCGTCGACAAGCTCGACGAGATGAAGATCGAAGAGACCGTCGAAGTCGAGAACTGAACGCTTCGGCCGGAATCTCGGAGACGTCTCGTCTCTTTTCTACAGATCCGGAACGTTCAGGTGGAACTCACCGTTCCGCGCTTCCACCAGACAGAGGTGGTAGCCACGTTTCCGCGAGAGCTTGACGTACGAGAGCTTGTTCGACCGCGAGAGCAGTCCCCCGCCGGTCGCTTCGGCGACCGTCTCCAGCGCGCCGGGCTCGTAGAAGGACTCGGTGACGTAGAACCCCGCCGCCAGCGACTCGTCGCTCTCGGCGAGGGTTCCCGTGTTCTCCACGAGCGAGCCCACCATCGCCTCGGTGGTCGCGTTCCGCGAGGCGTTGATGTCGGCCACGAACAGCGGATCGCCCATCTTGTCCCGGAAGATGACGTCGAAGGCGCGCTCCTCGGCGCCGTCCTCGCCCGCGATGTCGACGGTACCGGAGAGTTCGATCCGGTCGATGTCGGGAATCGCGTCGAAGACGCCCCCGAGCTTCGATCGGTTCCCGGTCTCGCCGATCTCATAGAGGAGGTCGGAGACGACCCACTCGGCGAACGAGTACTCCGTGCTGTCGTGGAGGAACTCCTCGTAGGGGCGGTCCGCGACGACGAGGTCGTCCGTCTCGAAGGTGGTGTGGTGTTCGAGGCGGAGGTTCGCGCTCACGTCCTCGCGGGAGGCCTTGCCGTCGTGCGCGTGTTCGAGCGTCGCCTCGCCCTTCCTGTCGTACCGGACGAAGAGGTTCGTCCCCGCGAGCGCCCGGTCGGGGGCCATCGTCTCCGTCTCGGCGGCGTCCGCACCCCCGCTCGCGCTCGCCTCCTGGGATTCGAGCTCGGCTTCGAGGCGCTCGACCTCCGACTCCAGCCGCTCGCGCTCGGCTTCGAGTTCGTCGATCCGCTCGCGCTGCTTCTCGCGGGCCGCCTCCAGCTCCTCGACGCGCTCGCGGTACTCGTCGCGCTCCTCGGCGAGGTCGTCGCGCTCGGACTCCAGCGATTCGAGCCGCTCGCGCGCCCGGGAGAGCCGCTTCCGGAGGCGGTCCGCGTGCTGGTCGTCGGTCTCGTTCCGGTCCTGGCCGCGCCGGCGTTCGCGTCTGGCCGCCGCACGGTCGCGGGCCTCGCTGGCGCGTCGTTGCCGCGTCGAGGTCCGTTCGGCCGCCTGTGATTGAGATTTGGACTGGGCGTCGCCCTCTCGGACGCTCGCCTCGCCGTTCGATCGCCCGGGATCGAGGGAGGGAATCGTGCGCGCCTCGCGCCAGCGCTCCTCGTCGGAGAACACGCCGTCGCGCTCGGAATCACTCGGCGGTGAGGGATCGACCGCCCGTGCCTCCGCTCCGGCGGCGGTCTCGGCCGCTCCGCCGCCCGGTCGCTCGGTGCCGTCGACGGGTCTGGGGTCGGATTCTGTTGGCGACGCCCGCTGGTCGTCCACGGCTGTCGCCTCGGCGACGTTCGTTTCGGTAGTCGTGTCCGCCGACGTCGACGACGGCTCGCGAGCATCGGCCTCTGCGGTCGCCGTGGGGGTGTCGGAATCAGCCGGCTCGACGCTCGCGGCGGCGTCGGCGGGATCGTCGACGGCCGCTGTGTCGGTCCCGCGGTTCGCGGCCGTCGGCGCGTTCGGTGGTTCGTCCGCCTCGTCGCTGGCCGACTCGGCCGTCCCGCTGCCGTCCTCGCCTGCGACCGCTTCGTCGTCCGGTCTCAGGTCGGCGTCGGTGGCGTCGACCGCCGATCCGTCGTCTTCGCGGGCCTCGTCGCCGTCGTCGATCGCCGCGTCGCGATCCGCCGTCGGTTCCGTCTCGTCGGCGTCTTCGTCAGCGGCGTCTTCGTCGCTCGTGTCCGATTCGACCGCATCTTCGTCGGCCGTATGGCCGCTGTCCGGGAGTTCGGGGATGTCGACCAGCTCGATGTCGACGTCTTTGACCTCGTAGATCCCGACCTCGTCTGCGGCCTTCTCGAAGGCCTCGTCGCCCGTGACGAGCCGCTGAGAGCTGCCGACGAATGCGGCGCTCATCGACTTCCCGCCGTGGTAGACGACGTAGTAGTCCCCCGAGAGCACGTTCTCGGAGAGCTCGATGTAGCCGGTGAAGCCGCCGCTTTCGAGCGTCTTGTCGGCGTCGGCGAGCGGCGTCTCGTTCGTGTAGTACTTCGCGCGCGTCTCGCCGCCGCGTTCCTGCATCGCGAAGAGGAGCGGCAGGCTCGGGTCGGCCGCGCGGTACGCGGTGAGTGATGCGTCCTCGAAGTCCCCGATTTCCCCCTCGAAAACCCCGACGACGCGGCCGTTCAGGAAGAACGCCCACGTCGTCCCGGCGGAGACGGCTCCGCTGAACTCCGAATCCGAAAGCTGGTGGAGCCCCTCGTATCCGTCCGGCGCGGCGACCGTCTCCCACTCGGTCACCACGTCGATAGTGCGACTGTTCATCCGTGTGTGTATCACGTAATCCGGATCAAATACTTTCCGGAGCGTCAGACGCCGGCTCCGGCGAACTTTTCCCGCCGCGCACCGAGCGACCGGTATGGCAGACGGCTCGGCCTGGTCTTCGACCGAGGCCCGGCGGCGGCTCGGGATCTATCTCGCGGTCGCGCTCGGCGCGGTCGGTTTCTACACGGTCCTCTACCGCTGGACCCTCGCGACCTTCGAGGGGATCTCCGTCGGGTGGATCGAGGCGATGCACGTCGTCGTCGAGACGTTCACGACGACCGGCTACGGCGAGGACGCCGGGCTCTGGAACGCGCCGCCGACGTTCCTGCTCTCGATGGCGATGCAGTTCACCGGCGTCGCGCTCATCTTCACGACGCTGCCGCTCTTCGTCGTGCCCTTGGTCGAGCGCGCGCTCGAACGCGACCCGCCCACGGAGTCGTCGCTCACCGACCACGTGATCGTCACGCCGCTGACCGCCCACGGCGAGATCCTCATCAGCGAACTCCGCTCGAAGGACATCCCGCATCTGGTGATCGAGCCCGACCGCGAGCGGGCCAGGGAGCTCCGCGACGACTACGAGGTCGTCCACGGCGACCCCGAGTCGGTCGCGGACCTGCGCGCCGCCAACGCCGACGCGGCGGTCGCGCTCGTCGCCGACAGCGACGACCGGACGAACGCCAGCGTGATCCTGACCGCAGAGCAGTTAGACGCCGACGTCCGGCTCGTGAGCCTCGTCGAGGAGCCCGAGGTGGCGGACTACCACCGCTACGCCGGCGCCGACGACGTCGTCTCGCCGCGGCAGCTCCTCGGCGAGAGCCTCGCGCGGAAGGCCGCCTCGCCGATCAACCCCGAGAGCGAGGAGGCCGTGCTGATCGGCGACGACTTCGAGGTCGCGGAGGTGCTGATCCACCCCGACAGCGAACTCGAAGGCCGGACGATCGCCGACGGCGAGATCGGCCGGCGGACCGGCGCGGACATCATCGGCATCTGGTCGCGCGGGGAGTTCGTCACGCCGCCGTCGCCCGCGACCGTGCTCGACGAGCGCACGACGCTTCTCGTCACCGGCCACGAGGACCAGGTGGCGCGGCTCCGCGAACTCGCCCGCTCGGAGGCGCGCCGGCACCGCCGCGGCCGGGTCGTCGTCGCGGGCTACGGCGAGGTCGGCTCGACCGCCGCCGACGCGCTCGCCGACGCCGGCGTCCCCCACGTCGTCCTCGACTCCGCGGAGAAGCCAGGCGTCGACGTCGTCGGCGACGTGACCGATCCCGAGGCCTTGGAGCGGGCCGGCGTCGCCGACGCCGAGAGCGTCCTGATCGCGCTCGACGACGACACCACCGCCATCTTCGCGACGCTCGTCGTCGAGCGGCTCGCCCCGGAGGCCGAGATCATCGTCCGGGCGAACGACGCCGCCAGCGTCAAGAAGATCTACCGCGCGGGCGCCGAGTACGTCCTGGCGCTCTCGACGGTCAGCGGGCGGATGCTGGCGTCGAACCTCACCGACGAGGAGGTGATCGCGCCGCAGTCCCAGATCGAGATCGTCCGCGTCGACGCGCCGCGGCTTGTCGGGACGTCGCTCGCGAAGGCGGACGTGCGGGCGCGGACCGGCTCGACCGTCCTCGCCGTCGAGCGCGACGACGAACTCCGCACGGACGTCGGCCCTGACTTCCGGATCCGATCGGGGGACACGCTCGTCGTCGCCGGCACCGACGAGGCCGTCAACGCGTTCAACGAGCGGTACGGTTAGGCCGACTCGACGGCCGACCGCGTTCATCGTGATTACTCTCACTGTTTCCCGCCGAACGCCACCCACGGTGACGGCGTTCGGCGGGCAGAGACGAGCGTAGTCACTATTAGCCGCCGCGCCCGCCCAGTTCGAGTATCGCCCGCGAGACGACGTCGACGCTTCTCGTCACCGGCCACGAGGACCAGGTGGCGCGGCTCCGCGAACTCGCCCGCTCGGAGGCGCGCCGGCACCGCCGCGGCCGGGTCGTCGTCGCGGGCTACGGCGAGGTCGGCTCGACCGCCGCCGACGCGCTCGCCGACGCCGGCGTCCCCCACGTCGTCCTCGACTCCGCGGAGAAGCCAGGCGTCGACGTCGTCGGCGACGTGACCGATCCCGAGGCCTTGGAGCGGGCCGGCGTCGCCGACGCCGAGAGCGTCCTGATCGCGCTCGACGACGACACCACCGCCATCTTCGCGACGCTCGTCGTCGAGCGGCTCGCCCCGGAGGCCGAGATCATCGTCCGGGCGAACGACGCCGCCAGCGTCAAGAAGATCTACCGCGCGGGCGCCGAGTACGTCCTGGCGCTCTCGACGGTCAGCGGGCGGATGCTGGCGTCGAACCTCACCGACGAGGAGGTGATCGCGCCGCAGTCCCAGATCGAGATCGTCCGCGTCGACGCGCCGCGGCTTGTCGGGACGTCGCTCGCGAAGGCGGACGTGCGGGCGCGGACCGGCTCGACCGTCCTCGCCGTCGAGCGCGACGACGAACTCCGCACGGACGTCGGCCCTGACTTCCGGATCCGATCGGGGGACACGCTCGTCGTCGCCGGCACCGACGAGGCCGTCAACGCGTTCAACGAGCGGTACGGTTAGGCCGACTCGACGGCCGACCGCGTTCATCGTGATTACTCTCACTGTTTCCCGCCGAACGCCACCCACGGTGACGGCGTTCGGCGGGCAGAGACGAGCGTAGTCACTATTAGCCGCCGCGCCCGCCCAGTTCGAGTATCGCCCGCGAGACGACGTCGACGCCGACGCCGATGCTCGCCTCGTCGACGTCGAAGGTGGGCGTGTGGTGGCCGCCGGGGTGGTCGGTGCCGATCCCGACGTAGGCCGCCTCGCCCCCGTGTTCCTGGACCGCGCGCATCAGGTACGTCGCGTCCTCGCTGCCGCCGAGGTGGTCGGCATCGAGCACCGAGACGACGCCCTCGGTCTCGCTCGCCGCCCGGCTCACGACGTCCCGGAGTTCCGGGTCGCTCACGGCGGAGGGCGCGCGACCGGCCTGCGTGCGCTCGACCTCGCAGCCGTGCATCTCGGCGGCCGATTCGAGGACGCGCTCGGCGCGCTCGTCCATGTACTCCATCAGGTCGGTGGTCTCGCCGCGGACCTCGCACTCGATGCGGACCCGCTCGGCGACGATGTTCGTCGCCGTCCCGCCCTCGACGACGCCGACGTTCACGCGGGTCGCGCCGTCGCCGTGCCGCGGGATCCCGTAGAGGTTCTCGATCGCCGTCGCGGCCGCCTGCATCGCGTTGTCGCCTTCTTCGGGGCGCGCGCCGGCGTGGGCCGACGCGCCGCGGAACTCAGCCTCGAACTGCGAGACCGCGAGGAAGCCGTCGATGCCCGCGACGACCTCGCCAGAGGGGTGATCGAGGCCGACGTGGACCGCGAGCAGGTAGTCCACGTCGTCGAGGCGACCCGAGTTCGCCATCGGCTCGCCGCCGACGATCCGCTCTTCGCCGGGCTGGAAGAACACCTTCAGCGTCCCCGCGAAGTCGCTTTCGAGGATCCGATCGAGGACGCCCAGCCCGATCGCCGCGTGGGCGTCGTGGCCGCAGGCGTGCATATACCCCCCGCGCGCCGAGCGGAAGCCGCCGGCCGCGGGCGCGTGGTCGTCCGATTCGGACTCGGTGATCGGGAGGGCGTCGATGTCGACCCGGAGGGCGACCGTCGGCCCGTCGCCGCGTTCCGCGACCGCGAGCGCGCCCGTGTAGCCGCCCTTCAGCCGATCGAGGATGTCCTCGCGGGCGCCGGCCTCGCGGGCGCGGTCCAGCCAGGCGTCGAGTTCGTCGTCGTCGGGAACGCCCGCTCTGGAGCCCTCGTCGAGGACCTCCCTGCCGACGTACAGGGAGTCGAGGTCGCGGGTCTCCAGTTCGTCGACGATGCGCGCGGTCGTGTAGAACTCCCGCCAGGCGGGCTCGGGGTGTCGGTGCAGGTCCCGACGGAGTTCGACGAGGTCGTCGGTGGTCACACCCCCGATACTCCCCGGAGGGGCAAGTACTCGACGGGTCCCGCTGTCACGCGTCGCTCGGTTCCGACCCCGGACGCGCCGGTAACACCCGGCGAACCGGACCTAATCAGTATAAATACATATCAATATAATGTCTGTTCGCGGGCGATAGTGGGTGACATCTCTTTTTCCGGCCCGAACAGTCGTAGAGAATTCCACGACGGCAGGTGGGACTGGGATGTCCAAGCTAAAAATGTCGATCTCCCGAACGTGATGATATTTTGGTGGATAGATACTGACTTATTTGTACGTCTCCGATGTAGTGCGGCCCGTGGTAGTATGAGTGACAGCGAAGACACCGAGATCAACGAGGAGATCGCCGAGGCCGAACTGGCCTCGGAGTCGACGCCCGAGATCGCGTTCCGCGGCGGGAAGTTCGTCAGCGCGTTCCCGCTGGCGTTCTTCGTGGTCTGGGCGATCGTCCAGAGCGGCCTGCTCCGGATCGGCGACACGACGGGGCTCGTCGCCGGGATGCTGGTCGCGCTCATCATCGGGATGTTCCTCGTGAAGGGGTCGTGGCAGAGCTATGCGAACACCATCTTCGAGGGGATGACCCGCCGGGTCGCCGCCACCGCGGTCGTCGCGTGGCTGTGGGCCGGGATGTTCGCCGAGACCATCCAGGTCGGCGGCTTCGTCGAGGGCCTCGTCTGGGCCGCGACCGCGGCCAACGTCGGCGCCGGGCTGTTCCCGGCGGTGACGTTCATCCTCGCGGGCCTGCTCGCGACCGGCATCGGGACCGGGTACGGGACGACCGTCGCGTTTACGACGCTGTTCTTCCCGGCCGGCGTCCTGCTCGGCGCTAACCCGGTACTGCTGTTCGGCGCGATCCTCTCGGGCGCCGTCTTCGGCGACAACCTCGCGCCCGTCAGCGACACCACTATCGTGAGCGCGGTGACGCAGGACTCCGACATCGGCGGCGTCGTCGCCTCGCGGTTCAAATACGCGATCGTCGCGGCGTTCGTCGCCCTCGTCGGCTACCTGATCGCGGGGCCCGCGATGGGCGGCCTCGACGTGTCCGCACAGGCCCGCGAGATCCTCATCCAGAACTCCGAGCCCGCCGGCCTGGTCCACCTGATCTCGATGCTGATCGTCATCGGCACCGCGGTCGCCGGCCGACACATCATCGAGGCGATCTCGTGGGGCATCGTCGCGGCCGTCGTCTTCAATCTTGTGTTCGGGCTCGCCTCGGTCCCCGAGATGGTGGTGTTCCGGGCGCCCGAGTCGCTCGGCATCGCGCAGTCGCTGGCGTGGCTCCCCTTCGTCCAGTTGGTACCCGCGGGCCAGACCGGCGTGGGCGGGAGCCTCTACACCGGCGCCCAGGGCTTCTTCCCGCTCATCGTGCTCGTCCTGCTCATCGTCGCCGGCGCCCAGGTGATGATCCGCGGCGGCGGCTTCCAGGCGCTGCAGAACTGGCTGCTCGACTCCGTCGCAACGAGCGTCCGCCGCGCCGAGACCACGATGGTCCTCGGGACGGCGCTCGTCAACGCGATGATCACGATCAACACGGCCGCCGAGATCGCCATCGGGCCCTACATCGCGCGGCTCGGCGAGCGCTTCAACATCAACGGCTACCGGCGCGCGAACATCCTCGACGCCAACACCTCGGCGCTCGGCTACATCTTCCCGTGGTCGGGCGGCGTCCTCGTCGGCTATGCAGTCATCCAGGGCCTCCCCAACGAGTACGAGTGGTTCACCCAGTCGATGGTGGTGAACCCCGCCGACGTCGTGCCGTTCGTGTTCCACGGGTGGGTGCTCGTCGCGGTCTTCCTCCTGGCGGCGCTCACCGGCTTCGGGCTCGAATACACCAGCGACCGCGAGGCCGAGGAGGTGGCTCGCGTATGAGCCTTCTGGAGAAGTACACGAAGGGCTGGTCGTTCCGCAGCAACACCCCGTCGTTCGACGAGGGCGACGAGATCTCGGTTTTCGTCACCGGCGTCGAGGACGGCGAGCCGGTCGCCCGCATCGGCGACTCGAAGCTCCGCGTGACGGGCGGCTCGCGGAATCTGGTCGACAAGCGCGTGCTCCTCCGCGTGACGGGCTTCGACGACGGCGAGCACGTCGGCGAGGCCGAGTACCTCGAAACCGTCGGCGAGAGCGCGTTCTAGAATCCGCCTTCTTCTTCGGGCGATCCGCTTCGCCCTTCACCGCTCGTCGTAAGATGGCGTCACGGAACCGACCACCGACGGGGGGCTTTTGGTCACGGATCACCCCTCTATCGGTATGCCCGAACGAAACGTCCTCGGTGAGGAACTCGCCACCTGCAGTACCGATCCGAAGACCGGCTTTGCCCGCGACGGGTGCTGTGGAACTCATCCGGACGATCGAGGTAGACACGAGCTTTGTGCGGTGATGACAGACGAGTTCCTCTCGTTCAGCAAGGAACGGGGCAACGATCTCGTGACGCCGCGTCCGGAGTTGAACTTTCCCGGACTCGCCCCCGGCGATCGCTGGTGTCTCTGTCTCGGACGGTGGATCGAGGCGCTCGAAGCCACGCGAACCGGCCGCCTGCCGGAGACGACCGTCCCACCCGTCGTTCTCGAAGCGACCAACGAGGCGGTGTTGGACTCGGTGGACCTGGAGACGCTCGAAAATCACGCCTACGACGCCTGATAGCAGCTACTGTCGTCGTATTCCGCTTGCGTCAAAAACCGTCGTGCGTCCCATCTGTCGCCCGCGCGGCGCTACGACCCGTCGGCGGTCAGTCCCGGAGGTGCCCGAGCGGCTTCTTCTGTTCGACCTCGATCTCGACGTGGAGGCTCTCGGGGAAGTCTATGTGCCCCACCTCGCGGGCGATGTGGTCGTTGCCGTGGATCTCCAGCTTCCGGGAGTAGACGGTGTAGTCCCACGAGGGGAACTCGTCGCCCGGCTGGAGCGTCCGGTACTGTGGGACGGCGATCTGTTCCGGCGGGTCGGCGTGGGGGCCCTTACACTCGGCGCCCTTCCGTTCGAGCATCGACTTGAGGTCTTCCACCTGGGATTCCAGTTCGTATCGGTTTCCCGACTGGAAGCGGAGTTTCGTGACGAAGGTCATGGCTGGGGTCTCGCTGGGATAGGAGAGACATCGAGGGCGAGCCGTAAAAGCACATCCATAGGTGCTGGTGACTCCCGTTTCGTACCGCCGAGCGCCGGCAACGGGGGGAGCGCCCGTGGGAAAGAGTGGGAGTCATCATCAAGTGCGGTACGTCGGCGCCTCGGCACTCGTCTCGGGCGAACGTCCGATAGTCTCTTAACTCCCAACCGGGTTTATGTAGCTAATGACGGTAGAAGCGGTCAGCGCTGGAGCCATCCTCTTCCGCGACACCCGCGGCGAACGGGAGTATTTGCTCCTGAAGAGCCGTCCCGGGGACTGGGAGTTCCCCAAAGGCGGGGTCGAGGGCGAAGAGGAGCTCCAGCAGACGGCGATCAGAGAAGTGAAAGAGGAAGCCGGCATCGAGGACTTCCGTCTCATCGACGGCTTCCGCGAGGAGTACGACTACGTGTTCGAGGCCGGCGGTGACACGATCCACAAGACGGTCCACCTCTTCATCGCGCGCTCGTTCGAGGCGAACGCGGAGCTGTCAAACGAACACCGCGACCTCCAGTGGCGCGACTACGAGCAGGCGATCAACACGATCACCCAGGACGGACCGCGGGAGATCTTCGAGGAGGCCCACGAGTACCTCGACCAGCTCGCCGCCGAGAACGCCGAGGCCGGCGACGGGAAGTACCTCGCGTAGGCGGCGCGTCGAGACGTGGCCCCCGGAACCGCGGAGTTCGGCTTCGAGCTCCTCGTCTGTCGGTGGGCGGAGAGCGCCTGGCCGCCCGGCAGTCACGAGGACGCCGACGGGAGCGGTGCGGCGAGCGCTCCCGCGCGAGCCCGCGAGGACGCCGTGCTCGTCGCCCGCCAGCTCGGCACACAGGAGCGCCGCTGGGACACGGTCGTCCTCGAATGCGACCCGGCCGGGCTGGCGGCTCGCGCGCGGTTCGGCGAGCGCGAGCTGGATTCGGACCTGCTGCACGTCGTCCGCAACGCTCCCGAGGAGTGGGCGTGGTACCGCGACGCCCTGCCGCACCCGGGATACCCGTGGCGCTACGTCCGGGCGGCCGTCCACCGCGCGGCCGGGCGCGGCGTCGTCGAGAAGCGCCGTCGCGGCAACCGGATCGAGATCCGCCGCGTCGCGCCGTACCCCAACTGGCTCCGCCGGATTGTCGCCGTCGAGAACAAGCCCGACCTCGACGCGTCGGCGGCGCGGGCGCTCTCGGCGCAACTGGAACACGACGTCGAGACCGGGCTGGCCGACGAGATCTGGGTGGCGACCGAGGCGACGGGCGACCGGATCGAGCCCGCGCTCCTGGAGGGCCTCCCGGTCGACGTGGGCATCGTGGCGCTCTCGTTCGACGGGGGCGACGACGCCGCTTCGCCGGCGGGGCCCCACGTCCGGACCGACGCGTCGGTGGAGTGGTACCCGAGCGAGGTGACGCCGCCCGACGCCGACCGCGACGAGGAGCGGCGGCGCCGCCGGCTCGAACTCGCCGAGCGCGCCTACGGCCGCGGCTGGCGGTCGTACCACGAGACGATGCGGCCGGACTGTCGGCACTTCGAGCTCCGACGGATCGGGCGCGCCCTCGTCCCGCACTGCGCCGCCAAATCGCGGTCGCAGACCGCCGCCGAGTGCGCCGGGTCGTGCCCCGACTTCGAGCCCGAGCCGCCCGCCTGGCGGACGCGCGGGTGGCCCATCGAAGGCGGTCCCGGGAAGGGAATCAAGCGGCTTCTGGCGGGGCGTCGGGAGTGGATCCGCGATCGGGAGCGGGAACGAGAGCGGACGTAGAACGCGAGCGGACGTAGAACGCGAGCGACGAACGGGCGCTACTCGGTCACTTCGACGTCGACCTCGTCGCGGTCGACGGCCAGGCGGAACGTCGGGACTGTCCGGTAGATCACCTCGACGACGCCCTTGCGCCGGAGGTTCTGGAGCGCCTCGCGGACGTCCTCGACGGGCGGGTCGACGTCGAAGGCGTCGCGGACGCCGTTGAGGACGCTCACGACGCTCTCGGAGCGCTCTTCGGGGCCGGCGACGACCGCGAACACCTGCGACTCCAGTTCGGGGACGCGGATCACCGAGGGTACGCCGCCACCCTCCTCGTCGCTCTCGACGCCCGGCTCGACGTCGACCAGCTCCGCGGCCTCGCTCGTCGCCCGGATGAGGCTGTTGTCGTCGCGGTAGTAGTAGTCCGCCAGTTCGTTTTCGAGGTACTGGTGGACCTCGCTGCCGGACTCCAGCCCCCACCGCTCTTGGAGCTCTTTGTTCTTCGTCGGTTGCAACCGTACGACGTCGGCGAGGCGCTCTGTGGCCTCGTCCGAGAGGGCGCTGTCGTCTGTCACGGCCGTCCGTTCGTTCCGGACCGTTAAGGCGTTTCGACATCCGCCGCCCCGGGAATCCCGGCCGCTTAAGTCTCTCAAGCGTCTGCGTGCGGGTAAATGGAGTTCTGCGACGAATGCGGTTCGATGATGAAAACCGACGGCGACGCCTGGGTCTGCGGTAGCTGCGGCTACGAGAAGCCCCGCAACACGGCCGACGAGGAGCACATGACCTCGACGGCCGCCCGCGAGGAGAGCGAGGTCGTCGACATGTCCGACGTCGACGACTCCGAGATCGGCCCGACCACCACGGTCGTCTGCCCGGAGTGCGACAACGACCGCGCGCGCTACGAGATGAAGCAGATCCGGTCCGCAGACGAGTCCGAGACGCGATTTTTCACCTGTACCGAGTGCGGTCACAAGTGGCGCGAGGACGACCACTGATACTGTCCATTACCAGTCATTTGATCTGAGGCCGACTGCACAGCCCCGCGAGCGGCCGGTACGAATCCCCCATAGGTCGCGGCCATCGTTCCCAGCCAGCGGAAATCTCCGCCGCTTGTTCCCCGCGTCGGACGCGACGTCCAACCGGGCACGTAGTTCCAACCGGAAGAACGTCCGTGCGGTCGAAGAGCGGTCGGGGGTCGTGAGTCCGCGCGGCACGTCCCGGCGCGTGAGCCGTCGGCCGTGCGGGAGGCTCTGGGTTCGAGTCCCAGCGTGTCCATCGTCCGGCCGAGGCGTTCTACGACGCTTGGTCGCGCTGACGCCGCGACTTAAGTCGCTCGCCGCCCAACGGCGACCCGTGTCTCCCGACGTCCCACCGCCGGAGCTGTCGGTCCCGGAGGGGTGGCGGCTCGTCGCCGAGGACTTCCGGACGCCGCTGGAGGTGAGCGTCGCCTCGATCGAGACCTCGACGCGGATCTACGAGGACGTCGACCTCCGCGAGCGGCTCGCGGACGTGACGGGCGTCGAGACCACCTGGCGGTTCGCCTTCGCGAGTCGGCTCCGGATCCGCCCGCGAGCGCCGCCCTCGCGGGCGCTCACCCGACTCGTCACCGACCGGGCCGAATCGAAGTTCGAGGACGTGCTCCGGAACCGCGGCTTCGACGGGATCGCCCGCGCCGACTCCCACCGCATCGACGTCGGCGACGCGACCACGTCGGCGACGCGGTACCGCGCCCGCGTCGGCGTCGGCGGGCTGGACCTGCCGGTGGAGGCGTTCTTCGCCGTCTGGCCCGCCGAGCGGGACTACCTCCTCGGCGGCGGGGCCTACCCCCTCTCGCTCCCGGAGCCGGAGGCGTTCGACGCCGAGCGGGGCCGCGAGGAACTCTTCTCGCTGATCCGGTCCATTCGGTGAGCCGATACCGGTGAGCGAGCGGACGACGGATCCGAACAAGACGCGTTCTCCCGGCGCTAGCGGCCGTTCCGCGCGAACGTGAGATAGCCCGTGTGGCCCACGCCGGCCGTCGAGGGGCGCGAGCCGCGCTCGCCGAAGTCCATCTCGCGCTGGATGGTCTCGAAGGTCTCGACGTCGACGAGGCCGGCCTCGCGCGCGGCCGCGACGGCCTCGCGGCTGTTCTCGACGAACGGCGAGTAGACGGCGACGTGGCCGCCGTCGGCGAGCAGGTCGGGCGCGCGCCGCACGACCGCGGGAGCGTCGCCGGTGTCGAGCGTGACCGCGTCGAACGGCGCCTCGTCGACGACGTCGTCGAGGTGCTCCGTCAGGTCGCCCGTCCGGACGTCGACCCGGTCGTCGACGCCCGCCAGCCGCATATTCTCGCGGGCGACGTCGGCGAAGCCGGCGTCGACTTCGTAGGTCGTCACCTCGGCGTGCATCCGCCCGAGGTAGGCCGCGAGGACGCCCGTGCCCGTGCCGGCGTCGAGGACGCGGTCGCCGGCCGCGACGCCCGTGTGCCCCACGATCAGGCCGACGTCGCGGGGCATCATCGGCGCGCCGGTGCGCTCGAAGTGATTGAAGAGGTCCGGCCCGCGCAGGCGGCGGACGACGAACGGCTCGCCGAGGTGGGTTTCGAGCACGTCGCCCGGCTCGACGTCCTCGGGGACCTCCAGGACGCCGAGGTCCGTCTGGAGCTCGTCGCCGGGCGCCCGGAGGTACTCGCGGTCGTCGTGGACGAGGAGGAAGCTCACTCCAGCCGGGAGATGGCGGCCGCCAGGTCGCCGTCGGCGGCTTCGAGCGCCTCGCGGGCCGCGTCGCTGTCGACGCCCGCGCGCTCGGCGACGAGTTCGACGTCGTCGGCCGGGACCCCGTCGTCGGATCCGGCCTCCTCGGCGTCGCCCTCGCTCCCGCTCCCGCTTTCGCCGGCCCCGCGCTCGCGGCTCTCGGGCTCGCCGACGACCTGGTAGGTCTGCTGGCCCTGGGCGTCCATCCGGGTGACCTGGGCGTCGGAGAACACGAGCTCCTCGCCGGCCGTCTTGATGACGACCTCCTCGGCGTCGAGCTCGGTGACGTCGATGCCCATCTGTTCCATCATCTGCTTCATCTTCCGGGGGTTCATTCCGCCTCCGCCGAACATAGCTGGCCGAAGCGAGGGTGGCCGGTAGCAAAAACGTGGCGAACCGCGGGCTCTGGGGGCGTTTCGCGTCCCCGTTCACTCGGCGTCGTCCGGCACCCGCTGGAGGCCGGTCGCCTCTTCGATCTCCATCTCGTAGCCGATGATCGAGAGCTGGCGCCTGCCGACGCCCGTGAGGTCCGGCGACCACGCGTTCTCGTCGATCAGCGAGCCGATGTCGCCCCACTCGCCGGTCGACAGCTCCTCGATCGGCCCGAACGCGAGGACGCTCCGCCAGTTCCGGTGGGACTCGATGTCGTAGACGGAGAGACACGCCCGCTCTGTCGTCTCGCTGAACGCGATCTTCCGGCTCTGGGGTCGGAACTGCCAGAAGGCGAAGACCGCCCGACCGGGCTCGTAGCCGAAGGAGATCGGCACCGCGTAGGCCTCGTCGCCGTCGGCCAGCGAGAGGATGCCGGTCCCTTGGGCCTCCAGGTACGCGTCGATCTCCGCGTCGGTCATCTGCCCGCCGCGGACCCGGTCCGGGTCGACTTCGTCGGTCATACCCCGGCGTTTGTGGGCGTCCGTAATGGCCTTGTTCCTTCTGGCGACTCGCGCCGTCCGGCGGCGTCGCGGAGGCGCGGACAGTTTGAATAGCCGGCGGGCGCTTGCTTCGGTATGTTCGACCCCGACGACCTCGCGCGGATCCGCGAGGCCAAACGCGAGTGGGAGGCGGAGACGCTCGATCCGACCCTAGAGCGCTTCGGGGAGCGGCGCGAGACCTTCACGACCGACACCGGCGGCCAGGAGCTCGAACGGCTCTACACCCCCGACGACGTCGCCGACCTCGATTACGGATCGGACCTCGGGTTCCCCGGCGAGGCGCCCTACACCCGCGGCGTCTACCCGACGATGCACCGCGGGCGCCTCTGGACGATGCGGCAGTACGCCGGGATGGGAACGGCGAGAGAGACGAACGAGCGCTTCCGCTACCTCATCGACCAGGGCTCGTCGGGGCTGTCGATGGCGTTCGACCTGCCGACTCAGAAGGGCTACGACTCCGACGCGGGGATGGCCGCCGGCGAGGTGGGGAAGGCGGGCGTCGCGATCGATAGCCTCCGGGATATGGAGGTCGTCTTCGACGGCATCCCCCTCGACGAGGTGTCGACGTCGATGACGATCAACGCCCCCGCTGCGGTTCTCTTGGCGATGTACGTCGCGATCGGCGACGAGCAGGGCGTCGACCGCGCGGAGCTCCGGGGCACGATCCAGAACGACATCCTCAAGGAGTACATCGCGCGCAACCTCTACATCTACCCGCCGGAGCCGTCGATGCGGCTCATCACCGACGTCTTCGAGTTCTGCGCCGCGGAGGTGCCGAAGTTCAACACCATCTCGATCTCGGGGTACCACATCCGCGAGGCGGGCTCGACCGCGGCCCAGGAGATCGCCTTCACCCTCGGCGACGGCATCGAGTACGTCGAGCGCGCGCTCGACGCCGGCCTCGACGTCGACGACTTCGCGCCGCAGCTCTCCTTTTTCTTCAACGCCCACAACAACATCCTAGAAGAGGTCGCGAAGTTCCGTGCGGCCCGGAGACTCTGGGCCGAGATAATGGACGAGCGCTTCGGCGCCGAGAACCCCAAGTCCCGACAGTTGAAGTTCCACGCCCAGACCGGCGGCTCGACGCTGACGGCCCAGCAGGTCGAGAACAACGTCGTCCGCGTCGCCTACCAGGCGCTCGCGGCCGTCCTCGGCGGCGCCCAGAGCCTCCACACCAACGGCAAGGACGAGGCGCTGTCGCTGCCGACCGAGCAGTCGGTGCGGACGGCGCTGCGGACCCAGCAGATCCTCGCCCACGAGTCGGGCGTCGCGGACACGATCGACCCCCTCGGCGGGAGCTACGCCGTCGAGTCGCTCACCGACGAGATCGAGGCCGAGGCCCGCGAGATCCTCGACGCGGTCGACGAGCGCGGCGGGATGCTCGCGGCCGTCGAGTCCGGCTGGGTCAAGCGGCAGATCCAGGACGTCGCCTTCGAGCGCCAGCAGGAGATCGAATCCGGCGAGCGGATCGTCGTCGGCGTCAACGAGTACCAGGTCGACGAGGAGCCCGAGGTCGACATCGAGGAGGTCGACGAAGACGACGAGCGCCGGCAGAAAGAGCGGCTCCAGGAGGTGAAAGACGACCGCGACGACGAGGCGGTCGAGGCCGCGCTCGACGTGCTCGCCGACGCCGCCGCGGGCGACCGGAATCTGGTCCCGCCGATCGTCGACGCGGTCAAGGCGTACGCCACGGTCGGCGAGATCTCGGACGTGCTCCGCGAGGAGTTCGGCGAGTACCAGCCGAGGTTTTAGATGCCGCTCGCTTTCGATCACCTCGGGATCGCGACCGACGACGGGGCCGACCTCGCGGCGACGTTCGAGGCCGTCTTCGACGCGCCGCTCGTCCACGAGGAGCGCTTCGACGGGATGGTCGTCCGCTTCCTCGAACTGGAGTCGGGCTACTTCGAGGTCCTCGAACCCGAGGAGTCGGGACCGATCGCCCGCTTCATCGACCGCCACGGTCCCGGAATCCACCACGTCGCGCTCCGGACCGACGACGTCGCGACCGAACTCGCGCGGGCCCGTGAGGCCGGCCTCGATCTGATCGACGAGGAGCCCCGACCGGGCGCGTGGGGTCACGAGGTGGCGTTCCTCCACCCCAAATCGACTGGCGGCGTCCTCGTGGAGTACGTCGAGGTCGGAGGGCACGACGGCGACGACGGCCACGACGACGACAGCGCCGACGCCCGCTGACGACCAACAGTACAGTTTTGGCGGCCGCTCCCCGAACACGAATCCGATGCGCGATTTTCTCTCTCACCGCGCGCGGATCGAACCCGACGGCGAGGCGCTCGTGGTCGCCGAAAGCGGCGACGGCTACACCTTCGGGAACCTCGACACGCTCGTCGACGACCTCGCGGGACGGCTCGCCGCGGCGGGCGTCGATCCCGGCGACCACCTCGGCGCCGTCCTCCGATCGCGGCTCGAATACGTCTGTCTGGTCCACGCCGCGATGCGGCTCGGGGCCACGCTGGTCCCGATGGGCGACGGCCTCACCCCCCGCGAACTGGCCGGCCAGATCGACGCCGCCGACGTGACGAGCGTCGTCTGCGGCGAGGACACGGAGGCGGCCGTCGTCGACGCGGTCTCGCGGATCGAAGGGGCGGAGGCCGGCGCCGGCGATTCAGACGAGCCCGCAGCTGATGCCGACGCCGACACCGATCCGGAGCGGGAATCCGAATTCGAGTTCGCGCCCGACTCCGAACCGATCACCGTCCTCGCCGTCGACGACCCCTCGACCGAGCGGCCCGTCGCGCTGTCTGAGACGCCCGCCGAGGAGGTGAAGCCCGCCGACTGGGCGCTCGACGGCACGCAGTTGATCCTCTTTACCTCCGGCACGACGGGTGATCCGAAGGCGGTCCGGCTCACCGTCGAGAACCTCCTGGCCAGCGCGGTCGCGTCGGTTTTCCGGCTCGGGTTCGATCCGACGGACCGCTGGCTCGTGACGCTCTCGCTGCACCATATGGGCGGCATCGCGCCGGTGCTCCGGATGCCCCTGTACGGGATGGCGGTCGTCCTCCGGGAGTCGTTCGCGGCCGGCCCGGCCGTCGACGACGTCGACCGCTACGACGTCACCGCGACGTCGCTCGTGCCCACGATGCTCGATCGGATGCTCGACCGGCGGGGGACGCTCCCGGAGTCGCTTCGGGTGGTCCTGCTGGGCGGCGCGCCCGCGTCCGCCGAATTGATCGAGCGGTGTCAGGCCTACTCGGTGCCCGTCCACCCGACCTACGGGATGACAGAGACGGCCTCCCAGATCGCCACCGCGCGGCCCCGGGAGGCCTTTGCGGCGCCGGACTCGGTCGGCCGGCCGCTACTCTTCACGGAGGTGACGGTCGTCGACGAGGCGGGCGCGTCCCTGCCGCCCGGCGAACCCGGCGAGATCGTCGTCGACGCGCCGACGGTCACGCCCGGCTACTACGGCGACGCCGCGGCCACCGAGGACGCGTTCGGGCCGTTCGGCTTCCACACGGGCGACGTCGGGGTCCGCGACGAGGACGGCTCTCTCACGGTGCTGAACCGCCTCGACGACCGGATCGTCTCCGGCGGCGAGAACGTCGACCCCGGCGAGGTCGTCGAGGTGCTCCGCGGCCACCCCGACGTCGCCGACGCGGCCGTGGTCGGCGTGCCGGACGCCGAGTGGGGCGAGCGGGTCTCGGCGCTCGTCGTCGGCGCGGGCGAGGGCGACCCCGACCGCGCGGACCTGCTCGACTTCGCCCGCGAGCGGTTGGCGGCCTACAAAATCCCCAAGACCGTCGCCTTCGCCGACGCGCTCCCCCGGACCGTTTCCGGAACGGTCGACCGCGCGGCCGTCAGAGACCGCCTCTCGGGGGATGACGGCGATCGGGCGCCGGCCGACGAGGACTCCGCCACCGGCGGCGCGGCCGACGCCGCCGAATCGCCGCCCGACGGCGACCGCGACGAGTAATGGTAAACGAGTTTTAAGTTTTTCAAAGTTCCGAGAGTTATTTGCTCGTGGCTTCCCACTCTGGGCTATGGACCTACTCGACGAGTCGGTCGTGCCGGAGCACGCCCGCGAGGTGAAACGGGAGGCGCGCGAGTTCGCCGACGAGTACATCCGACCGAACGCCGAGGAGTACTTCCGCTCGGGCGAGTACCCCTGGGAGATCCTCGAAGCGGGGATGGACGCGGGACTGGTCGCCCAGGACATCGGCGAGGAGTACGGCGGGAAGGGCTACGACCTCGAAGAAGTGCTCGCGATCAACGAGGAGTTCTACGCCGCCGACGCGGGGATCGCGCTCACGCTGATGCTCGCCTCGTTCGGCTGCGAGATCGTCGAGAAGTACGGCACCGAAGAGCAGAAAGAGGAGTACCTCCGCCCGGTCGCCGCCAACGAACAGCTCTCGGGGCTCGCGGTCTCGGAGCCCCAGACCGGCTCGGATATGGCCGGGATGACCACCAGAGCCGAGAAGACCGACGACGGCTGGGTCCTCAACGGCGAAAAGTACTGGGTCGGCAACGCCGTGGAGGCCGACTGGCTGACCGTCTACGCGAAGACGGGCGACGGCGACGACCGCTACGGCAACTACTCGATGTTCATCGTCGAGACCGACACGCCCGGCTACGAGGCCGAACACATCCCCGAGAAGATCGGGATGCGCGCCTCCAAGCAGGGCCACATCGTCTTCGACGACTGTGAGATCCCCGAGGAGAACCTCGTCGGCGCCGAGGGCGGCGGCTTCTACGCCCTCGCGGACTTCTTCAACCACGGCCGCGTCGTCGTCGGCGGTCACGGCATCGGCCTCGCGGCCCACGCCATCGAGGAGACCTGGGAGTTCGTCCACGAGCGCGAGGCCTTCGGGCGGACGCTCTCGGAGTTCCAGTCCACCCAGCACATACTCGCGGACCTGCGGATGGAATATGAATCGGCGCGCGCGCTGAACTGGCGGGCCGCCCGGAAAGTCAAGGAGAACGAGGACGCCGGCTTCTGGGCGGCCGCGACGAAGACCAAATCCACCGAGATGGCCGTGAAGTGCGCCGAGCGCGGGATGCAGCTCCACGGCGGCCGGTCGGTGCTGGAGGAGTACCCGATCTCGCGGATCTACCGCGACGTCCGCATCCCCGTCATCTACGAGGGCGCGAACGAGATCCAGCGGAACCTCATCTACCGACAGGGCGGCGTCTGATTGGACGGCTCCGAGACCGCCCGCGACACCGGAACCGGAATCGGGCGCCCGCACCGTGGGCCTAATATTGTAGGGCGCGGTGTCAATGGACTACCGTTCCTCGTTTCTGGTACCGAACAAACGATGTCCAAAAGCCAGCCCACCGTCACCGAACTCACCGAGTACTGCGACGCCTGCGACGCCCGGACGCCCCACGAGGTCTCGATCGAACTCAAGACCGAGAGCAAAAAGCGGACCAACCGGGCGTTCTCGCGGGAGCCCTACCGCGTGACGAAATGTCACACCTGCGGCGGCGAGCGGAGCCAGCGGATGAACGACGCCTGACTCGGACGCGATTCGGCCGAGGCTCCGTCCCCGCGAATCGCCAGATGCGGGTCGGACTCATAGTGATTACTCTGGTCTCTTACCGCCGAGCGCCGTCACCGGGCGTCGCATTCGGCGGTAAACAGTGAGAGTAATCACTATCAGTCGTCGCTCCCGGTCGCGCCGTCCCCTGATGCCGTCCGGTCCCCCGCGGTCTCCGCGAAGAACGACTCGATGAGCTTCCGCTCGCCGGCGCGCAGGTGCTCGTGGAACGTCGGCGCCGCGATGCCCAGCGCGTCGGCCACCTCCTCGGCGGTGCTCCCGCGCGGCCACTCGAAGTACCCCGACGCCAGCGCCGTCTCCATCACGTCGCGCTGTCTGTCGGTCAGCTTCTCTTCGAGCTGCTTCCGGAACGCCGAGGGCGACTGCACCTCGGATTCGACCTCCCGCTTCGCCACCACGGTCGTCTCCGGGAACGACTTCTGTACCGCGGCGGTGAGTGCCCTGAGGTCGGACTGCGGCGGCACCCTGACGGCGAGCTCGCCGACGCCGTCGGTCGCGGTGAACGACTCGACGGTCGCGCCCAGCTCCGCGACCGTCACGAGCGCCGAGCCGTCGGTCAGCCGGAGCTCGACGAGCGTTTCGTCGGACTCCTCGGAGATCGTTCGCACGTCCGCGACGGCGTCGAGCGGCGCGATCGCGGATATGATCGAGCCGGCGTCGACGCCCTCGACGGAGAGGTAACAGGAGACGACCCCGTCGTCCGACGGCGTGAGCGCTCCCATCCGAACGGTCGCCCCGAACTCGAGCGAGAGGTCGACGACGACGTCGCGGGTGTCGGTGTGCTCGAAGACCAACTCGACCGCCGTGTCGCCGTAGAGCAGCTGCTTCGACTCGGCGGCGTTGATGCCGTTGCCGATCGTCTCGCCGACCTCGCCGAGCATCGATCGCTCCTCGTCGGTGATCGCGCCGCGGACGTAGACCACGAGCGCGCCGTAGACCGTATCGCGGTACCGGACGGGCACGACGACTGCCCGCCGCTGGCCCTCGATCGGCTCGGGATCGGCCAGCACGCGCTCGACGTGCGCCTCGGAGACGGGCGCGGTGACGACCTCCCGCTGGTCGATCGCGGCCCGGACCGTTCGCGTCGGATCGAAGGACTTCCCGGGGCCCGCGGTCGCGGACCCGCCGTCGGGGCTCGCCTCCTGAGCGTCGGCGAGCGGAGCGACGACCGACGCCGCGGTCGCCTGGGGCTCGACGGCGTCGACCGCCTCGTCGTATCGGGCGATCCACGCGCCGTCGTACGGCGCGGACTCGAACGACTCACAGACCGTCTCGGCGATGTCCGCGCGCGTCGTCGCGTCCACGAGCGCCTGGTCGATCCGCCGTAGGAAGCCGTTGATCCGGCGGGCGCGTTCGAGCTGGCGCTCGCGCTCGCGGATCTCCGACTCGCGCTCGGCCCTGAGCTCTTGGACCCGCGCCGTCAGGTCGTCGAGCGCGTCGGGATCGCCGAGCTCGGCGAGGTTGCGGGATTCGAGCACTGCCTCGGTCGACTCCAGCGCGAAGTACTCGCGGACCCGCGCGTCGAACTCCGCGCGGACGAGCAGTTCCTCGACGGTGCCGACGACGTCGTCCTCGCCGACCGGCTTGACGAGGTACTCGTCGAACGGCATGTCGACGATGTCGGTGTCGGGCTCGACCGCGGTCATCATCGCCACCCGGCAGTCGAGGCCGCGGGCGTCGATCTCCGCCAGGACCTCGTCGCCGGAGAGGTCCGGCATCCGCCGGTCGAGGAGCACCACGTCGACCGCCTCGTCGACCGCTTCGAGGGCCTCCTCGCCGCCGTAGGCCAGCCGGACGTCGAAGTCGTCCCGGAGCCAGTACTCGCAGGTGTCCGCGAGGTCCTTGTCGTCGTCGACGACGAGCACGACGGGGGTCGCCTCCGGCGCGTCCACGCCGCCGTCGGTGTTCGGCACTTTGCGAGCGCCGGATTCGGCCGCCGCTGACGCCCCGGTTCGCTCGCTGTCGGCCGATCCGCCCGATGTCATCTACTATCGGAAGGGAATACAGCCACGGATAAATAACTGCCCCTGAAACCGGGAATTCCCTAACAACATAGGGTGTCGTGTTAGGCCACTTGCACCCTTCGTATCAAGTGGATATGCTCGAACGAACCGTCACCGAGGTGGGCGCCGATGCCTGAATGCCAGAACTGCGGATCCTTCGTCTCTCGGGACTACGTCCGGGTGTTCGCCCCCGAGGGGTTCGAGGACGCCCGCGTCTGTCCGCACTGCGAGGACGCCATCCGCGAGGGGGCCGAGGTCCGCGAGGCGCGCGCCCGCCGGGTGTCGTCGTCGCCGTAGCTCACGCTCCCACACTCCCACACACCCCACGCTCCGTACCGTCGCTCCCCGGGACGACTGCCCGGAACCGACCCCGACGCGACGGCACTCCGTTTTCCCCCGCGGTCGGCCGGTCCCCCGCGGCCGACCGCCAAC